>JBPCVZ010000389.1:0-29861 GCA_051010015.1 Hyphomicrobiaceae bacterium
CCTGTCACGGATTGGATATTTCTGCACCTTTCCGGATCCGATTGGCGAAGGTCTGGAACCTGCCTCCCCATCCTCGGTGTTTCTTCTTGCGAAGAGAGCTGGCCAATGCAATGCGCCCAAAGCGGTCGCGACGACAGTTTTTCTCGCAACCAACGGAGATTAACTTGAATGGCTCACAAAGCGGGATTGCACCAAAATCAGGGACGCAGTCGGCTCGTTGTGTCGACCGGGTTCGTACGCATGCAAGCTGTTGTTGATGGTCCGAGAACTGCTCCATGGGATGAGCTCGTCGAGAACGAGTCTAAATCAGCAGTCTTGATACAGATTTCCAATATCAGGCACATTGAAAGCTGGCTTTCTCCTTTCCCGCCAAACAAGGCCATCTCAGCTCACCAACCCAGGCCTTCAAGTATTGGCTTCTTCGGCACCTCTCATCGACGTGACCTCCCACGCTGCCGTTATCTGCTGGCGCAAGAAGTTGGCCATTGGCGAGGCATCCATCATCAGGCATGCTGGGCTTCGTTTTCTCCAACTTGAGGAATCAAATCCATTGAGTGTCCCTGGCAAACGCAACCTCTCCATCGGTATAGTCGCACGACGATCCATGTCGCGGTTGATGGTCGTGGCGGGGGCAGCAATCGCGCTTACGTCGACGTCCCTCAATGTTCGTTCGACAATGAATGTTGACCTCGTCCTGGTCCTGGCCCTCGACGTCTCCGCAAGCGTCGATCGGCGTGAATTCGACCTTCAAAAGAACGGTCTTGCCAAGGCGTTCAGGCATCGATCGGTTCTCGAAGCGATTCAACGCGGCCAGAACAAGCGTATTGCCGTGACGGCGGTGCAGTGGTCCGGATACCAGGATCAGTTCGTTTCAATACCATGGCAGATTGTAGGAGATGCAAGCAGCGCCGCGGCATTCGCGGAGCATCTTTCGAATATGCCACGCCGCCTCCCAGATGGCTTCACGCATATTGCAGGCGCCATACAATTCTCGATGAGGCTCGTGCGAACCGCACCATTCTCGTCAGGACGCCAGGTCATTGATGTTTCAGGTGACGGCTCGAATAACGTTCATCCCCCTCCCCAAGCCGCCCGCGATGCAGCCGTCGCAGCCGGAATAACGGTCAACGGACTGGCGATCGTTGGTGAAGCGGCCGGGCTGGATGAGTACTACCGCAAAAACGTCATTGGGGGGCCAGGTTCGTTCGTCATTCAAGCACTCAACTACGACGATTATGACGAAGCCATCCTACGCAAGCTTCTGCGCGAGATAAGCTTTAAGTTCATCTTGTGAACGAACGACGCGCACCGGATGTCATTTCAAGTTGGCAAGAACCTCGACCTCACGAACACCAGGTTCGGCGCATTCCGCAGAACTAGGCGGCTTGATGCCGGCGCGACGACAATGAAGGCCGGCGTTCTGGGTTGTATCGGCGTGACACACCTCGCTGTGCCCTTAGGCCCGGCATCTTACGATACCACCTCGGACCGGTGTCCATGCACAGGCCACGTCGATTGACCACGTGGCTCTCGCGTCAAACCTATGTGCAGCCGAATAACAGGAAAAGCCCGTTAATGGTCCGTGTTAAGGGCCATCAACATGGCCTGATCTTTGCAGGCATGATCAAATAGACGGACTGGTTGAAAGAGAAGATGATGCAAGAGCAGATCGAGAAACTGAAGCACGATATCGCCTCTGATTACCAATCAAGAAATGCCCTGGAAATCGAGGAGTTGGCCGCACGACTGGAAGACCTGTCTCACGGCTTGTGCTTCGAAATGGCACGCAGTCCCGATACTGACAAGCGGCTGGAGGCAACGACGCGGTCGTATTGGAGCGCATTGATCCTTGCCCGAAATGCCATAGAATTGGCAGAAAGCAATCGGCGCATGACCTGTGCGACCGACCAAGCCGCGAACCCACGGATCCCGCATCCTGCATGCTCTTGATGGCTCAGTGACGTATTTTACCAATTGAACCGGCGAGCAACGGCAACGTCGGTCGAAGCGCTCTGCGACATGAACTCCAAGACGCCCGTTAGGTTGGCGCCAACTCAGCAAGGGGCACTGCGGCCGCATCCAGCTCATCAAGGAATGCGATGAGATCATCCCATTCAACCGGCTTGTGAAAGTGCCGGTCCAATCCGATCTCAACGAAATTCGCTTCTACAGTGATATCGGCGGTGAGGGCGACGATCACGATATCTTTTGCATGCTCCATTGTTCGGATAATCTTTGTCGCTTCCAGACCGTCAATTCCCGGCATACACACATCCATGAGTATGACATCGTAACATTCTTTTTCTGCCAAATGAATGACTTGGTGACCATCGGAAGCAGTATCCACGTGGTAGCCGGCGCTACCCAGCATTGCTTTGGCCACATGCTGGCTGGGTACGTTGTCTTCGGCCACCAAGACACGCAACCTGCGGCCCATGTCGTGGCTGGCTGTCGACTGAACGGAGGCTTCGCCTGCCGCATCCGGTTGCGTTGATGGGCGCTGCAGCTGACACAGCTTCACAATGCTGGATTTCGTAATTGGTCGCGGCAGGATACCATCGAAGGGACAATCAGCCGAGCGCGCGCCCTGGTCCCTTGCCTGCAACATCCAAATCTGACTCGCTTGGCCGTGTGCACGCAGTTCGTTGATGAGCGCCAAAGGCTCGCCATCCGCACCATGACTGTCAAAAATGATGTGATCGCAACCAACTTTATCCAACGCCGCAATTGCGTCTTGCTCGGTCGCGACAAACTGCACTTGCCCGCCAAGCGCTGCGACATACTCGGAAACGACAGTCCGGATCGCGTCTTCGCGTGAGACCAACAGCAGCGATACGCCGGAAAGTTCCTGCTTCTTGCGGCTCGACAGCCTCTCCTGTGCAGTGTCGGCGCCTATCGCCGGAATGCGAAACCAGAAACGGCTACCTTCGCCTGGTGCGGAATCAACTCCAATTTCGCCACCCATTATGGAGACAAATTCTCGGCAAAGAGCCAGGCCAAGACCTGTGCCGCTTGAATTGCATGATGACGATGTATCAAGTTGCCGGAAGCGATCGAATAGATAGTGTTGCTGTTCTTCCTCAATTCCAGGGCCGGTATCGCAGACATCAAAGTGAACCATACTCTGACCGGCAGACTTGACCGCCTTGATCGATATGGCGACCGACCCCTTCGATGTGAACTTTATGGCATTTCCAACAAGATTGATCAGCACCTGCTTGACGCGAGCCGGATCGCCTTCAAGCTTCGTTTGCATCGTTGGTTCGAGAAATGCCGCGATTTCCAACTCTTTCGCGAATGCGGTCGGCGCGAGCAACTTGGTCGTGCTTTCCACGACATCATTGAGATCGAATTCGGTGCTCTCGACTTTCATCGCACCCGCTTCGATCTTTGCCAGGTCGAGTAGATCATTGATCATCTCGAGCAGGCCGACGCCACAGCCTTTGATCGTTTCCAACGAATTCTTCTGGTCATCGTCGAGTGCGCTACGCTGCATGACCTGAACCATGCCGAGAATTCCATTCAGCGGCGTGCGCAACTCATGGCTCATCGTCGCCAGGAACTTGGACTTTTGCTGGCTGGACTGCTCCGCGTCCTGGACGGCCTTGAGAAGCAACGCCTGCGTCTCTGCGCGTTCGGAAATATCATGAAAGGCAATGACCTGGCCCACGCCCGGCACATCATCGATCTTGACCTCGAATGTCTTACCGAGGCGGTTCTGGAACTCGCTGGGCAGTGCGTCGTCGCCGGGTAATCCGGCAAGCGCAATCGCAACCTCATCCCACGAAACTGCAGCAAAGCGCCTATTGATATCCAGCGCACGTAAGGCCTGAACATTCCAGACGATCGGTTTCATGGAAAGATCGACCGCAACCATACCTGAGGCTGCCGTTGTCAGAATCGAATTCAGTAGCGACCAGCGCTCCGCGTGTTGCCGCGTATAGCGAATGGTGCGATCCAAGAACTCGGCACTCAGCAGTTCTTTCGGCAAGTAGTCTGCGGCGCCGGCCGCTTGTGCAGCCCGGTCAATTTCGGCGCTGCGCAAGCCAGTCAGCAGTATCATCGGACAATTCGGATAATACGGCCCGACCTCCGATATGAAGTCCAGACCGGTTTTCTTGCCGATCTGGTAGTCGACCAGCGCAACGTCGAACTCTTGCTCGCTCAGCAACTGTTGCGCTGATTCGAACGATCCGCTCCAAGACACGCGGTATGGCTGCCCCTCAATGGACTTGAGGACATCATCAGTTAGAAAGAAATCATCTGGATCGTCCTCGATCACCAAGACGGTGGTCGAGTTTCCATCGTTTTTCGAAACCATCCTACCAACAAGCCCATACTAGCATGACGAACTAGATCGATTCCGTAGCGGACTACGCGTATTCAACCCGTGACGGCAATTGCACAACCTCGATCCAGTAGTGATTGAGGGCCTGCACAACGTTCAGAAGACCGTCAAAAGTTACCGGCTTCGAGATGAACGAGTTCACGCCAAGATCGTAGGTGCGCAGGATATCTTCCTCGGCTTTCGACGTCGTCAACACAACGACCGGAATCCGTCTCAACGTTGGATCATCCTTCAAGTGCGTCAGCGCGGTTCTTCCATCCATGCGCGGCATGTTGAGGTCCAGCAGAATAATGCCTGGCAAATTGGATGCATCGCGGTGTGACCACTTCCCCTCCGCGCGAAGATAGTGCAGCAAGTCTTCACCGTCTTCGACGTAGTCACGCTCATTGCTCAAGCGGCATTCCACGAATGCGTCTTCAATTAGTAGACGATCATCTGCATCATCGTCAGCGATCAGAAGCTTGATTGGCCCCGTAGCGTTCATTTAAATTACTCCCCCCAAAACACGCAGCAGCGACTACCGTTTGCGCACTTTCATCAAACAGCTTCACGAACCGGCGCATCGCTTCCCATATCAACGCCTTTGCTCTCGAGGAGACGTCGAATATCACCCAAGTTGCGAAGGCTCGCGATTTCAGGCATCGTGAAACGCGTGTGAAACGCGCTCTCGACAGCGAAGATGACCTCGATGTGCCGCAGTGAATCCCAGCTCGAGATCGTTTCTGCGTTTGCTTCATCCGTCAGTGTTTCTGGCTCGACTTTCAGCACGTTGCCGATAACTTGATACAGTCTCATCTTCTCATCCCCTTGCTTTTGAACTTACGTCTGTTGTCGTTTAATCGAAGATCACTTCGCGAACGGCTGCAGGCCAACGATCCGGATCGAAGCCGTGCTGCGTGAAGGCTGCCAGCACCCAGCGCTCTATCCCGAGACCAACGCAACCGGTGTGAACCGGATTGCCGGCAGCGTCCTTTATGTCGAAGTTGTTGCCGAAGAACGAGCCATGCAGGTTGATTGAGCCGCAGGCCAACTGCTTGGTCTCACCCTTATCGTTGAGCACCGGGATCTTGATTTCGTTCTTTACTTCCTGGGCCGCCTGCCAGAACTTCTTCGCAGCCGAAACCGTCGCGAAGAATGGATCCGTTGCAGTTTGAAGTTGGAAGTCCAGATCGAAGTATGCAGACAGTTCTTCTACCGTCCCCAACGCCGTCGTGCGGCAATCACGGCAGTAATCCTCATCGCCGACAAAAACGAGTTCGCGTACGTTGAATTCGTAAAGGCGATCGAGACCATTGATATTCCGCGATTCATATCGGAACACGCGCCCCATCCAAGTGTAGCACTGGCCTTCTTCAAAGGTCTTGCCCTTGAGCGACGGGTAGCATGGAAAACAGGCTGCTGGATTGAGGCACATTCCATCATGATGGACGTGCTCCTGGTCCGGCAGCAATGCGCCCTCCGAGCATGAGTTCGCCAAACGGAACTCTTCAATGGCGTCAAAGTCCTCGACCATGTTTCCGACAAATGTCACCGCATTTGGATGGCTATCGAAGTAGCCACATTTATGGAGCGTTTCAGCGTCAACCAGCGCAGGAAAATGAGCGTCCGATGCGCCGAAAGCCTCGGCATACAAGTCGCCGGCTTTCGAGTTCACCAACCGGGCCAGCTTCAACACAGGGCCGGAGTATGCGACCTGCCCCTTGCCATAATCATGGAGCCAGCCGCGCTCGACGAGCTTGCGGTTGACGTCTGCTTCATAAGGCCCACTATCCTTGCGCACGTTTTCGTTGAAGACTTTGATCTCAAAGCCGCGAACCTGCTTCACCATGACTTCGAGAAAGCGCTTCGCCTTGTCGACTATTTCGTCGCTGGACGAGTGATCCCGCAGAACGAGCCGCGCCGTCGTCATGTCGTCGTTGACGACAATGCGATCGATTGCCGGGGAGACAAAAACGGACTCTTTCTCGATGTCGCCGGCGACTTCCGAGTCCACTGCTTGAGGGAGCTCTAGCACCAGTTCTTTTAGATCTTTGATTTGCTGGTTCATGACGCGTCTTTCATCCTTTAGAATTGATAGTAGAGAAAAGCAGTACTTGCTCCGAGCGACGTCAACGCAAGGCAGCCCACGACGCTGGCGGCTACGGCCTGCATCGGCTCTGGCCGCCATTTCACGGCACCGGCCTCAGCCGCCGTTTCAGGCGGCATCGCGTCGACACTGACCCAATCGCCGTGCAAAATCTGTTGCGTGTTTGGCAGCAGCAGCACAACCGAGCCAAGCAGGACGATGAACGCAAATGCTTTCCGCAGGTCGAGCTCAACGAGTGCCGCGCCCAATTGAGGCATGAGCGACGGTGTCCACATACTTCCGAGCATCGTTGTCGCAGTGGCTAGACTGTCTGCGCGGAAGACGACCAATCCGGTGACTACAACCGCCATTGTCAGGCCCCACGCCACAGGCGTTGGCAACACCATGAGCTTCAGCTCGCGCCAACCCAGATAGATTGCAATGGCGAAGCCGTGAATAAGCCCGTAGATTACAAAGGTCCATCCATCGCCATGCCAGATTCCGGCAACTAGAAATGTAACGATGGCAGGCACGGCGGCCGTCTGCACGTATCGTGACAATTGTCCACCCTTGGCACCCATCGACCGACGCATCCCGTTCATAGCAAGCGGCGTATAGATGAAGTTGGTGAAGAACCGCGTCATGGTCATGTGCCAGCGGCGCCAGAAGTCTGAGATGTTGCTGGCTTTGAACGGAGAGTTGAAGTTCAGCGGCAGCTTCAATCCGAAGATCAGGCCCAAGGCAAGCGCCATGTCGGAATAGCCCGAGAAATCAAAGTAGAGCTGCAGCGTGTAGCACAACGCACCCGCCCATGCAGTGAGGGTTGATACAGCCATGCCCGAACCAACACCGTTGAACACGGTGTCGGCATAGGGTGCGATCGAGTCTGCCAGTAAACACTTCTTGCATAAGCCCATGGCAAAGAGCGTCAGACCAGCTGCCAGGCGTCTCGGATTGAACGCGCGGTCCTCACGGCCATCCATCTGACCGAACATTTCCCGCTGCAGCACGAGAGGCCCCGCAGCAATGCATGGGAAGAACGTTGCAAAAACCAGGTAGCGGCTGAAGGGTTGACGCTGGGCTTCGCCGTTATAAGCTTCGATCAGATAACCGATCTGGATGAACGAGAAGAAAGATATCCCGATCGGAAGAATGATCTGTAGGTGAGAAAAGCCGGTGCCACCCACTTGATTGACGGTGTCGATGAAGAAGTTGGAATACTTGAAATAACCGAGCATCCCAAGGTTCGCGACAACACCCAGGACCAGCAGCGCGCCCGCACGACTTCTTTGCTCGGGGCTGAGGCCGATCAAGACGCGGCCGAGCACGAAGTTGAATGCGACCGACAGCGCCAGCACCACGACCGGCTCCAAGCCGAACTGTGAATAGTATGCCAACGAGACAACGCCAAGGGCGCGGATTGCCATTGGCCAGCCACCCAGCTGGAAGGCAAGCAGAAAGAGCATATAGCTGATCGGCAGGAACCCAAGCACGAATTCATATGAATGAAAGGGCATCATTGCGCGCGCTCCAAGTTCGTATGGGCAATTCTCGTCAAGCCGCGCTTGCGCCGGCCGACATCAAGAGAGGGGGCGAAAAAGCTGCTCTGTTGCTTCAGCGGGCTGTGCGGAAAACAGTGTACAGCCGCCGCAAAAAATGGATTGCGAACCGGCAACGGCGGCGCCTGGCTCGGCCGTTGCACGGGAAGCGGCACCAGCGTTTGAGCCGCAGCTGCAACGCGCTTCGGGACTACCGATGGTTCTGTACGAGCCGGAGTTACTTCATCGCGGCTGACGGTCGCCAAGACGTCCGAAGTCGTCACGTCCGACCCGGCCAACTGTCCGATGGCAGCAACTGGCAGCTCTCGCTCGAAGTCAGTGTAGGCTGAGACCGGCGGTTTGACTGGCGTTGCCTCTTTCTCGACAGCGTTCATCGCTGCGTATTGCTGGAAAATCTTCCCGAGGCATTCGGGGTTCGAGTGCTCGGCGTCGATGTACATTTCCGCCGTGCATCCCACGTCAACCGGATTGAAGCTCCCGAACACCTTGAAGCCGTACTTCTTTCCAAAGTCCTGGGTAATCTTCTCGATTCTTGCCAACCCTTTACGATAGGCACCATTCTTGACGCGATCGTAGTAAATTGGATTGAACGGCGGATGTACGAGCGAGACATCGACGTTCTTATCCTTAAGATATGCGAACAAGCGATCAAGCGTGGCGATACCCTTCGGATCGATCTTGGGTGGCGAAGCGAAGTTCTGGGCAGCGAACTCCTTGGCCAAGCGTTCTGAGCGCTCTGGAGTGAAGAACCTTGCATGTTCACCAGACCAATGAATCGACCCGCCAGGTAACAAGACGTCCAATGTATCGAAGTAGTTCTGAGATGTTTCATGAGGTTTGACCGGCGCCTTGTACCAACGCAAGGCATTGGAATAGAGCATCCGCACAGACATCTGTTCACGCCACCGCTGCACCGGCATCGTTTCCCAGTAGGCGTGCGGCTCGATACCCAATCTCTTGGCCATCGCCTGATAGTAAGGAATGCCAGGCAACCAAAGAAAATCCGTGCGATCGGCGACGGGTGTGAATAGGCGATCGCGAATGGCAATGATCATCTTGCGCGGCAACTTGTCGTGACGAACGAACATCTCGACGACCGCTGGCATGTCCTCATAGTAGTCGCGATGCACATGCGCGTTGTAGAAATCCATCTGCGGCAGCAGTTCAACATGCGCTTCCTGCCAATGGCTTGCACCCAGAACAACGACTTCCGGTGCCTTCTTGAAGCGCTTGATCTGCTCGTTCCGCATCTCGCGAATATTGATGTTCAAATCGAAGGTTGCGAAATTCTTGCCCTTGTCAAAGGCCTTCGCGAACGCAAGGGGACCCGAGCTATGATACATCTCAGGCGCGAACTTTTGGTTGCCGTACCAGACGCCGGCGATGCAAGCGAATGTCAACAAGACGAACATGAACACGTATGCATCTGGACGATCCCGCACTTTCTTTGCGGGGCGCTCCGAGCGCTCAGTAGGAGCAGCTACAGCCTCGTCGCTCGTGAATTGCGCATCCTCCCTTGGCACTTGCGAGGATCGCGCCGGAAGAATCCGACCGCGCTGCCGAGGTGGCCCTTCGACGGCCTTCTCCGAGCCAATGGATATCGATGGTCTAACAGAGCCAGCAGCAGATTGCCTCGGTTGCGCTGGCGCGACATGCCCGGCGTTACCTCGCGGCAGACCAACCGAACTCGCGCGCTTTCCAAACGCCCGACTCTTCGGATTCTTTAACTTCTGATCACGAGACATTTAAATACTAACTCACGTATGCTTTCACTCCAATTCAGGATAATACGCGATTAATATATATGCGAGGTTAAACTCGACCATAAAATGTCGAAATGAATTTCACTACCGTCCGACTTAACAATTAAACAAACGACCTCATCACCAACGATTATTTCATTACACCTTTTAATTCTTATTTATGATATCAAATGAAATATCACATCGCTTCAAGCGAGATTGAGAATTTTACTCCCGGAAGCCATCACCCCGCGATCGCGCATTTCAATCTTTCGACGCGCCGCTCGATGCGGCGGCGACCGGCCGGGTGGTGCTTCCGCAAATCGTCGCGATATTCCAGGAATTGACGTGAGATCGTGGAAGCACAGTTTCGATCCAAATCACTGCTTGCGTCTTGCCAGCCAGCATTGCCATCAGGAGCAGAGTTCAGCGTGAAACGACGATTGCGCTTTGGCTACCAATTCCTCGCGCAACTAGAGCCGCCAAACCACAGGCAACCTTATTGTGCCAAACAGCGCCGTCCGGCTCACGAGCGTGTGGTGCGGTTATTTGCCAAAGGGGTATTGAGGGCGTTCGCTACAACAGCCAGGGTGGTCAAGAAGTGATCGTGTAGGCGTTGATGCGAGCGATACTCCTGGCCTTCGTGGATTCGAGGTAGGGACTGGCGAGATCAGACATCGCGACACCAAGGACGATATCCGAGATGGCCCGAACGGCGCTTTGACGGTCCGCTTTTGGCGCCAGAACGCATCAGCGAGGCGGCTCGGACCAAGCTTTCTCATTTGGCCGAGCGCAACAGTGCAGTTCGCGACACTACTACCGGCATTCCACGGCGACAGCAATCGATCTTGGTTTGTAAGCCCAAGCTCAACAACGACATGCGACGCACATGTCGCTCCGATTGAAAGATGCGGCACAGGATCAGAAGGAGAGATCGTGAGAGCATCGCCTCATCTGGGCGTGGTCTGACACAGGGCGCCAGTTCCAAGCGCGACTGCGTTGCTCCAGAGGGCAACGAAGCGCCTGCAGCAAATGGCATCTGCCGGCTCGATGCGCGTCCGCACTTGGTGGCGCGCCGATCTTCGATGGTGCTGGTGGTCTCGAGCGAAATCCGACGCGACGGAATTGGGCCTATATCCGGGTCAGTTGACACTCACCACGCACGGCTGGCTCGGCGAGGCAGAGTCCAGTTCGAGGCGCCAAGACGAAAGACCTGCAACGCCTGTTCTACTCTATATTCTCATGGGTTGAGCGACGTCGCCACAGGCCGGCTTCGCCAACCCCTGCCGGACGGAGCGGGTTCTTCCGCCGCGCGCAGGTGTTAGGATCGCCAGGCCCTAGTTTCCGGTGAACTGCCCTACGCGCGGTCGGGTTCGGGGCTCGGTCCAGCATATGACACCAAACGAATGACCGCAGGAGCGAGGAAGATCGGCAACATGGACAAACCAACGTAAAGAGCCAGTCCAGAACCAAGCATATCGCCGACCAAAGCAAACGACAGGCCGACATTGCGGAAGCCACTCAAGATTCCGGCCGTCATGGCCTCTTTGATCCCGTAACTATGCATGACAATGACCGTCAGGACGTACATCCCAATGCTAAGCACCGAAACAATCGTGAGATAGAAAACCACCAGCGCCGGGTTCGTGTACATCTGGACGGCGACAGGATGTGTGATCCCCATTCCGAAAACGAGCAACGCCAGGATCGACCCCCAATAGCTACCGTTTTCAATCGTCTTGGCGACGCCGGGGGCGAGCGAGCGACATACAAGGCGATAACCCAGCAGGACCACAAATGGAGTTCCAAGGAAGATGACCGCACGTTGAATATATTCGTTCAGGTCGAGATGTACGTGGGCGCCGTGGTGAATGCTCAGAAAAAAGTAGAGCGATGCCGGCATGCACAGCGTCGACAGGATCATACTCTGCAATGCTCGTTGACGGTTCAGGTCAAGCAAACCGGCCAGCATGGGAGCTGCGAAGAGGGCGCCGGCGCACGCCGTGACGATCATCAACGAGACAACCTGATCGGGAAAATCCGCGAGGATGCCGATGGCAAGCACGATGCTGGGCAGAACAAATTGCTGCCAACCGACCAGCAGCCAAGCCCGCCTGTCTACCGCCAGGAGGTCCCTGTCAGCCCCATCCGCAAAGGGGATCATCGAGAGACATATGACGACCAAGAGGGCGTGAAGCGCAATTGGAGAGAGGAGTTGAGACAGTGGCTCAACTAGGATGGCCAACACAACACCAACTGCCAACAACATCACGGCAATCGTTTGCTTGTCCGCACTTTGCATACTATCCCCCAACGCACTTCGGCGACAACACAACCACGAGAAGTCTGACGACAATTTATTGAAGGGAAAAGGTTTATCAAAACTTAACGGATAAAATTTCAATCTCTCAGGCAAGGCTTTATTCAGAATTAATCTATACGCTTCGTTCATCAACAATGATCCCTCGATAGGCCCTCAGACCATGAAATCGTCGCAACTAAACGATGAAAATCTGTGCGCAATGCCCGACCTGGACTTGGCACAGGTGAATGATGAAAATGCCGAACTGGCCTATCTCATGGCCGGCGCCGATGTCGGTCTGGCATTGTTTGATTCCGACCTTCGACTGCTCGTTTGCAATCAGCTTTATCGCGAGCTGTGCGGTTATGAAGACAAGGACGTTTCACCCGGCGTCCCGCTAGCGCAACTCATCCGCATTTCCCTGGGGCGACACGAGATGCCGGCAGCCGAAGTCGACCGCCTCGTTCAGAAGTCACTGAGCCGACTTGAACCGGGCAAATCATACTCGTTCAGCTACAAGGCAACGACAGCGCGGAACCTTGTGATAGGCCGCCGCAGACTTGCTAGCGGCTCGGTCGTTGAGACCGTTCGAGAGAATGCGAGCGACAAGCCAGAGCCTGTTGATTTGAATGCACAGTTCTCGCAAATTGCTGATGCCGCACGTGAGCGCATGATGCACGCTCTCGACGTGATGGCCGACGGCTTTGCACTTTTTGATGCCGAGGATCGACTGGTTGTCTACAATCGGCAATATGTAGACCTCTGCCCAAACGTCGCCGACATAATCATTCCAGGCGCCAGGTACGAACACATCCTGCAAGAATCGATCCGCCGTGGCACCTATTGCCTGAACGGAATGGATGAAGAGACATACTTCCGGCAACGCCTCCACCGCCACCAGAATCCGACAGAGCCGTACGAGCTCAATTTGAGTGACAATCGTTGGGTCTTGATCAACGAGCGCAGAACCTCTGACCGCGGGACTGTCAAGATCCGGTCGGACATCAGCGAAATCAAGCAACGCGAGTTTGACATACTTCGCGTCTCAAAAAAACTGCACAATAGAAACGTGCATTTCGATAGTGCTCTGAACAATATGATTCAGGGACTTTGCATGTTTGACGACAATCAAAAACTGATCGTGTGCAACCGCCGCTATCTCGAGATGTATGGCTTTTCGCCGGATGTCGTGAAGCCGGGGATCAAGCTGGCCGAGATCATGAACTACTCGATCAGCCTCGGCAACTACAACGACGAGGATGCCCGCCGAGCCTTGTCGGAAAGACGCGATCCTTCTGCCTTGTCTCAGCGTGTCACGATCAAGCAGAAATTGCGCGATGGCCGAGTAATCGCCGTGATGAACGAACCGATGGCAGAAGGCGGGACAATCGCCACCTACCAGGACATCACTGAATCCGAGCAGTTCGCCGAGCAGACGCAGATCTACTTGAAGAAGCTGGAGCAGTCGAACCGCGAGCTGCAGGAATTCGCCTACGTTGCATCACACGACCTGCAGGAGCCACTCCGCAAGATCGAGGCATTTGGCGACCGTCTGTCAACGCGATACGCCGAGACGCTCCCGGATGATGGCAAAATGTTCATTGATCGGATGCAGAACGCGGCATCGCGCATGCGCCTTCTGATTAACGATCTGCTCGCCTATTCGCGCGTCGCCACCAAAGTAGACCCGCCGAAAATGATCGATCTGAACCACTTGCTGGACGGGGTTCTGTCCGACCTGCAAATTAGAATCGACGAGTTGGACGCGGAAGTGATAAGCGCGCAGCTTCCGAGCATCGAAGCCGATGCGACCCAAATTCGCATGCTGCTCCAAAACCTCATTTCCAACGCTCTGAAGTTTCAAAAGCCAGATACCAAGCCGATCGTGCGTATCGAAGCCGAGTTGATCGAACCCAACCTTGGTGAAGCCGATCGCGAAATGGTGCGCTTGAAAGTCATCGACAATGGCATCGGCTTTGACAATGCATACAAGGAAACGATGTTCAAAATCTTCCAACGCCTTCACGGTCGCCTGGAATACGAAGGTACCGGCGTTGGCTTGGCGACCGTTCGAAAAATTGTCGAGCGGCACGGCGGCAAGCTCGATGCCGACGGTCGATTGGACGAAGGCGCAACCTTCATTATCGATCTGCCCATCAAGCAAATGAAAATGGGAGAAAACGGAATCTCGGAGGTCGCCTAACTGCCATCTCAGGTCGAGATGTCGGCGCCTGCCCTGGCTTTGCTCCGGTTGTCCCGGCCTGTGCCCTGTTCCGTTGAACACCCAGCACAGCCCTTGGTTGCCCGAACCCCTGGCGGTCCGTTTGGGCAGGACGGTCAGCGCATGCTCGATAGACCAGCCGTTCACCCTGGCATTATTGCCTGCCCGGCCGCATGTACTGTTTTTTCCCGCCTATAAACGCGGCACGGATGGCACGATCGTCGGCCATCATCATTTGGACGAACAAGGCATCCCAAATGTCTTTGGCGTATCGCATTCTGTTGGCAATCGCCGGTGTCGAGTGCAAGTCCAACACGATCAAATCCGCATCTTTGCCGGCCTCGACATTGCCGATCCGATCGTCGAGCAACATTGTCCGTGCGCTACCACATGTCGCCAAATAGAACGCCTTGGCGGGATGCAGATTATAACCGTTCAGGCGGCAGATTTCATACGATGCGCGCATTGTTCGCAGCATCGACAGAGACGAGCCGCCGCCGATATCGGTGGCAAGGCCGATGGGAACGTCATTCGAACTTTCGCGAAGGTCTTCCATGTCGAACAGTCCGGAGCCGAGGAACAAGTTGGACGTGGGGCAGTGCGAAATGCCGGATCCGGTTGTTCGAAATGCTTGCCGTTCGCGGTCAGTCAAGTGAATGGCGTGACCGAAGTTCGAGCCTTGTCCGACCAGACCGAACTGTTCGTACACGCCAAAATAGTCCGTCGTCTCGGGAAACAGTTCCCCGACCAACGCGATCTCGGCGGCGTTCTCGCTGATATGCGTTTGCATAAGTGCGGTTGGATGGGCCTGCCACAATGCGCCGGCTGCTTCGAGTTGCTCATGCGTCGATGTCACGGCAAATCGCGGCGTCACCACATACTTCAGTCGGTCGTTGCCGTGCCATTTCTCAAGCAGCGCCTTGGACTGATCAAAACCCGATTGTGGCGTGTCGATCAGCCCCTCCGGCGCACCGCGGTCCATCATGACCTTGCCAGTCGCCATGCACATGCCGCGGGCCTGGGCGGCCCTGAAAAACGCATCGACCGACTGAGGATGAACCGTGGCATAGACCGATGCGGTTGTCGTTCCATTGCACAAGCACTCGTCGAGGAAGAACTCCGCGGCTTGGCGCGCGTATTCGCTATCTTCGAACTTCAATTCCGCAGGAAACGTATATCGATTGAGCCATTCGAGAAGCTGCTCGCCATAGGATGCAATCACCTCGTATTGCGGGTAGTGAACATGGCAATCCACAAACCCGGACATAATGATGTCTTGTGTGTAAGACTCGACGGCGAGCCGAGGATTTTCTGCGATGATTGGCTGCGCGGGACCTACACGCCGTATCCTGCCATTCTCGATCAGAACCGCACCGTCGGACTCGAACTGAATCGCCGCGTCAGGCCCAACCAGAAACGGGTCGTCGCGGAAGGACAGGACCTGACCGCGTAGGATATGTCTATTGGTTGGTTCGATCATGAGCGGCGCGTGCAACCCGATGACGGACTGATAGCAATTGCAACTGCGGTCGTCGCGGGACTCCGGTCCATCGACCGGCTCCCGCGCGACCGCGCTGCGATCAAGACCTACTTCGGCAGCGAACCTTCAATGCCTTCGACATAGAAGTTCATTCCGGCAAGGTCCTTGTCGGCAATCTTCTGACCGTCTTTGAGAAACACTGTACCGTCCTGCTTCTTCATCGGACCGGTGAAAGGATGCAAGCGACCCGATGCAATCTTGTCGCGTGCCGCTTCAGCGAGCTGGACAACGGCTGGTGGAATCTTGTCATTCCATTTGGCGAAGGTGAGCATGCCGGACTTGATGCCTCCCCAGGTGTCGATTGACTTCCAGCTACCGTCCATAACCGCCTTGACACGAGAAATGTAGTAGGGCGCCCAGTTGTTGACCAACGCCGTCAGCTGCGCGTTCTTGCCGAACGCCATCATGTCGGATGCTTGGCCGATCGCATGGATGCCCTTCTGCTCGGCGAGTTTCATTGCCGCCGGTGAATCGGTATGCTGGAAGAGAACGTCCGCACCTTGATCTGTCAGCGCCTTCGCCGCGTCTGCCTCCTTGCCCGGGTCAAACCAAGTGCTGACCCAGATGATCTTGAGCTTGATGTCTGGATTGACGGACTTGGCGCCAAGGTAGGCCGCGTTGATTCCCATCACAACTTCCGGGATCGGGAACGAGGCGATGTAACCGATGGTGTTCGTCTTCGTCATCTTGCCCGCAATCAAACCGGCGACGTAGCGCCCCTCGTAGAAGCGAATATTGTAGGTCGATACGTTCTTAGATCGTTTGAAGCCGGTCGAATGTTCGAAGCGGACATTGGGGAAGCGTCTCGCCACCTTCAACGTGGGGTTCATGAATCCGAAAGACGTCGTGAAGATGAGCTTGTGCCCTTTCTGGGCCAATTGCTGGATCACGCGCTCGGCATCCGGGCCCTCGGAGACCTTCTCGACGAAGGTCGTCTCAACCTTGTCGCCGAATTCCTTCTTGATGGCTTCGAGGCCTTGGTGGTGCTGATAGGACCAGCCGTGATCACCGATCGGGCCGACGTAGACAAAACCGATTTTGGTTTTATCTGCCGCGAGCGCTCCGGTCGCGGCCATCGCTGTAGCGACGGCAAGTGCCGCGCCCGCTGCGACCAGCAGTCGTTTTGATTGATCCATTTGATTTTCTCCTTGGGTTATCCGCGTGACTGCTCGAGTTGTTACCTAATCCCTAAGCCGAAGCAAAGAAGGTCTGACCCAGATTGGCGGGTGCATTGAGACTCGCCTTGGACCGATCATAGGAGATCAGAACCAGAACTACGATCGTTGCCAAATACGGCAGCATGGAAAGAAGTTGCGGCTCAACTTCAAGCCCGAAGGCCTGGCTGTGAAGTTGCACAATCGTGATGCCGCCGAAAAGATAGGCGCCGAACAGAACCCGCCACGGCCTCCAGGCGGCAAACACGACGAGTGCCAAAGCGATCCACCCACGCCCCGCCGTCATGTTCTCCACCCACAAAGGTGTTTGTACCATGGAGAGGTAGGCGCCGCCGAGACCGGCACAGGCGCCACCGAACGCCAGCGTCGCGTAGCGATAGGCCACAACGGGATAGCCGATTGCATGCGCCGCGTCATGGTTCTCGCCGATCGCCCGGACAATGAGCCCGATGCGCGTTCGGGTCAAAATCCATGCAACCGCAAGAACAATGGCGAACGAAAGATATACCAACGCGTCATGCCCGAAAAGGAGAGGCCCGACGATCGGCAGGTCACTCAAGCCGGGGATCGACAGCTTCGGGAACGACGGCAAAGACTTGCCCGAATAGGACTGTCCGATCAGCGCCGCCAATCCAAGGCCGAACATCGTCAACGCAAGGCCAGTTGCCACCTGATTGGCCAGCAGTGTCTGCGTCAGAACGGCAAACAACAAAGCCATCAAGGCACCGCAAATGACCGCGGCAGCGATGCCCGCCACGAAGCTTCCTGTCTCAATTGCCGTTGCGAACGCCGCAATCGCACCGATGATCATCATGCCTTCGACGCCGAGATTGAGAACACCGGACTTTTCGACAACAAGCTCTCCGATCGCAGCGAACACGAGAGGCGTAGCCGCGATTATGACACCGATCAAAATGTTGACGATGAGGTCCATGGTTCAATCGCCCTTGGGTTGGTTGACTGCGCCAGATACCGAAGCCGTCGAGCTGCGCACCCGCGGTGTGCGTTTCAGGCGGTAGTTCACGAAGACGTCGGTCGCCAACAGGAAGAACAGCAACAGGCCCTGAAACACATGCGTGGTCGCAGCTGGCAGACTCATCGAAATCTGCGCCGACTCGCCGCCGATATACGTCAGTGCCAGAAGCAGTCCACTGAGCAGAATGCCGATCGGGTGCAGGCGCCCGAGGAACGCGACAATGATCGCCGTGAACCCATAGCCAACCGGAAGTGCCGGAACCAACTGGCCGACCGGGCCGGTCGCTTCGAATACCCCGGCAAGCCCCGCCAGGCCACCGGACAGCAGGAAGCAGAACCACACGACGCGATCGTTCGAAAAGCCAGCAAACCGTGCCGCCCGTGGCGCCTGGCCGACGACCTTGATCTGAAATCCAAGAATGTGGGCGCGCAGCAGGATCCAGGCAATGACAACAACGGCGATCGCAACCAGGAAACCGATATGCGCCCGGGTTTGCTCGATCAGAACAGGTAGCAATGCGGAATCATGAAACAGGCGACTCTCCGGGAAATTCTGTCCTTCCGGATCACGCAGCAGGCCGTGCACCAGAATGCTCAATAGGAGCGTTGCGACATAGACCAACATCAGGCTGACGAGGATCTCGTTGGTATTGAAACGCGTTCTGAGCAACGCCGGTATCGCAGCCCATGCCATGCCGCCGAGGACGCCTGCAACGCAAATCAGCGGCAGCACCCAGATGCCCTGAACTTCGTAGAGTGCCAGCGCGGCGGCACCGCCGGTCAGCGCGCCTAGGGTGAATTGCCCTTCGGCACCAATGTTCCAGACGCCGGCCCTGAACCCAAGTGCGAGGCCGACACCGATCAGGATCAGCGGCGTTGCCTTGACCGTCAATTCCGACAGCGCATAGGCAGTCGTCAATGGTTCCAGGAAAATAAGATAGGTCGCACGCACCGGGTCTTTTCCGAGTACGGTGAACAAGATGAAGCCTGCGACAACTGTGAGAACCAATGCGATGAACGGCGTGCCGTAAAGCATAACCGCTGACGGCTCCTTGCGTGGCTCAAGTCTAAACATGAGCCGCACCCCCGGTCGCCTGACCACCCATGCTGATACCAATCGACTCCACCGTTACGCTGGCGACATCCTGCGCCGGCGTGAGACGCCCATCGGCGAGAACCGAGACACGATCCGAGATGACCAGCAATTCATCCAAGTCCTGCGAGATCACCAGAATGGCAGACCCACTTTTGGCCAACTCCAGAAGTGCCGTATGAATGGCGGCGGCCGCACCAGCATCAACGCCCCATGTCGGTTGCGACACAACCAAGACCAACGGCGCTTGCAGGATTTCGCGCCCCATGATGAACTTTTGCAGGTTGCCGCCCGATAGACTGCGCGCCGCATGGTCAATACCGGCGGTACGCACATCGAAATCAGCCACGATCTGGCGGGCGAACCGCTCGGTATTTTTTTGATCAATGAAACCCGCTCGCACCAGATTCTTGCGGATACGTGCTGACAGAGCGGTGTTATCGACAAGCGACATTCCGGGCACCGCACCGTGCCCCAGTCGTTCCTCAGGCACGCAGCACATGCCAAGCGTTCGGCGCTGATCCGGCCCGATGCTGCCGACCGCAACGCCGTCTAGTTCGATCGCCCCGCCGTGCTCAAGTGCGCGTTCGCCGATCAGGACTTCCATCAATTCTTCCTGGCCGTTCCCGGCAACACCGGCGATGCCAAGTATTTCACCCCCACGCACTTCCAGTGACATGTCTTTCAGATCGACGCCAAATTGGTGAGAGCTTGGCAAGGACAAGTTGCTGAGGCGCAATCGCACATCTCCCGCAACACCACCTTCGCGCTTGGCGGGCACGACGACATCTCCGATCATCAGTTCAGCAAGGCTCTTTGCCGTTTGCTCGGAGGGGATGCACGTCGCAACAACCTTGCCGCCGCGCAAGATTGTTGCCTGATCACAGAGTGCGCGAATTTCCTCGAGCTTATGCGAGATATAGAGGATCGAGCAGCCCTCTTTGGCGAGCTGGCGAAGCGTGCCGAACAGCACCTCGACTTCCTGTGGGGTGAGCACCGACGTCGGTTCGTCCATGATGATCAGACGCGGATTCTGCAGCAGGCAACGTACAATTTCGACGCGTTGACGCTGGCCGACGGAAAGGTCTCCGATGATGCGATCCGGATCGAGCTTGAGCCCGTAGTACTCCGATACTTCAACGATACGGCTGCGCAAATCGCCTTTGGCGAGTTCTGGATTGATACCGAGCTCGATGTTCTCAGCGACGGACAGCGCCTCGAAAAGCGAAAAATGCTGAAAGACCATTCCGATGCCATGTGCACGAGCTTCCGAGGGGCTCATCGGAGCGTAGGTTTCACCATGGATATGCATGACCCCGCCGTCCGGACGCAGCACGCCATAGATCATCTTCACGAGGGTGGACTTGCCGGCACCGTTCTCACCAAGGAGCGCATGAATCTCTCCATGGCCAACGCGAAACGAAACGCTGTCATTCGCCAAGACACCCGGGAAAGACTTCGTCAGGTTCGCCAATTCAAGCAGATAATCGCTGGCTTGCGCCATGTTCTTCCTCCGCAGTCGGGCCACCGGCCTCGCGCGACTCCTCCAAGCGCTCGATCAGCTGTGCGACGACGGATACCGCAATCGTTGCGGGTTCCTTGCCGCGCAAACTGCCGATGCCAATCGGGCATGCCAGTTCGTTGAGCGCCGCCGGCTTCACACCGCCCTCACGCAGGCGCTTGTGAAACCTTGCTCGTTTTGTTTCAGACCCGATCAAGCCAAGAAACCTGAACCGCGACCGCGCCAACAACGCGTGGCAGATCGCAAGGTCCAGCGCGTGCGAGTATGTAAGCACGAGGTGAAACGCATCATCAGGTGCCGCATTCGCAATAAGCGCGGGGTCACGCGCAATGACGCGCAGCACGTTGGCTGGCATTTCCCCGGGAAATCGCTCGGCATGCGTATCGACCCAGTGAATATCGAATGCGAGATCTGCCGCAATCTTGACGATCGCCTGACCGACATGGCCGGCGCCGTAGATGAACAGCGGTGGGCGTCGCAAGAGGTAAGGCTCGATGAAGTAAGGCGGCTCATTCTCGGCATGACTGACAAATGTCGCCTCGATGCTCCGCCGGCCGCTCAGCATGTCGTCGACGAGCCGCGCAACCGGTGCCGGCAGCGCATGAAGCGCACGGCACGTCTTGAGCACGCTAGGGGGCTCTCCGCTTTGCGTTGGGCGAAGCAAGACACTATCGCCATCGTCAAGATCCGTGGCGAGAGTGGCGATCTGGTCGAACTCTCGGACGCCAAAACGCTCGAACAAAACGCGCACCGTGCCGCCGCAGCACTGACCGAGTGCAGGGCCGAGCGGCCACGTGAGGAGATCGCGGATCCAGTCGCCCGGGAAATTCTCGGCATTCGTCAGCAGTTTGCGCGCATGGGCGATAGCTTCAAATTCAAGCTGGCCGCCGCCAATCGTTCCGCTCGACCAGTTTGGCCCAACCAGCATCGTCGTGCCATGGTCGCGCGGCGCGGAGCCCTTCGTAGTCACAACGGCCAGTCGCACCAAAGGCTCCCCCGTGCCGGCCCGTTCCAGAACGTCGCTGAGAGCGCCACGGACCGTCATGATGCCGTACCTCCAGTCGCATTCTGACGCATACGCTCGACGGCAAAGAGAACGCGCTCGGGCGTTGCAGGCGCATCGAGGGCGGGATAGCACCGGGCTTCTCCGACACTTGCAATCGCGTCGGAAATCGCCAGGAATGCCGCAATGCCAAGCATCAGTGGTGGCTCACCGACAGCCTTGGACCGGTAGATCGTTTCCTCGGTGTTCTCCCCGTCGTCATAGATGCTGACACGCATGTCAGGTGCCCGATCCGAGCAGGTTGGAATCTTGTAGGTCGAAGGCGCGTGGGTCATCAACCGGCCCTGGTCGTTCCAGACCAGTTCCTCCATCGTGAGCCAACCGGCACCCTGGACGAAGCCGCCCTCGATCTGGCCGAGATCCAGTGCCGGGTTCAGGGATTTACCAACGTCGTGGAGGATGTCGACGCGGAGCAATCGGTTCTCGCCTGTCAGCGTGTCGATCGCCGCTTCCGCGACAGCGGCTCCGTAGGCGAAATAGAAAAATGGTCGGCCTGTCGCTTCCGTTTTGTCCCAGCTGATCTTTGGCGTGGCGTAGAATCCCGTCGCCGAAAGCGGTATCCGCGCCATGTAGGCCTGCATGACGGCTTCGTCGAATGATAGTTCCGTATTGGCGACCTTGATCCGACCGGGCTTGAATTGAATATCCTGGGGGACAGCCTGATAGTGTTCGGCAAGGAAGGCGACAAGGCGCGCCTTTATTTTTCTCGCGGCATTGGCCGCTGCCATGCCGTTCAAGTCGGAGCCAGAGGAGGCCGCCGTTGCCGACGTATTCGGCACCTTCGCGGTGGTTGTCGCAGTGATCTTGATGCGAGACACGTCGACCTGGAATTCTTCGGCGACGACCTGAGCGACCTTCGTGAACAGACCCTGGCCCATTTCCGTGCCGCCGTGATTCAGGCCGATCGAACCATCATTGTAGACGTGGATCAAAGCGCCGGCCTGATTGAGAAACGATTTCGTGAACGAAATGCCGAATTTGACCGGCGTGATGGCGATGCCGCGTTTAACGATCTTGCTTTTCGCGTTGAGGACGCCAATCTCTTCGCGACGCCTCACATAATCCGACGTGGCGATCAATTCATCGAACAGGTCTTGAATGATGCAATCTTCGACTTCCATGCGGTAGGGCGTCGTCCGTCGGTTGCCGTTGATTACGCTCTTGTGGTCGTAAAAATTGACGCGCCGAACTTCAAGCGGGTCCTTGTCCAAGAAGGCGGCGACATTATCGACAACGCGCTCTATCCCGACCATGCCCTGCGGACCGCCAAAGCCGCGGAAGGCGGTATTGGATTGTGTATTCGTCTTGCAGCGATATGACGTAATGCGGACGTTGGGCAAGTAGTAGCAATTGTCCGCGTGAAACATTGCCCGATCGCCGATCGGCTCGGACAGGTCCCAGGACATGCCGCATCGCAAAGCCTGGTCGAACTCGATGCCGAGGATACGACCGTTCGCATCGAACCCTACGCGATAATCGATGCGGAAGTCGTGCCGCTTGCCGGTGATCATGATGTCATCGTCGCGGTCATAGACGACTTTGGCTGGACGTCCGGTGAGCCTGGCGGCAAGCGCTGCCGCACAAGCGGGCAGATTGCCCTGGCTTTCCTTGCCGCCGAACGCGCCGCCCATACGCCGAACTTCGATCGTAACCGCGTGATTGGCGACCCCGAGGACATGGGCCACTTTGTGCTGAATTTCGGTGGGATGCTGGGTCGAGGAATGGACGGTCATGTCCTCATCTTCGCCGGGCACGGCCATCGCGGCCTGGCCTTCGAGGTAGAAGTGTTCCTGGCCGCCAATATACATCCGGCCCGTTACGACATGCTCCGCGCCATCGATGGCGCGAGTGGCGTCGCCACAAGTCATTGTATAGGGCTCTTCCAGGAACGACCCTGCCGCCATCGCTTCATCGATTGTGATGATCGGCGTCTTGGCGTCATAGGAAATGGCGGCAAGTCGCGCAGCGTGACGAGCAGCTTCGAGCGTTTCGCCAACAACCGCGAACACGGATTGACCCCAGTACGCGACCTCGCGTTCGGCAAACATCGGATCGTCACCGACGATCGGACTGACGTCGTTGTGTCCTGGAATGTCCTGCGCCGTCATCACAGCGACGACGCCCGGCGCTGCGCGGACCTGCGTCAGGTCGAGGTCGATGATCGTCGCATGCGCGACCCCGGCCTGTGCGATATGGACGTGAAGCAGCCCGGGCGGCTCAGGAATATCATCGACGTAGAGTGCCCTGCCCGTAACATGTTTTGCGGCGCTGTCATGCGGACGCCCGTGACCGACCCCGCCATCGATGTTGCGAGACGATGACGCCTCTCTCTTGGCATCAATTTCCGGCGTAACCTTCATGACAACGCCATCTGTGGGCCGACGAGCCGCGTCTCAGACGCCGGCTGCTGCGTTTCCGCAAAATACTTGCGCAACAGGTTCTTGGCCGTCAGCAGGCGATAGTCGGCAGACGCGCGCATGTCGCTGATCGGTGCAAAGTCCTGCTCGAATGCCGGCACGGCGTTGTCGATCGTCGCCAATGTCCATGGTTGGCCAAGGAGCCTGCTCTCAACGGTCCGGGCACGAAGCGGAGTCGCGGCCATGCCACCAAAGGCGATGCGCACGCCGGCAACCACGCCGCCGCGAACTTTGATGCTGAAGCAGCCGCACAAGGCAGAAATATCCTGATCGAACCGTTTCGAGACTTTGTAGCACCGCAGCTCTTCCGGGTCATCGAGCAACGGCACTTCGATGCCTTCGACGAACTCACCGGGCCCACGATCCTGCTCTCCGTAGGCAACAAAGAACGCCTCGAGCGGGAGCCGTCGCCGTGCCCCACCTTTGCGCAAGATCACCTCCGCACCGAGTGCGATGAGTGCCGGCGGCGTGTCACCGATCGGCGAACCGTTTGCCACGTTGCCGCCAATCGTGCCGGCGCTGCGTACCTGCACGCCGCCAATGCGCCTTATCAGTTCACCAAAATCGGGAAACGCGTCGACGATCGCCCTTTCCGCCTCGGCATAGGTCGCCGCAGCGCCAATCCAGAGCTTGTCACCATCGACGCGAACAGCGCGCAGTTCCTCAATCTGGCTGATGTGGATCGTAATGGGCAACGCGCGCATTTGCTTAGTGACCCATAAGCCAACGTCGGTTGCGCCAGCAATGATCACAGCGTCCGGATTCTGCTCATAAAGACGTGCCAGTTCATCAAGCGTGCTCGGCCGATAGGAACGTTTGCCGCTGCCACTTATCGCGTTGCACGGCGCGAGCGTTGTCAGCATTTGTTTTTCGGTCGCTTCGCGTTGCGCCTCCCAGTCGCGTGGCTGGCACTGCGTGGCAACTTCCGCAGCGGCTATCAAAGGGCCATAGCCGGTACAGCGGCAAAGATTGCCGGCGAGCGCGTCATTGATCTGATCTTTGGTCACAGCCTTCTCGCCCTTGCTCAACGCATAAAGCGACATGACGAAGCCCGGCGTACAAAAGCCGCACTGCGAACCGTGGCATTCGACGATGGCCTGTTGACACGGATGGAGCTCATCGGCCGGCCCGACCAACCCTTCCACCGTCAGCACGGACTTGCCATGCAGCATGGGCAGGAACTGAATGCAGGCATTGACCGGGCGATATTGAACGGTACCGCCGACCAGTTCGCCAACAGCGACGGTGCAGGCGCCGCAGTCGCCCTCGGCACAGCCTTCCTTCGTGCCTGTTAGACGCTTGGTCCGACGCAGATAACTCAACAACGTCATTGTTGGGTCCGCGTCGGTGACGTCCTCGCGCGCACCGTTCAAAATGAATGTCAGTTGATCATTCATACGTTTTCGATCACTCTCTGTTTGACGCCAACTCCTGGCCAACCGCCATGCGCCTCGCGCTGCGACGTGCGTTCATCGTAGTGCCTCTTCTGGCAATCGCTACTCCTGTCTTTTTTGACAATCCTTCAAATTGCGTTTGACAATCAATGTGCCTTCAGTTTGCCAATCCCTTGGCGAGATCATTCGCACGCTCAACGACAGTCGGAAGGTCGATGGTCGTGAGCACGCCGCTTTGAACGACGGGCCGACCATTGACGATGACATCACGCGCCGTGAAGGGACCGCACAGCAACAGGGCGGCAACCGGATCCCAGTTCCCTGCGGCCTCAATGCCCTGTATGTCCCAAACGGCGATATCGGCGCGTTTGCCCGGCGCAAGCACCCCGCATTCGGGACGACCCAAGGCTTGCGCGCCACCTACAGTGGCGATCTCAAGTGCCTCGCGGGCGCTCATGGCATCGGCGCCATTCTGAACACGCTGCAGGAGAAGGGTCTGGCGGGCTTCGTTCAAAAGGTGACCGGCGTCATTTGATGCGGAGCCATCAACGCCAAGCGCCACGCGCACGCCGGCATCGCGCATGGCCCTGACGGGCGCGATGCCGGAGCCCAGCCGACAATTCGAACATGGGCAATGCGCCACGGCCGTGTGCGTCGCTGCGAACAGGTCGATCTCGCGATCATCGAGCTTCACGCAGTGCGCATGCCAGACATCATCACCAATCCAGCCGAGGTCTTCAGCGTATTGCCCTGGCAGGCACCCGAATCTCTCAAGCGAATAAGTTACGTCTTCATCGTTCTCCGCCAGGTGCATGTGCAGTCTCACACCCATTTCGCGAGCAAGGGTGGCTGTCTCTCGCATCAGGTCACGACTGACCGAGAACGGCGAACAAGGCGCCAGGCCGACCTGAACCATCGCGCTTTCGGTTGGATCATGAAATGTATCGACGACGCGGCGGCAATCGGCAAGAATTGACGCCTCCGTCTCGACGAGGTCGTCCGGCGGCAAGCCGCCATCGCTCTCGCCGATACTCATTGCGCCTCGGGTTGCATGAAAGCGAATGCCGACCGATCGCGCCGCCTCGATCGTATCGTCCAATCTTGCACCGTTGGGAAACAAGTACTGGTGATCTGAACTCATGGTGCAGCCGGATAACGCCAGTTCGCCGAGCCCGAGTTGCGCCGAAACCCTGAAGGCCTCCGGCCCCATGCGGCTCCAGATCGGATAGAGCGTTTGCAGCCAACCGAACAACAACGCGTCCTGACCACCCGGCACCGCGCGCGTCAGAGTTTGAAAGAGATGGTGATGCGTATTGATGAGGCCCGGCGTCACGACGCAGCCGCTCGCGTCTAAGGTTGTATCCGCCGCCCGCTCGAGGTTTCTGCCGAGTTCGATGATCTCACCGTTGCTGCAGTAGATGTCACACGAAGAAAGCTCGCGGCGGCGATTGTCCATCGTCACCAATACGTCCGCGTTTTTGATCAAGATCGACGTCATGCTAACGAACCCGGGTGTGCCTTTTTTATGATGGCGTGGCTGTGCTCAAGCTTCCTTTTCCGCATCACACTAGCGCGCTGCGGTCTCATACCAGGCCGCAATTTTCAGCCGCTCCTCAACCTCCATGAACGAGACGTTGGCGGGCGGCATGGCATGCGATCGGGCCGCCTGTAGATAAATGTCCCGCGCATGGCGCGCGACCTGGTTGGGTGTTTCGAGGATGACGCCCTTCGGCGCGCGATGGATGCCCTCCCACCCTGGTTCCGTCGCGTGGCACATTGCACACCGCCCCATAACGATGTCACTGACCTCTTCGAAAGATGCCGCTTTCGTCAGTCTCACCTCCGACGGCGTGAGTTTGATCGACGACGTGTCTTCGTCTTCAGTTGGTGCGGAAGGCGCGAACGTCGAAAGAAAAATTATCGCGGCGAACAGCGCAGCGGTCGCAAACCACGTCCAAACGGGTTTGCCGGCGCGCGCATGCATGGAATTGAAATAGTGCCGGATCGTCACCCCCATCAGCAGCACGAGCGCTGCGATGACCCAGTTGTACTCCGTCGCAAACGCCAAGGGATAATGATTCGACAGCATGAAGAAGATCACGGGCAGCGTCAGGTAGTTGTTATGCGTCGAGCGTTGCTTGGCGATCTGGCCGTACTTTGGATCGGGCGTTCGGCCTGCCTTCAAGTCTTCCACGACGATTTTCTGGTTCGGAATGATCACCAGAAAGACGTTGGCCGACATCCATGTCGCAGTAATCGCGCCGATATGAAGAAACGCCGCGCGCCCGGTGAATATCTGCGCAAACCCCCAGGAAAGTGCCACCAGGACGACATAGAGAGCCAGCATCAAGCGAACATTGTCGTCGCCGAATTTGCTCTTGCAAAACAAATCGTAGGCGAACCAACCGACGACCATCGACGCGACCGAAATCGCGATACCAGCAGAAATCGGGATATCGAGCTTATTCGTGTCAATCAGATAGATATCTGCGCTCATATAGTAGGTCAGGCACAGCAGGATGAAGCCAGAGAGCCAGGTCCAGTAGCTCTCCCATTTGAACCAGGTCAGATGATCCGGCAGCCGCTCGGGCGCAACCAGGTATTTCTGGATGTGATAGAAGCCGCCGCCATGTACTTGCCATTCCTCGCCGTTGGCGCCTTCTGGCAATGCATCGCTTTTGCGCAACCCCAGATCCAGCGCAATGAAATAAAACGACGAGCCGATCCACGCGATCGCGGTCACGACATGCAGCCAACGTGCTGCAAACTGCAGCCAATCAAGAATAATGGGATCGATTGTCATGGGCGGGAGCTCGCGCCTGCTTACGAAAGATCGCCGAAACCATAGCGCGATTGTCATTATGTCGGATATCCGTAAGATATCCGTAGCACTTTCAATTTTTTCCAACGAATGGCGAGCGATGGCCTACGTCGACAATATCCGCATGTTCATCCGGATTTTTGATCTTGGAAGCATGTCAGCCGCGGCGCGCGATCAACGCGTGTCGCCTGCCGTGGCATCCAGCCGGATCGCCGAATTGGAGCGTCACCTCGGCGTTCGGTTGTTCAATCGAACGACACGGTCGCTGCAGCCGACAGAGCACGGCAAGATCTTTTATGACCGTGCAGCGCGAATTCTGGACGCGATCAGTGATGCCGAGGCAGCAGTCGCCGACGTGACGAACAACCCGCGCGGTTCTCTCTTTGTTGCAGCGCCACTTGGGATCGGGCGCCGTTTCATTGCACCGGAGGTGCCAGTGTTCCGAGATGAATATCCGATGATTGACGTGCGCCTGCGGCTGTCGGATCGGGTCATCGATGTGACGGGCGAAGGGCTTGATGTCGCGTTTGCCCTTGGGGAGCTCAAGGACTCGAACCTGCGGGTACGAGCCATCGCCGAATGCCAGCGCGTGCTTTGTGCGGCACCATCGTACATCGAGCGACGTGGCAACCCGAAAGACGGCAAGGAACTGGTCGATGAATCGCACGAATGCCTCTTGTTGCGATTTCCTGGTGCAACCGAGTTCCAATGGTCTTTGAAAACGCCGCGCGGGCGAGATCGATTTGCCGTGACGGGGCCGTTCGAAGCCGATGACGGCGACGTACTGACGGCCTGGGCATTGGACGGACGCGGTATCGTCAACAAACCATTGTTCGAAGTCGCGGAGTATCTCTCGGACGGTCGGCTCGCAGCGGTCGCGACGAACACCCCACCAGTCCCCGTCCAGCTATCTTGTCTCTATCCACACAAGCGTTTCCAAGACCCGAAATCACGATTGTTCATCGACCATATGGTCGCCCATTGCCGTGCTGCCCTCGCGCGCGTTCTACCGCCACATCAACCAGCTAACTCCCGCGATAGGTCGAGTAACCGAAAGGCGAAATCAACAGCGGCACGTGATAGTGCGAAGCCGAATCGTTGACGCCGAAACGGATCGGGACGTCATCCAGAAACAACGGCTCCACAAGTTGCGGGTTGTGGATCACGAGATAGGGGCCGGCATGGAACACCAACTCATAAGCGCCAGTTTCGAAATTCGCGCTCGACAGAATCGGCGCGTCCGTCCGCCCATCGGCATTGGTCGTTGCGGAAGCGATTTTTTTCCTGACATCACCGCTGAGCTGGAAGAGATCGATATCGATCCCGGACGCCGGCAGTCCGCGCGCGGTATCGAGTACATGCGTGGTCAAGAATCCTCCGGCAGCAGGCATTTTCTATCTCCAACAGTCGCGGTCATCGCGTCCATTCTATCGCGCAGCTGCCGGCCAGCGTCCACTGGGACAATCGGGCCTTAAAGTCCTTCAAATTTTTCCAATCAATCTATCATATTTTTTGGTATTACAATTTAATGCCACAGAGCGACTCAAGGTGCCAGAATGCGACGCTATCCGCGAGACCTACATGGCTACGGCGCGGTCACGCCCGACCCGCGCTGGCCGAACGC
>JBPCVZ010000390.1:0-19213 GCA_051010015.1 Hyphomicrobiaceae bacterium
TGGCGCGCCGCATACCAAAGTACGCCTCATGGAGAGCCGGTCGAACTCTCATTGGGCGCAGACGAGCCGAGTTGAGATTTGTACTCTGCATTGGTCGTGCCGACAAAATCGATCGCTGGCCCGCTCCTGCCTGTCGGCCTTCGGCAGCAATCGCTGGCTTGTTGTCGTGACGCCGCCCCATCGAGAGGCGGTTGCGAGCCGGACCTGGGGTAGCAGATCTGCATTTCCCCCTGTCACGTCCGCGGCCCGCGCCAGACATGCGAGAACTCGGCTTGTACGCTGGCATCCCGTGCAAGACCCTGTGCGGCCAGCTTCGATCGAATCAGGGCGAGGTGCTCGCGGCCAAAGAGCCCGACCTGACGATCGGTATCATGATCGTGGAACACGTAGTGCGGCACCCCGACAAAACCGTTGGCATGCGCATCTTCCACGTATTTCGAGAGCTGGTGCTGTGCCGGCCCATCCGGTCCGACGAACGCTTCAAAGCCATCAAGGTCGGCCCCCAGGCTTGCGAGCGTATCGCGCAGCTGGGTCTGCGATTCAACCTCGTAGTCGCGCCAGCCGCTGCCCCAGCCAGGCAGGCAGACACTCATCATAAACGGGATTTCCAGCGCTTGGCGTTTCGCGAACAGGAAGGCGCGATGGGCCAGCGTGACGTCCAGCAACCGATGCGGACTGCGCAGCGGAATCCCCTGCAGCTTGCTGTAGTATCTTGCGGCCGCATAGAACATGCGGGCTCTGCGATCAGCCTCCTGTGACGGTGGCTGGCGTTTGTTTTCCTCGATCGACGTGCTGATCCCCATGCCGGTGTAGCTCAGCGTGTAGGGGCGAAAATCAATTCTGACCCTATAATCCCGCGCCACTTCGAGGGTCGGCCGCACGGCGATGTAGGCGTGCGGGGATTTCATGTCCAAGTAGACGGTTAGCGTTTCCTCGCCATCGAGGCTCATGATGCGACGCCAGTCTTGCGCTTCGGACATGATCCGGGCGACGGCATCCGATAGCGGTTCCGTGGTCTCAGTCGGGGGGGATTGCGCCTCTGGAGCCATGGTGGCTGGCAACTCCTTGAGCTATTCTGATGGAACTCAATGGTAGCACGGACCGGCGCGCGACCTGCTGATATTCACCTTGGCGAAGCTCTGCACTACATTTTTCACATCCGAGATGAATGCCTGCCGGACCAGGAGAGAATGATCGACATTGCAACGCTCTTGCCGGGCCACGCCCGCTACAGACCCGATCTTCCTGCGCTAAAGATCGCGGGATCCGAGTACACGTTCGCAGAACTGAACGCGCTCGTGAACCGATTGGCGAACGCGCTTCTGGCCGCCGGCATCAGCAAGGGCGACAAGGTATCGACGGTCATGACGAACCGGCTGGAGCTGGTTCTGATGTATTGGGCCGCCGCCAAGACGGGTATCGTGATCGTACCGGTCAGCACGCTGATGCAGGACCAGGGCCTGAAAGGACTGCTCTCAGATTCCGACAGCGTCATGGTCATCGCCGACGCCGGGTTCGCCGAAGTGCTGGATCGCATCCGCGGCGATCTCGCAGCCGTTGATCCGGATCGCTACATCCTGGTCGGCAGCGATACGGCGCCCGCAGGTTTTGTGACTTTCGATGACTTTGTCCTGGAGGCTGTGGCAGTCGAGCCGCCGCCCGCCGCCTTGATCGACAGCGATGTCTACAACATCATGTATTCCAGCGGCACCACGGGCATGCCCAAGGGCATCGTCCACACCCACTTTGTCCGCTCCCAGTATTGCACACTGTTCGCCTTGTCCTTCCGCATGACCCCTGAATCGATTGTGCTGCATTCCGGGGCCATTGTATTCAACGGCGCCATGATGAGTTTCATGCCGTGGATGTATCTTGGCTGCCGCTACATCCTGCACGAAACGTTCGACGCCAAGCGCATGATCGACGAGATCGCGGCGAGCCGGGTCACCCACGTCATCATGGTCCCGTCGCAAATCACGGCCTTGCTCAACCACCCCGAATTCGATCCCGCGAAGCTGGCCTCCCTGGAGATGATCACAAGCCTCGGCGCACCGCTGCTTTTGGAATACAAGAACCGATTGAACGAGGTGCTCCCTGATCGGTTCTACGAACTCTATGGCTTGACGGAGGGGTTCATCACCAAGCTCGACAAGCGCGACGCCGTGCGTAAGGTCGGATCGGTCGGAATCCCGATGACGTTTCTGGAGATGAAGGTTCTCGATGGTGAGGGCCATGAGGTTGCGGCGCGCGAGGTCGGAGAAATCTGCGGCCGCGGACCATTGCTGATGCCGGGCTACTACAACCGTCCCGATCTCACGGCTGAGGTGATGGTCGATGGCTGGTTGCACTCGGGCGACCTTGGCTATGTCGACGAGGACGGCTTCCTCTACCTCGTCGACCGCATGAAAGACATGATCATCTCCGGCGGCGTCAACGTCTACCCCAAGGACATCGAGGAGGTCATCGTCGCCCACCCCGCCGTGGCAGAGGTTGCCGTGTTCGGCGTGCCGCATGACAAGTGGGGAGAGGTGCCCGTGGCAGCGGTCACATTGCTCGACCGGCAGGATGTGGTGCCCGCCGGTCTTGTCGAATGGACCAATACGCGCGTCAGTGCGAAGTTCCAGCGGGTGGCAGATTGTTTCGTGCTGTCGGAGTTCCCCAGGAACGTTGCGGGAAAAACCCTGAAGCGGGAAATCCGACAGGACTATCTGGCGGATCCGTCGAACTCGAGACGGCTCGGTTTTTAGGCCGAAGGTTCGCACCACCAAGACAATATTATGATGTGTTGGGGCGACAGCGAATACGAACCTGGCTTCTGTCGCCGGAAATCACCAACGCAATTTCAGATCGGCCACAATCGGTAGATTGCGACCACCGCGGTCCACAGGACGAGTACCGTAAGTCCAAGCTCATCATGGGGCATGGCTTGACGTGTCTGGCGCGCGCTGTCGAATCCGCATTCGCGGCTTTAGAGCCGCCCGGATTCCCGCGGCTGCACCGCTGAGCATCAGGGCGCCAAAAATCTTGCCCGATATCTCGTCCTCGCAGCAGCAAAAGACGATCGTCAATTGCGCAATGGGGGCCAAGTCGAATGCGCGCTTCTAAAGGAGGTTCAAGCCCTCTAATGCCACGCGCACCTCAGCTTTCTGCGCACCCGTCGCGGGCGAGGTTGGGCGCCGGGCAACGCCAGCTGGCAAGCCTTGCAGTTGCTGTGCGTACTTGACGAGTGAGGGCATATTGTCGGTGCCGACGGCGTCCCAGACAGGCATCATGCGCTCATGAAGGTCGCGGGCGGTCTCCCAGTCCTGGGCCTTCACGGCATCCCACAATTTCACGGAAGGGCCGGGCACGGTCGTGAGGATTGCTGCAATCGCGCCACGGGCGCCGAGCAAATAGGAGGGATAGAGCAATGCATCGACGGCGCTGAAGATCAGATTTCTCTTATCCGCCCGCCGCATTAGATCAGCAAACAGTTTCATGTCACCGGCACTCTGCTTAACGCCTGCCACGCCGGGAACTTCTGCCATTATGCGGATCAGAAGATCCGGGGAGAGGTAACACCACGGCACGACGTTATAGATCAAGATCGGCACACCACAAGCGTCATGGATTTCATGAAAGTGACCGACCATACTGTCGTCGTCCGGTCGGAACAGATAGTGTGGCGGCGTGACCTGAAGCGCGAAGACGCCGAGACTTTTCACAAGTTCGCCGCGGGCGGCAACTTCGGCGGTCGAATTTGCGATGATGCCCGCAACGACCGGGACGCGACCGGCCACCGCGTCAACTGTCGCAGCAATCAACTCCTGATATTCTGTACGCTCGAGCGCATGCCCTTCGCCAGTCGAGCCGCCAGCTGCGAGTCCGTGGACACCATTGTCAATGAGCCAGTCGACCTGCGGCTTAATCGCGGGAAAATCGATCTCTCCGTCAAGCTTAAACGGCGTGGTAAATGGCGCGACGATGCCATGAAGGTTGTCAATCATTTCCCTACTCCTCTACGACGTGTCGGAAGCTCGATCACTTGGTTGCGTTGATCTAAAAGCGGGTGCTCCTACTTCGGCTCGATTGACCCGAGTAGGACCTAGCCGCTGTCATGGTTTGAGTGGATCCCAGTCCTGCCGCTGTGCCCCAAAACTTAAATCACGCTACGAGCTCTCAGACTTGCGAGTGTATCATCGTCGAGACCTAACAGGCGGCTTAGGATATCCCGGTTGTGCGTGCCGAGGGGTGCACCGCCTTCCATATCTGGCAGTTGACCGCCGGAAAAGGTAACGGGAAAACCGGCAACGATACCGCGCTCGACCGGTGTCTGGTCGCCATGGCGGTACATCGGGCGCAGTGTACGACGGTCGCGGAAGTGGGGATCGTCGATCACTTCCGGCAACGAGCGTACGCGCGAGACTGGGATGCCGGCCACCTCCAGAATTCGAATGGCGTTTGCGCAGGTCATCACGCCAAGATGGTCCTGCACCTCGCGGCGCAGCTCGGCGACATGGTTTTCGCGCCCGCCGGCGGTGGCAAAGCGTGGGTCATCCAGCAGAGTGTCTGCGCCGATGGCGCGGCAGAGACTTTGCCACCTTGGTGTATTGCCGACGGTTATGAAAATGTCGCCGTCGGTGAGGCGATAGAGACCAGTCGGATCGGTGCGCCCGTCATTGCCGTGGCGTAGCGGGGCGCCGTTGTGCACGGCTTCCTCAACGTTCTCCATGAACATCAGGCTTGCAAGTGTGTCCATCATGGAGGCGTCGAGATATTGGCCTTCGCCGGTCTTGTCCTTATGGCGCAACGCGCCAAGGATAGAATAGGCGGCGTAGAGCGGAGTGACCAAGTCACCGACAAACACGCCGATACGCGTTGGCGGACCGTCAGTCATGCCATTCATGTCCATTATTCCGGACATCGCCTGAATTTGATAGTCGTGCGCCGGCATGTCCTTGTAGGGCCCAGTCTGCCCATAGCCCGAAATCGAACAGTAGACGATACCGGGATTGACCTCGGCGACATGCTCGTAGCCAAGACCAAGGCGTGTCATCGATCCAGGTGACAGGTTCTCGATGAGGACATCGGACTGCTTCGCGAGTTCGAGAAAGAGGCGTCTACCCTCCTCGTCCTTCAGGTTCAGCGTAATGGACTTGACGCCTTCTGACCGTTTTAGGAAGCGTAGCGACATGTCCTCCGCAGTTTGCGGATCGGAGTGGATCCCCTCGGGGCCGGCGAAGGGGCCGATGTTGCGGATTGGGTCGCCTGTGCCCGGCATTTCCACCTTGATAACTTCGGCGCCGAACCGAGCCAGCGTCATACCAAGAAAAGGGCCAGCAAGAAAAACCGTGACGGAGAGGACGCGAACATCGCCAAGTGGCTTCATTGGTGATCAGACCTGAATGCTAACGAATGGAATTCTGCGGACCGCTCGTCCGGCGCTGCGCCGATCCGGTTGTGACCGCCTGACCGGCAGTCTACCTGAAGTGTGGCGCGGGCCCAGATGCAGGATGTGATTTTTTGACGATCGCCTGCAGCGGGCGCGCTTGTCCGCTGCAGGTCCGTTGTACCATCGAGTTCCTATGGGGCAGATTGACATGGCATGTCGGCCAAAAGCGGTCGAATCGATCCTCGACGGAAGCGTTAGTCGGTTTCTGGGCCACCCATCCCTCTGGCGTAGGATTCTTGCCCCAGAAGCTGAAGTTGGCCAATTCAGCTGTCTAGTTCCTGCGGTTTTTGACAGCCTTGAGTCTGTCAGGTGACGGAACCGAGACATCGTTCACGGCAACGATGCGTGAGCAGCATGCAACTGGTGCGCGTCACCTCTCGGTCAAATGTTGATCCGCTTGCCGAATTCAAATCGATATCGTTATCGGAGGTCATTTCGGGTTTGACGGGTGTCACTCCCATTGGAAGGTGTGTTTTGTCGCCGGTGATGACACGTCAACACGGCAAACGCATGCGTGAGAATCGGGCAACGTTGGCGTTTTCGTCAGGTAGGCCACACTTGGTTGAACTTCTACGCTGAAATTTCCGGCCTCGATTTCTTGATGCGGGTTTCCGTCGTCTTAAGCCCGATTAGCTTCATGACGCCGCCCTGCTGACGTAGCTTAACCGTGAGCTTCGCCGTCCCATGCGAAAACGTTCCAACAAATTCCACCGTCGCCGTCGTTCCAGACCCGCTGGACATGCCGAATTGCGTTTGGCTAACCTTGTCGGCACGCGTCAGCTGGCCAAGGCGACTGAAAATCTTGAACGCCCGACGGCCCCGCGGTGAGTGGGCAATTCCAATTAGGCTCGACGCCACGATATTCTCCCGTCCAGCCAGGGTCCAGTTCTGTGAAATCTCGCGAATGGCCTTTACCGCCGTCTTCTTGTTCTGGTCAGCTGCTGAAATCGCTTGAGAGCCGATAAACCCAAGGCCGGCGACCAGGGATAGAAACCCCATCATCGAGATCGCACCAATGACCATCAATAGCCGTTTCATTTCGTCTCTCCTTAATTAACATCGTGGGCTTGTGCGCATGGGCACTGCATGCGGGAGAAACTGACGTTTGAAACTGCTCGACGCTGTTAACTCCGTCACAACTACACGTGCCAAGCGAAGCGCTTCGTGCGAAACGCCAGCGAGGGTCGACGGACGCATAGCCGATTACACGGTCAAGATGGATTAGGCTCGATTGCATATTTGAAGATTTGCATCGCTTCGGCTGGCGTCTGCCCATGGTTGCCGGCTTGGTTCGACCGAAATCTCGTCGCATGGATAAGACCTGGCGAGCGCAGAAACCATATTACGAAGGGCACCAAGTTGGATTGCATGACACGTTGCCGATCGCGTGGGGATGCAAAAATCTGTCGATCCGAAGCGTGAGATCGAACGCGCCACGCATTAGACTGCTGGCGCATAGCCCGAAGACAAGGCATCGAAATACCCGGCCCGTGAAGTTTTCCGACGGTTCTAAAGCAAGCAGTAGCTCAACGGTCTCAATGTCAACATTGATGAACCAGAATGCTGCTTCCGAAATGTGCCAAGGAGGTCGAAGTCTCCAGCTGCGGTTTGCCGTTAAATACAATGCTGGCAGTTACAGACTGATCACGCTGACGCTTCCGGAGCGACCTGACAGTTGCCGAACCATGACATCGCAAGCCGTGACATGATCGCACAATTCTCGTGAACGGCGGGGCACGCCGCGTCAGGTGATTTTCAACTCAAGCCAGGACCTTACGTCGCGACGGCCTGCCGCACTCGGTGGCATTTCCAACGCCGACTGAATACTATCGACCGCATGGCAGGAAGGTCTCACCATAGATTGCCGCCGGAAAAACTGGAGATCAGGCTGGTCGTCGGAAAACGTTCGGACGGTGGAAGCGATTTGCCTGATATCTTGTGTGGTGGCGAACAGGAGCCATCGGTCACGCGGCGACTGAGGACGGTTTACTTCGACACACCGTCGCACGACCTGCGGCTTCATCAGATTTCCCTGCGAGTACGCGAGGTCGACAGTTCCTGGCGTCAGACGGTGAAATGCGAGACGCGGATCAAAAGCGGGTTGTCGCATCCAATCGAAGTCGAAGGCGACGTGGCCGGTCCGAAACCAGATCTGCGCGCCATCGCCGACGCGAAGCTGCGCCGGCGCCTTCGTAAAATCATTGGTGCGAAGCGGTTGAAGCAGATCTTCGAAAAGGATATCCGCCGGACGACACAACTTGTCTCTGACTCCGACGGCAACCAAATCGAGATTGCGTACGACGATGCGGCGATCAAGACCACCAAGGACACCGAGAAGTTCACAGAACTGAAGCTTGGCCTCAAGCGGGGCCATCCGAGCGGCTTGATGGAAGTCATCAGGTTGTTGACCGAAAACAACATTCCGATACGGCTTTCCAGTAATAGCGAGACGGAACGGGGTTGTCGCTGCCTGCTGCTGAACAGCGATGCCGAGCTCAAACCTGTGAAGTTGAAACCAAGTGCCGTTGCCACAGGCCAAAAAGTGCCCGAAGCGTTTCGAATGATTGGACTGTCGACTGTCGCGCAGATATTGCACAACTGGTCCGTCGTGCTGAATGACACCGATTCCGGTGGTCCCCATCAGTTGCGCATCGGAGTCCGGTTCTTGCGTACGCTGCTGCGTGCCTTCCGCCCTGAAATCGACAGCGAGGAGCTGCGCCGGTTGGAGCGAGATCTGAGGGAACTTGCGCGGATCGTCGGTAAACTCCGAGATCTCGATGTCCTTAGTCTGGAAGTCGTTGGTGGTCTTGATCGACCTGATGAGCTTGCGGCTGGCTTCAAGGAGCTCGACAAAGATCTGACGGCGCGCCGTGAGCGCCAGCGCGCAGCCGTACGCGAAATCCTGCGCAGTCAGGAAATGCAGACGCTGCAAATCCGCCTTGCGCTGCTGCCGAACCGGTTGGGTTGGGAGCACGTCCGACCCGACACGCCTCTCACCAAGAGGAAAGTCGAATCAATTGCCCGTAAAGCTCTTGACAGGAGCTGGCGTCATGCCCGTTCGCTCGGCAAACGTATCGACAAGCTGTCCATTGAGGAGCGTCACGACCTGCGCAAGAAGCTCAAAGTCCTGCGCTACACCCTCGATGCCTTCAGCCCGCTCTACCAAAGAAAGAAGTTTCGACGATTTGTTCGCGATCTGAAACGCCTGCAGGATATCTTCGGCTACCTCAACGATGCGACGCTTGCTGTGCAACTCCACGATCGTGCAGATACGTTAGAGACGAACGCCGTCCAGCAGACGATCGGTTATGTTGTCGGCTATCACGCCTCGAACAGCGCGTTCAGCTGGCACGATGCCAGGCGCCGTTGGGCAAAACTCGTGGCTGACGATCGACCCTGGTCTTGATTAGGCTGGGCGGCGGCGCTCGAAGCTTGCAATTGCAAGCGCCAATGAGGGCCCACAACAGCTTTGTTGCAGGTCCCGCGCCTCAATAAAAATGGTCAGCCATACCGACAAGATAGCACCTGCAAATTGCAAAGACGTGACAGTTAGCTCCTCGAGGTCGGAAGGCTGGCGGGCGTAGAGACGGGCTTGCCCTGTTGCTGCCGGCCCTTACCGTACGAGAAAAGGCCAGAGCGCCCAACTTCTCTGCTGCATGCGGCTACGTCGGCGGAAGTCGGCAATCGCCCTTCCGTTGACGCCAAGCCAAATTGCGCCGCCGGTCACGCAGGGCGCTGACACTGGTCGAGCGCTACGGGTTCTTCAAGACCGGCACGGGTCAATAGCGTCACCGATCGCTGTACTGATCCGGCACCACCATCTCGCTGCGTCGATGCAGGAATAGAGCCGTTCATGGTTGATCGCGTCATCCAGAGAGTTCTCTAGGTAACGGCTAGAGCTCGGCACCTGCCTTGAACTCGCCCCACCTAATTGTCGCACTGGCGCCCAGATAGGCAATCGGCTCCGGCGGCAGGCGCGTCGGGGATGGTTGCGAGAGCATATCGTCCAGCAATGGACTGGCAATGCCGCTCGCAAGGTCAGCGGCCAGCATGCCGGAGACGGTTCCCTTCGCGGTACCCAAGCCGTTCTGGCAGCACGCTGCGAATAAACCTGGCTGGAGTTCACCGAACGCGGGTGCGCTGTTCCGACTGAGACACAATCTGCCTCCCCAGCGATATTCCGCAGCGACGCCGGAAAGCATTGGAAACCGGTGCCGGAATGCGCGGTCATGATTGCGGCCGCAGTCAGCGATCTGGCGCTCGGATATCTCCATTGATGGATTGCAGGTGAAACGGTTGCGCACGATGATGCGATGGCCACCGGTCCCGCAGATACGTCGGACGGTTGTGCCGAGCGGATCGGCAGGCGTTACAGCCCATCTTGCCGCGCCACCGAGCGTTCGTACCTCTTCATCGTTCAATGCACGCGTCATAGAGGCATAAGTGAATACATGGATCAATTGACGTGGGAAGAAACCGAAGCTTTCCGCATGACCGTTAACGGCGAGGATCACCCGGCCGGCGGTGACGTCCCCGCCCGGCGTCTTGGCGATCCAATCCTGGCCGCGGTGCTTCAGCTCAATAACAGGTGAGCGTTCGTGAATGGCAACACGATTGGACAATAGTCCTTGGGCGACACCGCGCACGAACAGTGCGGGTTGGATCATTGCGGCGTGTGGCGTGAAGAGACCGCCTTGGTAGTAATTCGTGCCGGTGAGTTCGCGCATCTGTGTGGCGTCCAGCATCTCGTGCACCTCGTCCAGCTTCTCGAGGTGGGTGCCGTAGGCGGTGTTGTGTTTCATGCCTTTCGCGGTTGCGGCTGCATTAATCTTACCGCTTTTAACAATGGCTTCGTCGCTCAACCCGTATTGATTTGCGGCGTCCAAGGCAAACGAGATTCCAGCCCGGTTCAGCCGGGTTTGCTTGCGATCGTCTTCCAGGTTGCCGCCGTAGTCTTCGGAAGCAAGGTCATGTGGCAAATCGATCATGAAGCCGGAGTTGCGTCCGGCGGGCCCTTCCGCAATGCGAGCCGCCTCCAGCACCGTGATGCGATCGCTCGGGTGCAGCTGCGAAAGCCGTCGCGCCGCGGCCAGGCCTGCGAATCCGGCGCCGATCACCAGCCACTCGCTGGTGAGGCTTTCGCGAAGTTCAGGATTGGGTTGCCGTGGCGGCAAAATCGCGTCCCAACCGGCAGGGCCTGAATCTTTCGGCAATCGAGTGACTTTCACGGGAGGCTCAACTTTGCTGTTCGGCCGCCATCGGCGACATAGACTTGACCGGTGACAAAGGCGGCATCGTCAGAAGCCAGCCAGGTGACGAGGGCGGCGATCTCTTCCGGCGAGCCGGTCCGCCCGATTGGGTGGAGTTGATTGAGACGTTCCGAAAACCCCGGGCGATGAGCCATCGACGCGACGAAGTCGGCGTTGAGCGGTGTGTCTATCCATCCGGGAGCAACAGCATTGCAGCGCACGCCGTCCGGGCCATGGTCGATCGCGACGGCACGCGTCAAACCGTGTAGACCGGCTTTTGAAGCACAGTAAGCCGGGTGACGTGGATTAGCGCCGAGCCCTTCGATGGAGCCCATGTTGACGATAGAGCCCCCTGCTGCCCGCAGATGCGGTAAGGCATGTTTGATCATTAGAAACGGCGCCGTAAGATTGACATCCAATGTGCGTTGCCACGCATCGAGCGACATTTCGTCGACCGCGCCTTCCTTCATGATACCGGCATTGTTGACGAGCACGTCCAGCCGGCCCGCCTTTTCGATGATCCATTTGATGATGCGTGCCGGGGCTTGCTTATCTGCAAGGTCGGCTGTGATCGATTCCAAATCGGGGACTTCACCGCGCTGCACGGCAAAGACTCGAGCGCCTTCGGATACAAAACGCATCGCACAAGCGTGGCCTATACCGCTCGATGCACCGCTCACCAGCACGACCTTGTTCTTGAATCTCCTCACCCGACCGGCTTGCCTCCGTTTACCTCGACAAGTGTGCCGCACATGTAGCGTGCGCGATTTGAGGCCAGAAACACGACGACATCGGCAATGTCGTCGGGTTTGGCGATGCGCCCGAGCGGCACACTCGCGTTCAGGTCTTCGATCGCCGTTTCAGTATCCAATCCACGTTGTGAGAAACCGGTTCGCAGCATGGCAGTGTCAACTTCATTGGGGCAGACGGCATTGACGCGAATGCCTTGTCGCGCGAGATCCCGTCCGAGACATTGCGTCAACGATGCCAGCGCCGCCTTTGACATAACGTAGACCACATGATCGGGACCGGGATGAACGCCCCAGCACGATGCCATATTGATGATGGCGCCACCTCCGCTGCGGGCAAGGATCGGCACGGCCGCCCGGCACAACCGAAAGGGTGCCTCGACATTGATCGCCATCGTTTTCGCGAAATCCTCATCGGTCGCCGACGTGATGGCGCCGCGACGCATGATGCCGGCATTGTTGACCAGGATATCGAGCCCACCAAGTGCGTCCGCGGCTTTGTGCGGAAGCTCATCGCAATAGCTGTTCTGCATGAGATCGCCGAGCAGTACGGCATCGGATGTTACCTGCGGCGTTACCAGATCTCCGGCAGCGACGGTCGCGCCTTCCGCCCGCAACGCGGCTACGATGGCGCTGCCGATGCCACCTGCGGCGCCGGTCACCAAAGCCTTTCTGCCTTCAAGTAGCATGTCCAATCCTCAAAATGACGCTGCTGGTGAATCAAGGCGACTCTCGTCGATCGTCAAACCGAGGCCTGGTCCTGGAGGCAGCCGGATGTGACCCTTCTCGATCCTAATACCTCCGTCAGTATCGTAGTTTTCGGCAATGTAGGGGGCGGCAAGCCAGACGCCTTCGAGCAACCGCGGGTCCACAGTGGCGCCAATATGTGCACAGGCCGCCGCGATGATGTCGCCACCCCAGGAGTCATCGCAAGTATGCGGCATAGATCTGACGTCGCAGATTTCACGGAAAACCGCCATGGGCGACAGGCCACCGATGCGGGTCACCTTCATGCCGAAACCGTCGCACAGGCTGCCATAGGCCGCTTGCATCACGGTACCGAGATCGGTGGCCGCCTCGTCAAGGTAAATGGCGTGCGACATCTGAGGCCGCACAGCGGCGATTTCCGCGAGCGTATTGCAGGGCTGTTCAATGACGAGCGGAATGTCGATGCATTCGCGACTGAAACGCAAGGCATCCCTAGTCGTCCAACCGCGATTGGCATCGGCGGCCAGCCGCACGGTCGTTCCCACCGTCTCCCAGACTTTGCGCATGGTTGCAATGTCGATCTCGACCGGCCTGCCGCCCAGCTTGACCTGAAGTCGCCGATAGCCCTCGCCTGCTTTCTCAGCCGCAATCCTGGCAATCTCATCGGGAGCTCCAACACCAGTGGCATAGTAGGAGGGGACATCTTCGGTGAGCGCGCCGCCGATCAGATCGCAAACGCGGATACCGTAGTGCTTGCCGAGCAAATCATGCACCGCTATGTCGATGGCGGCCTTGGCATAGCCGTGACCGTTGAGCAAGGAGTCCATTGCGCGATAGATCGCCTTGGGGTGTATGACAGCCTTGCCAATCAGATTGGGGCTAATTTCAACGAGGGCGGCGCGGGCACCGGCCGCATGGTGCGGCTGGTAGGTCGGTCCGACCGGACAGGTTTCGCCCCACCCAATCAAACCGTTGTCGGCCACAAGCTTCACGATCGTCGTATCCAAGTGCGTGACGGATGCGCGCGCCATCGTATAGGCGCCGCCAACAACTGGCAGATCCTTCTGGTAGATATGGATCTCAGCAATGCGCATAATCAATAATCGTTGTTGAGGGCATCGACAGCGGGAATTTCCCGTTCGCGTCTTGCAATGTAGTCTCGTAGCGCCTCATCGATCGCATCGTCGAGTTTCGGCTCTACGTATGCATCGAGCATCGCCCGCGCTTCGTTTAACGCACGCGCAGTTATTTCCTTCGAGCCGTCCGCGATCCACTGTTCAACAGAATTGTTGTCGAACAGCTGAGGCATGAAGAAAGCTCGCTGAAAATTTGCCTGGGTGTGGGCATGGCCCAGATAGTGACCACCGGGACCAATGTCACGTACGGCCGCGAGTGCTTCATCAAAATCATCCCAACGAATGCCCTCCGCCATACGATAACCCATTGCGCATTGCTCGGCGTCGACGACGAACTTCGCGATTGAGCAATGCATGCCCGCTTCGTTCCAACCAGCTGAGTGCCACAAGTAATTGGCACCGGACATGAGAACCGCCATCATCGTTGACGCGCTCTCATAACCGGCTTGCGCATCAAAGGTCTTGGCACCGCCGAGCGTGTTCGACGTACGCCAAGGCACATTGTAGTGGCGCGCCATCTGACCGATCATGAAGTTCATCAGACTGATCTCCGGTGTGCCGGCCATCGGCGCACCGGAGGCCATCGAAACCGTCGACAGATAGTGACCATAGATCGCCGGACAACCCTTACGGACAACCTGGGTGTAGGCCAGGGCTGATAGCGCTTCAGCGTTGAGTTGGGCGACTGCCGGCGCCGTCGACGCCGGCGTATTGGCGCCGCCAAGCACGAAAGGTGAGCAGAGCACCGGTTGATTGCGACGGCAGAACGCGCGCATGGCACCGAGCATCGTTTCGTCCCAGACGAGCGGGGAATTGCCATTGCAATTTCCTGTCACGACCGGATGCGACTCCATGAATTCGGCGCCAAACAGGATCGCGCACATGTCGAGAACGTCTTCCGCGTTCTTGGGTGACGTTGTCATGCCCATGAACGTCTTGTCCGAATGCTTCATCGAGGAATAGGTAATGCGCAGGTGGCGATGAGCGACAACATGATCCATGGGCTCGACGATGTGGTGGCCGGTCGAGTGCAGTGCCGGACAGACGTGGGCAAGTTTGTGAAAAGTCGCTAAGTCCTCGAGCGTCGGGCCGCGGCGAACATCGTCAAGATCACGCAGGTAGGGCGCGCCGGTCATCGGTACAAAGATTGCGTGATCATTACCAAAGGGCAGATTATTGTTCGGATTTCGCGCGTGGTAGGTGAAGCTGTCTGGTACGCTGCTGATCAACTCGCGTACCAGCCCGCGATCGAGATGCACGCGCTCGCCGCGCACATCCGCGCCCGCCTTCTGCCAGTCCCGCAATGCCTCTGGGTCTCGGAAAACAACACCAACATCTTCTAGGATGGCCATGGAAGCATCGTCCACGCGGACAACCTGTTCCTCGTCCATCGGCTCGATGACGGGGAGCTGACGTTTCAAGGCAGGAAGCATATGTGCGGTACGGTCCGACCTAAGTGCGCGCCGTGCCGAGCGCCCGCCTCGGCGTTTTGGTTTTGCCTCTTGCTCAAGGTTCACGCGACATTGTCTCCCACTGCCGGGTCGCTCAAGTCGACCCAGATGGTTTTCGTTTCGGTATACTGGTCATGTGCATGCAGACCGTTGTCGCGCCCGCCGAAGCCTGATTGCTTGTAGCCGCCAAAGGGAGTTGAAATATCACCCTCGCCGTAGCAGTTAACTGTGACTGTGCCGGCGCGGACAGAGCGCGCCGTACGTACCGCTTTCTTCGCATTGGCCGTGAAAACACTAGCGGTCAGCCCGTAGGGCGTGTCATTGGCAACCTCGACGGCTTCTTCTACGGAGGCAATCGTGATCACGGAAAGTATAGGACCGAAGATCTCTTCTCGGGCGAGCGCATCGCCGCGCTGAACGCCATCGAAAATCGCCGGCGCAACGAAGGCCCCGTCGGTGGACCCACCAACGAGGAGCCGAGCATCGCTTTCCTTGCCGGCCTTGAGGTAGCCAGCGACCTTCTGGCGATGAGCATCGTCAATGAGCGCGCCGAGGTGGTTGCCAGGCTCCAGAGGGTCGCCAATTTTCTGTTGTCGCGTGCGCGCAACCATGCGTTCCAGCAACTCGTCCTTGACCGCACGGTGGACGATCAGACGCGAAGTCGCAGAACAGTTTTCACCCATGTTCCAAAAGGCGCCGTTGACGATCTGCTCGGCGACCAATTCCAGGTTCTCGGCATCTTCAAGCACGATAGCCGGATTTTTTCCGCCACACTCGAGGACGACCTTTTTTAGGTTGCTGTCGGCGGCATAGCGCAGAAAGCGTCGTCCGGTTTCCGTCGAACCGGTGAAGCTCACCATGTCGACGTCGGGATTGAGCCCCAACGGTTCGCCGACTGCCGGACCATCGCCTGGAAGCACTTGCAAGACGCCACGCGGCAGACCTGCTTCCATTGCTAACTCGGCAATGCGGAGCGCTGTCAGTGACGTCTGTTCGGCCGGTTTCACGATCACCGAATTGCCCGCAGCCAATGCTGGACCGATTTTCCAAGCGAGCATGAGCAGTGGGAAATTCCAAGGCAATACAGCACCGACGACGCCGATCGGTTCACGCACGATCATCGCGATGGCATCGTCGCCGGTCGGTGCGGTTTGATCGTAAATCTTGTCAATCGCTTCTGCATGCCATTTGATCGTGTTTATGGCCTCCGGAACATCGATCTCTTCGCAGTCCCTTATCGGCTTGCCGCTTTCGACGGATTCCATGACTGCCAGTTCACGGCGACTGCGGGTCATGAGTTTGCAGAGGCGGATGAGAACGTCTTTACGCTGCGCTGGCTGCAGGTGACGCCAGCGGCCTTGGTCGAACGCTTCACGCGCTTTGTTGGCGGCGAACTCAACATCCTCGCCGTTGCATGCGGCGATCTCGCAGATTACGTCGCCTGTGGCGGGATTGGTCGCAAATAGCGATGCGCCGTTGCCCGGGCGGTAGCGTCCGTCGATGAATGCCGCCCGCGGATAATCAATGTGCTCGGCGATAGCTGAGTATTCTTGCCGCGTCAGCAGGTTGCTCATCGGTTGCCTCACGTTCAATTTGGTCAAGCGTTACGTTCATAGTCGAGATGACTTCGGCCAGAGCGCGCTTTTCATCCTTATTCAATGGCTGAAGGGGACGTCGCGGCGGACCGGCTGCGATGCCGCGCATCGTCAGGCCGTGCTTGATGCATTGCACGAACTTGCCACCCTGCTCGAGCACGGCCAAGAGTGGCAGCATGGCCGACATGATTTTGCGGCCCTTGGTGAAGTCGCCTTCAATGGCGCATGCCTTGTGCAACGCTATGTGCGCTTCCGGAGCAAAATTGGAGCCGGCACAAACCCAGGACCTTGCGCCCCAGGCGAAAAACTCCAGCGCCTGGTCGTCCATGCCGCAAGAAAGTTGAATGTGCGGGTAGTCGCGTGCGAGCATGTGTAGCCGGTTCGGGTCGCCCGAACTTTCCTTGATCGCGCAAAAGTTCGGGCTCCGCCCAACACGATCCAGCGTCTCTTCGTCCATGTTGACGCTCATGCGACCCGGATAATTATAGAGCATTACTGGTAGGTTGGCTGCTCGATCAATCGCCAACGCATGCAGGGCAATTTCGCGTCCAGTGGGATACGCATAGGGTGGCGTTGCAACCAACAAGGCATCGGCACCGGCCTCCTTTGCGGCCTGCGCATACATGATGCTCTCGTCGGTGCGCATCGAGCCCGTGCCAATGATCAGCGGTACACGTCCATTGATGAGCGTGTTGCAGAACGGCATCATTGCGAGCCGTTCTTCAGGCGTCTGCGCGTAGTACTCGCCGGTCGTACCGGCCAGGACGATGCCGGATACACCGGCCCCGATTAAGAACTCGACCGTTTCCTCGAAAGCTTCCCTGTTGATCTCGAAGCTTGCCGTGTAAGGCGTGACAATGGGTGTATAGATGCCGTCAAACCGCATCGGTTTGCCTTTCCATAAAATTCAACATGTCTTCCATTGGTAGCGGCTCGGGTAGCGCGTACTTTTCAATCTCTCCACGCGATAGTTCCCAATGCTCAAGAGACAACGAGGCAGCCAACTCGGCATCACCCGCTTCGATTGCGTCGACCAAGTGATCATGCTGCGTACAGGCTCGTTCGACCCGCCGCCGGCCAGCGGCCTTGCGCGGTCGATAGAAGCGATGGCTCATGCGCGTATGATCGATGAGCAGACGGTTTAGGCTTGGCAGTAGATACGCATTTTTGGACATCAACCCGATGGCCTCGTGAAACTGATGATTGAGCATCGTCATGTCGGAGGCTGCCTTTTTGCTTACCGCTTTGCGAAAGCCGTCTTGTACTTTCCGCAAAGAGCTAATTTCGCCCGGCGATGCGTTCTCGGCGGCCAATCTTGCAACGGCGCAATAGATTATCGGCGCGGTCTGAAAGAAACTGCGCATCGTGCCAAGGTCCATCGACGCGACGGTGGCGCCGCGATTCGCCTCCAGTTGGACGTATCCCTCGCCTGCCAATCGCTGCAGGACTTCTCGCAACGGTGTGCGCGATAATCCATAAGCATCCGTCAGCATCGCCTCTTCAATTGCTGAACCCGGCGCCAGTTCCAATGCGAGCACACGCGATCGGATGTCGTCGTAAGCGAGTTGCTTTTTGTTGACTGCCATACCGGTTCCTGGAGGATTTTTTGGAGAAAATTTTTTTGCACTCCAAAGTTCATGGTACATGATAATGTACGCAATGTGTATACATAAAATATGCAAAATTTGGTCCTGTGCTTCGATGATGATCGCTTCTCGCAGAAAGGACGGCGTTGCCAATTCGACACGCCATCGTGCTAGGAAGGTGGTCTCGCATCAACGACGCGGAGATCGTGCAATAATGTCCGACGCAAGAGCATTTCTTGACACCGCCTATGATCTCGACAGTGGGGAAAAAACGCATGCCTACTACAGCCAGTGGGCCAAGACCTATGATCAGGAGCTGATTGGCAACGGATACGCTTCGCCAGCACGAACGGCGCAGGCCATGGCGGGCGCAGTGGAAGACGTGGGCGCTGCGCTGCTCGACGTCGGGTGTGGCACCGGACTTTCCGGTGAAGCGCTGAAGGATGTCGGCTTCACGGTGCTGGATGGTTCCGATTTTTCACCGGAGATGTTGGCACTCGCTGCAACCAAGAACGTCTATCGTGATCTCAAGCAAAGCGACCTCGCGCAGCCGATCCCGGCCCAACCGGGCGAGTATGCCAATGTGACGGCGGTCGGCGTTTTCAGTCCGGGGCACGCACCCGCTGCAACAATCCAACACGTCGTGTCTTTGCTGCCTGCCAAGGGGTGCTTTGGTTTCACGCTGAACGATCACGCTCTCGAGGATCCGAGCTATCAGGACGTGATCGACGCTTTATGTGAGGCCTCAGTCGTCGAAACGGCTGTCAGGGAACGCGGCCCGCATCTGCCGAAGATCGGCCTCGAAGCCATCGTCTACGTCCTGCGCAAGCTGTCATAGCGCGGTCAAATGGCGCTCTCGTCTCTATTGGAACGGCACTTCATTGAAGCTTCGAAGCTTGCGCGAGTGCAGGCGTTCGGTCGGCAGCTGCCGCATAATATCAATAGCGCGAATACCCACTTCGAGATGGCGGTCTACCTGCTGCTGATAGAACCTGGAAGCCATGCCTGGCAACTTCAATTCACCGTGTAGCGGTCGGTCAGAGACGATCAGGAGCGTGCCGTAAGGAACGCGAAATCGAAAGCCGTTCGCTGCCACCGTCGCGCTTTCCATATCGAGTGCAATCGCGCGGGATTGAGAAAAGCGGCGCACAGGTTCAGCCTGATCCCGAAGTTCCCAGTTACGATTGTCGATCGAGGCAACCGTTCCTGTTCTCATCACTTTCTTCAGACGAATGGGATCAAGCTGCACGACGTCGGCGACTGCCTGCTCGAGTGATGTCTGCACTTCTGCCAATGCGGGGATCGGGA
>JBPCVZ010000391.1:0-4130 GCA_051010015.1 Hyphomicrobiaceae bacterium
TCAACTGCGTTGCGCCATCTGCTGTCATGACCGAGGGCACAGAAGAGTTCTTTGGCGACAAGCTTGACAAGGCCAAGGAAGTCATCGCGCGAGGCCAGTCCCTGCAACGCAACCTCGAGACTGACGACTTAACAGGGACCATCGCCTATCTCCTGGGCGATGGCAGCAAGTTTGTGACTGGCCAGACGATCATGGTCGATGGCGGCACAGTGTTCTTGTGACTGTTTCGGGAGGTGCGGTAGGAAGAAGATGCGCCAGTCCACATTGATTGATCTCGCCCAACAAGTGACCTCACATTTCGATGCCGCAACGATAGCGCGTGCCGATGCGCTGACGACCGACCCGGCTATCAGTATTGCCACCAAGGGCGGTTGATCAGCCGCTTCATCATTCCACCGGGCATTGACGGCAATAGCGCGGAACTACCCGATCGACAGTTCCGTTATGGCTTAGCCTGGTTTGCCTGCAAGTGCTGTCGATGGAGCACCAATGTAGCGAGGCTCTGTGGTGTCCTTCCGCTAAAGCGAGAGTGCGTACAAAGCGTCCACGAAGCATGCTGCACGTGCTCACAGCCGCTTGCGGCCCTGGACAGTATCGAGAGAAAGGACAGGGCACGTCAGATCTGCCCCCTTAGTTCAGACGTCGAGAACAACCTCGGCAGTGAACATCTATCTAGCCTGGATTGCCGGGAGCTTGCGTCGCTCCCTCTGGTATCATTGTCCAAGGTAACTTTTCCGCACACCAGATGTGCAATTCAGGTGCAACCCAACTGGCATCACCGAGCGTGCCTGCCTTAATAAAGGCAAGGGGCCCGTAAGCTGGCCCAAGACTAAATATGTGCGATCCACACTTACCGCAGAAATTGCGCATGAAGGCCTGGGTACTTGCACCGCTGTGGTCTTCGTACGTCTGGAGACCGTCCCCTTCAACGACAAGGCTATCCTCAGGCACTGCCACGTTGAATGAGAACGCCGACCCAGAATTCTTGCGACACGTTTGGCAATGGCAAAGTGCCTGCAATACTGGCTCAGCTTCGGACTTGTAACGAACGGCACCGCAAAGGCACCCACCCGCGATCTCTCGCATAATCGGTTCCTGAGGTTTCACGCCCCGCTTCTCTCAAGCTAACTTCTTGTTTGGCGTGTGGCTAGTTGGCCCCGTCGCAGCTCGCCGATGGAGGAGATTTTGACCAACCAGTCAGTCGAGACACCAAGCCAAGAGCAATGCAGAAAACAACCCATTCTAGCCAGAGTTGTCGACTGCCGCCGATGCACACCAGTTTTAGCTTACGCAAGTGACGCAGTCGTCGTGCGTCCACTGCCTTTGATGACGACGACGCATAGAAATGGCCCTGAGCGGACACCACCAATCTGAGCACAGCGCGTTCGAAGCTAGGAGCAAAGCGAACGCGAGGTGCTTCTAACAACCTCTTCCCTTGACGCCTCCACGCGGTCTCGCTGCAACGATTGGTGAGCAAGCTCGTTCTCATATCTGGAGGCTGCGGCATCGAGACCAACAGCCATATGTTCGCCGGAAAGGCGGCAGGGGGCCGAAGCGCACGTGTCTATGCACATGCAAATAAGCGTCAGTCTTTTCCAGCTTGTTGCGTGAAAAAGGAAGCGCCCTTCGGAATGACCGGCGTCTCTATTTCGAAGCCCATCGAGCGGATGCGACCCGGCTCGCATCCACGCACGATCCTACCCTGATGCGGACTAGGCACCGCGACCGGCGAAAGAGGGGCCACATCAGCGGCGGCGTATGTGACGATGTAGAGCGTCCTCGCAGCCGATGAGTTGTTGGCCGTAGAAGCATGGGCGACGCGGCTGTGCATCAGACAGACGGCGCCGGCCGGTCCTGTGCAAGGGACGCTCTCCGCCTGGAATTGCGCGGCGGCCTCTTCCGATATAGCTCCTGTGAAGACGCCGTTTTGGAAATGCGAAAGAAGTGGACCGCGATGAGAGCCAGGCGCGATCAGTAGAGGGCCGTTTTCCGCAGTTACATCATCGAGGAAGAGGAGTGCGGTTAGCGTGTCGTAGTTGGAATGCGGGTCGAACGGGAAGTCCTGGTACCATTTCACGCTTGTCTTTGTTCTCGGCAGTTTCGAATTCACTTTTGAGTGGTGGAATCGCACGTTCGGCCCCAGCACGTCCGCCGCCATATCGGTCATCGCACTGTCGAATGCGACAACGGCGTAGATGTCTGATACATCGGTCGGTGAAGCCACCCGCCGCAATGACGGATGCTTCGACGAGTGGTCGTCCTCGATGTCGAACCGGGGACGCCCGTCGCAGATATGCCCATACGGTGCAGCGTGCGCGCGACTCTCTTCGACCCACACAGAAAATGTCGAACGAAGAGCGGCAAGTGTCTCCGATGACACGGCATTTTCCGCCACGACGGCACCATCGCGACGGAACGCTTCGATCTGATCTTCGTTAAGATTTCCCATAGGCTCATATCGCAAATGTCTACGCGGCCACTGAGACGTCCGCATTGCAACAAATCGGAAGAGTCCTAACCTAGCTCTCAAGCAATCACAACGATCGTCGTTTCCCATAAATGTGGCTTCGATATCTTCCGGCCTGGAGACGGACCCGATCACCTCAGCATCGGCGTACGCCACCAATGCCTCGCGCGCCGCTTGCGTTCTTGCAGCTGCATGGTTCCTGTTTGATGCGAGTGACGCGTCCGTGTCTAATTGTGACGTGAAGAGCGACGTGCTGACGTGAAGCGAACGAGCTACTAACGCCTCGGTAAACTTTGTGGCGCCAATGATACATTGCTGAGATTGAGCGGCGCGATGAATTCACAAGCGACATTTACCGCTTCTGCTCAGGTTAGTCGGACGCCGTTGCGCTGCCGTTGAGGCTCTCCACATGCACCGTCGGTCGGCGTCGGACAAGCGTCAGTGGACGAAATCGCGTTCCACGCCCACACTGGCTGATTGGGTCTGTCGTCGTATTGTTGGTCGGTCTTCGTACTGCTATCGCAGATAGGTGGACCAGCCTTGCGCGATGCGTCATCTATCTGCCCAATGCCGAGCGCAGCGAAGTCGAGGCGCTTTATGCGCGCATGGCCAAGCACTTCATCGATGGAGAACTCGAAGTGCCGGTGGAAGCGGAGTACAGCCTGGACGATATCGGCGAGGCCGTTGCCCATGCCCATGCCGAAGCGCGCTCCGGCAAGAACTTGTTGCGGATGTAGCCGCTGGGCGGGCTTTGCCCCGCCCGATCACTTGAAGTACGCTCGCCTTGCGGAGGCCTTTGCGCCAACTCCCGCGTGCAACAACGACATCGGGATACGTCAGCAACAATGTTGTCAGATGCAGATCTGCCGGAAGGTGCTGTCGTCATCGGCAGCAGTGTCCATCACAGCAACCAGGTTGTTTGCCCGCATTGTGCGAGTGAACAGGGTGAATTGTGGAAGCTGGACAGGCGCAGCAACAGCTGGGCCGAGGCCGAGTGCAACGCGTGCAGAAAGCCCTATGCCTTTTGCTTCAGCCGCTTTCTCACTTGTGTGAGTGACCGCAACACGGGTTTTGTCAAAGCCCCCCGGATCCATCGCGAGCCGTAGTCGCCCCGACGTTTGTCGTGGCCCGCTTTGGTCGCGGACTTCGTGGCGTCATGCCCCAGCGGCGCGCGCAATTGGCGATGAGAGCCGGATAGAATCCCGGCCTATTCCGCCGCCTGCTGCTGGCCGCCGTCGAGTTCGTCGAGCCGGGCACGGATGTAGGCTCTGCGCTCGATCGTCTGAATGGCGTCGGCATCCTGGAGCACGCCGAATACCTTGCGACCCATATCTTTCATGAGCTTGCGATCGGCGTTCCTGTCGGACTGCCGGGGGACCCGCAGCGTTGTGTCGGACCCGAAAGTGTGCAGTGTCTGTGTGCCGTCGGCGCTCATCGGCGTGGTCGAATCCGCCGCCGCCTCGCCACGCACGAGATCGCGCAGCAACCTGCGGCAGCGATAGACGCCGATATCCGATGTTCCCGGGTTCTCCATGCCGTGCACCGCGATCGGGCGCTGGCTGCAGATTGCGTCCCAGTCGCCCGGTGCACGCTGGCCGACGTCATACGGCCGTTCCACCTGGCCATCGAGGAAATCGATCTTGTCGTAACCGCAGTCGTCCTC
>JBPCVZ010000392.1:0-28206 GCA_051010015.1 Hyphomicrobiaceae bacterium
AATCTGCGCCTGCAGGCTGATCTGGCCCGATGGATCGAGCTGAAAGAGGAATTCGCGCATGCGTGTGATTCCACGATTTACGCCCATCTGGCGTCAAGAATCACACAATGGCAAGTCCGCTCCGCACGCAGCCCACCGGGTGCCTATTTGACCTGCCCGCTCTCCTGGAGGAACCGCGCCATGCCGCGCACGTTGAGTTCGCGCCAGGCACCGTACTGCTGCCAATCCTTGTAGCGCGCCATCGTCACCGACGTTACCAGGTCGTCGACCGACTTACCGGCCTTGAGGCCCGCCAGCACGCGTTCGCGCAAGGTCTCCATGTACTGGCGCACGTCGGCCGCATGCGCTTTGATGCCGACTTTGCCGTGTGCCGGAGCGAAAACCTTGAAGTCGAGCGTCTCGATCTTCTTGACCTGATTGATCCAGCCATCGATGTCAGAGCGCGGCATGTCGCGGTACGGCAAGCGCTTCGGGGAGGCCGCGTCCGTTATGAAAGCGACGTTCTCCGGCCGCACGACGACGGCGATCAGATCCTTTCCGTGCCCCTCGCCAAGCCAGGTCAGCTCGAACGTCTTGCCGCCGATATTGAGCGATTTGCTGTCCGAAAAGCGCATCGTCGGCACGACGCCGTCGATATCCTTGGGTGCGTTGGCATGCGCGATGACCTGGGTGCCCTGGGACAGCAGGGCCTTGCCGCCGGAGGCATGGTCGGCGTGGCTGTGACTGTAGATCAGATGCGTGACCGGCTTGTCGGTGATCTGTTTGAGGTTCGCCCGCAGCCATGTGGCGGCCTCGGCGTTGATTGGATCAACCACCACGACGCCTGCGTCGGTGACCGTGACAAGCGCGTAATGAAACCGGTTCTTGAAGCGATAGACGTCGCCGGTCACCTTGGTGATCGATCGCGTGTTGTCCTGCGCCTGAGCCGGCATCGCAACGCCGGACAACAGGATGGCTGCGGTTAGCGTGATCAACGTTTTGAGCATGTCGCATCTCCGATACTGACGGGCGGATGGCAGGTCATCATGTCCTGCCTGGAAACGCAGGCCCGGCGCACCCGGGTCCATTCTTCGGCCGACACCAGTGGCCTGCGCGCGCGTTCGATTGATCGATCGTAGCGCAGGAAGCGGCGCACGATCGAGACGCCGCGATTGCAGCCCGGCTGTGCGATGCTGCACATCGCGCGCGTTGGCTGCGCGTCGTTCATGACAGCACGCGAACGGGCCGGTCACGTCGGACTGAGCGCCAACCGGATCGTGAGAAAGACCCGATCCGAGGTCAACGTCGGGATGCCGGTCACGCCGAACTCGGACAATCGGAAACTCGTCTGGCCGATGAACTGCTTGCCCGCTCCACGGCCATCCCGGTCGCTCCCGTGCACGTAACGTACGCGGATGGCGACGCGCCGTGTAATCTCGCGAAACGTCATATCGCCGGTGACCAATGCGGTATCCGGTCCGGTGACCTTTGTCTTGGTGCTCTGGAATGTAATCTTGGGATAGTGGCGGGTCGCAAGAACCGCTTCGCTGCGAAGATAGCGATCGCGCGCAGGAAAATCCGAATTGATGCTGGCCGCATCGATTTCGATGCGCACACGCGATGCACCGGCCCGCGCACCATGCAGCGTAAGCTTTCCCGAGAACCGCTGGAAGCGTCCGGAAATCCAGAAGATTCCGAACTGGCGAATCTGAAACCCGATCTGCGATCGGCTATCTCCAGCGCGCACCAGATAGGTTTCGGCGCGCAGCGCGCCTGAAGTGAAAATCGATACACAAAGGATAAGTGCACGTAGCAGTTGGCACGTCACCGTCCCGGCCCCATTGCAACAATGACATCGATCGTTGACCCCGCTCGAGCGATCAATATTCTTCAAGACTGCGGCCAAAAATGTGCGCCTGGCACAAATTATGTTTTGCCGAATTGAGATTTTCAGTTCTCTCTGAATCCGTCAGAAGTGCATGCGATATAATCAGCCTCACACTATTTCCCGATAAATCACGAAATTGAACGTGATCGAATCAGCTCTTTTGATCCTGCCTCAATTTGACGTCGAATGAAGTGTGACGCTGCCTGCCAGCGGACCGGCAACGCAAGGGCGCAACCTACTGCCCGTCACGGCCTGCCATCGCAAACCGTGCGCACGTTGTTCAGTCTCGCTCGCATGGATGTCTCCTGGCTCGCACGAGCCACGGTGACCTCGTCACTTCGCAGGATTGCCATGAGAGTGTTCGGCGCGCCCATCCATGCCTTGATCGGTGCCTCGATATTGCTGACGGCGGGCTGCAGCAGCCAGATGCCGGCGCCATCGAGCGGCCTCGTAATCGACTCGACGAGACCTGTCCGCTCGAGTTGCGCCATCGCCCTCGATCGGATTCGCCAGGCGGTTGCCGATGCCAACGTCACCGATGCGCAGGACCGCCCGATCCCCGGCTTCGCCTTTCTTCGCGTGAACCGCTTTCTCGCGCGAATCGGCCGCCGCTTCGCGAACGGGCGCCCGGGTCCGGCCTTCGAGGCCTGGGTGGATCGGCTCCAGGCGCTGGAACGCGAAGGCCTGCAGGTCGAGCTGGCCAACCTTGGCAATGCCGGCCGCCGACGCCTCGCGCGCACCGTGGCCGCGCGCGGCACCGCACCTTCGGATATCCTCGCGAAAGCCAGCCAATGCGGGCAGCGGGCGCGGCAACGCGCCCTGGCGACCGCCGCCGGTCGGCGCCGGCTGGTTCAGGCCGCGCGCGTCGCCGACAACTATTCCGATACCGCCCAGCTGCTCGGCGCCTATCCGCTGACGTCGATCCCGGTCAATCTCGGCTGGCAGCGCTGGAAGGCACAAAACCTGGCGTCGTTCGAACGGCCGCCATCCGATCAGCCGGTCATCGGACGCGTCGTCGAATTCCGCCCGCCGTCGTCGCCTGCCACCCTCAATCGACGCGCCGTACGATCCCTGATCCGGCGCAGCCGGCGATCGCCGCTCGGCATCCCCGAACCGCGCGGCGCCAGCATGCAACGGCTGCTGCACACCTTCGCGCCGGTTTGGCAGGTCGACGTCGCCGGCCGCTACGACAAACCGGGCTTTCCGACATGGCGGCGCAAGGCCGGGACCGTTTACATCGATGTCGAACGCGCCGTCACCTTCACCCGCATCAGCCATGCCATCGTCGACAACAAAGTCCATTTGCAGCTCAACTACGCCATCTGGTTCGAGCAGCGCCCGGCAATCGGACCGCTCGATTTGCTAAGCGGTAATCTCGACGGCGTGGTCTGGCGCGTGACATTGGGCGATGACGGCCGGCCGCTCATATATGACAGCATCCATTTATGCGGCTGCTATCACTTTTTATTTCCCGTTTCGTCGCGGTTTTCAAAAAACCGCGCCGAGCGTAATCCGAGTCTCAAGGAAGTGCCGGCCGTCATCGCCGGTTTCAAACCGCCAACTGGCGGGCAGCGCGTCACGCTACGCCTGGCGTCGGGATCGCACTATCTCCTTGCAGTCAAGTCGCAAGCCCGTCGCCGCACGACCGCGGCGCGCCGGACGTATCGCTATGCCAACGAAACGATTCTGCGCTCGCTGCCGCTCTCGGGCGCACGGCGACGCAGCCTCTACCGCAGCGACGGCTTGATCGCCGGCACGGAACGCCTGGAACGCTTCGTACTCTGGCCGACCGGCGTCGTCAGCCCCGGCGCCTTGCGTCAATGGGGACATCACGCGATTGCATTTGCCGATCGGCGCCATTTCGACGATCCACTGCTGTTCGATATCATCTTCGGCCGCTGATTTTTGCTCCGCCGGCACCCGGCCATCGCAGTCCCACTCAATGGATGAATCGGTTTTAAACATTTGGGTGCTAATTCGACCGTTCCTTATAACATTAATGAACTATTTACCTGCCATTTATCTGCCTAATTCTAATAGCTATATCGTCACCTCGCGGCGTGAATTAAATCCAATCGCGGCAACACAAAGCGATGCAGGATTGGGTCAATTGACCGATCGGATTTTTCGACCCTGCGAGACGAAACTGCTCCTTTATGCGCGTATGAACATAAGGAGTGGCATCCGCTTTTGGATTGGCTCTTTGGAGAGAGAGCCCCCGGAGCGGCAACAATAGGAACTGGAAATCCATTGGGCTCTTAGTCTTGAAAGATCGTTGGTTGGCACACCGGACGCAAGAATCGGAATTCTCATAAAACTGTTATCTAACAAGACTTTATGACATACGGCTAGCACAAATTACAAACGGTGGAGATATCACCTGTCTTTGCCAAACGATGGCGGCTGGCTGCTTGGATTGGGGGACATTGCCATGCTGCGTTACGCTGCATTGCCGGTATGCGCCGGTCTCGTGTTGGTTGGTTCTGGCTGGCTCTTGACAACGGGCTGGACGTTTGGCGGCACGGCGTTCGCCGATGACCCGGGCCAAACACCGGCGTCCGGCGCGGTTGCCAAGGCGCGCAACCAGGACGCCATCTCGGCGCTGAAACTCTACCTCAAGTCACATCCGTCACTTGCGCGGTCCCACAAGACGGGCAAGGGATTGGTGGCCGACAGGCGCAGCGCGCTCGGCGCGACCAACGGATCGAAGAAGCCGATCGGTGCCGGCCGCAATCCGCACCTTCGCGCCTCTGGCGCCGGTGCAAAACCGGCGACCGTGGCCCCTGACAAAGCCAAGGTCAACGTTGTGCAAAGGGCGAAAAGCTCAGGCAACTTCGGCATACCATCGAAAGCCGACAAGCAGCGCCGGGGGCAAGGTGATGAACTGCTGGTGCCGATCGACAAGAGCAAGCGACCGCGGCACAAACAGTCGACGAAAGACACTGCTGCGAAGCCGACCGCCAAACAGACCGTCGCCGACGCAGACCACTTGCAACTGTTCGTCGAGAACCGCTATCCATCTGCCAACACCTGCGGCGTGTGCCATCCGAAACACTATAAAGAGTGGTCGGTGTCGCAGCATGCCTATGCGCAGCTCAGCCCCGTCTATCTCGCTCTCAACAACCGCATCAACCAGTTGAGCAACGGCTCGAACGGCGACTTCTGCCTGCGCTGCCACAGCCCGGTCGGTGCCAACCTCGGCGAGAGCCCGTTCATGTCGAATCTGGACCGGCATCCGACCTCGCGCGAAGGCATCACATGCGTTGTGTGTCACCGCATCAACAAGGCCTACAACAAGGCGAGCGGTCGCCTCGCCCTGGTCGAGGGCGGCCTCACTGATCCGGTATTCGGTCCGGCCGGCAACAAGGGCATGAAAGCCACCCTCGCCAAGCCGAACAAATTCCGGGTCGTGACGAAGCCGAAGGAACCCGGCCGCAAGATCCACTCCGAAGCGAAATTGTTCCAGTCGATCAAGACGCCGGTGTTCTGCGGCACGTGCCATGACGTGACGCTGTTCAACGGGTTCCGTCTGGAAGAGGCATACAGCGAGTATCGCACGTCACCGGCGGCGGCCAAGGGAATCACCTGCCAGGACTGCCACATGGGCAAGATCCAGGGCAAACCGTCGGGTTACGACAAGGGTCCGGCCGCGATCGTCGGTGACGCGCAAACGGCGCCGCGCAAGTTGACCAGCCATCTCTTCTCGGGGCCCGACTTCTCGCTGCTGCATCCGGGCATCTTCCCGCACAACCAGCGGGCCGCTGCTTTCAAGACGCTGCGCGAGTGGCTGCAGTTCAAGCACGAGGCTGGCTGGGGCACCGACAAGTTCGAGAGCAATATCCCGCAGGGCTACAAGTTCCCGAGACCGTGGCAGGCCGTCGACGATCGCTATGATGCCCGCGAAATCCTCAACGAGCAGTTCAAGCTGCTGGACTTCGCACGGATCAAGCGCCTCGAAGTCATGAAGAACGGCTTCATCCTCGGCGACGTCGTGGCGGAACGCGCCGACTCCTCCGGCCTGGCGTTCCGCGCCCAGGTGCGCAACGGCACCGACGGGCACAATGTGCCGACCGGTTTTACCGGCGAGCGCCTGATCTGGCTCGAGGTGACGGTTCGCGATCGCAACGGCACCGTCGTGTTCCGCTCCGGCGACCGCGATCCGAACGGCGACCTGCGCGACGGCCATTCGTCCTACGTGCACGCCGGCAAGATGCAGCGCGACTCGCAGCTCTTCAGTCTGCAATCGATCTTCGTGACGCAGAACGGTCGCGGCGGCGAGATCGAGCACGTCATTCCGATCCCGTTCCCGACGTTTGCGCTGCCGCGCGTGCTGCCCTCGACGACGTCGCTGGTCTTCACCGGCGAGCCGGCGACCGAGCGCAACCACAAGAAGGGCATCGAGCCCAACGGCGAGCGATGGGCGTCGTACTCGGTCCCAGCCTCGGCGCTCACCGGCCAGGGCCCCTACGAAGCCACGGTACGCCTGCTTGCACAGCCGGTTCCGGTCAACTTGCTGATCGCATCGCAAAAGGTCGGTTTCGACTTCGGACTGACGCCGGCGGAACTGGGCCGCAAGCTGGTCGCGGGCACGCAGGAGCTTTGGAAGAAGAAGCTGATCATGGGCATCGGGGCGCGAGGGGCGTCACGCCTGGCACCGAAGGGCGCGTGGGCACCGACGCTGACACCGGCACCGTCCACGGCCGCAAAGAAGTCTTCACGCAAGGGGGAATGGAAGAAAGGAGTCTTCGCGAATGAATGAGGGGGCAAGCAAAGATCGCCAACAGTTCATGACGACGTTCATGCTGTTCGCAGTGCTGATCTTTGTCGGCGCGGGGGCAGATGTGGCGATAGCTGCCAAGGGCGACAAGGAAGCCTACGGCAGCAAAGACCAAACCGCGATCAAGCAAGATGAGAAGAGTTGGTACAGCTGGTTCTGGCCGCTCGGTGACAAAGTCAAAGTCGAATCACTCAAGGACGAGTATGTCCCGTTCCAGACGGAAAAGGACCATATCCGAACGCGCGAGGAGGCGCTGTCACCGCGCGGTGCGAACCAGACGACACTTAGGCGCAGTGCGACACGGGTCGACGACGACATTCGACGTCTGCCGGCGCGCCCCAATCTGCTGCTCGAAGTGGGCGACGGCTTTCTCGGCACGGGCAAGCTGGATGCGGGTTTCGAAATTCCGGTGCTCGGTGCCGTCTGGCAGCCGCGGCTTTGGGCCTACGTCATCAACCGCACCGCCTATCAGAGCTTCGACGATGGCCGCTCGGGGCGGCGGCGCGAGACCGAGATCGCCAATCGGATGGATCTGTTCTTCAACCTGCAGCTGACGGGCACCGAGAAGATCCTGCTCGGTTTGCGGCCAACGGACAACAATCGGCCGAACCGCTTCACCCGCTATACGTTTTCGGGTCAGGACGAAGGCTACAACAAGGAATACGGGCTCAACGTCGAAACCCTGTTCTTCGAAGGTGACATCGGCAGCCTGTTTCCCAACCTCGACAAGGCCGGGATCAAACCGATCGACTACGGCTTCACGATCGGGCGCCAGCCGCTGGTGTTCCAGGAAGGCATCCTGATCAACGACACCATCGATGCGGTCGGCATTATCCGCAACAACATCCCGTTCCCGGGCACGTCGAACTTCCGCGTATCGGCGATGTGGGGCTGGAACCGGCTCGATCGCAACGACCAGGATGAGGAAAACACCGACGCCAACATGTACGGCCTGTTCGTTGCCGCCGACACGCACGTGAGCACGCTCAACTTCGACCTCATCTATGTCGACTCGGAACGTCCCCGTGACGGCCTCTACCTCGGCCTTTCCGCGATCCAGCGGCTCGCCTCGTTGGGCGGCATCAGCACGGCATTTCGCGTCAACGCATCGTATGCGCTCGATGAAGAGGTCGATGGCAACGTGATTGGCAACGGCGTGCTGCTGACGTCGGAGATCTCCAAGACGGTCCCCGGCTCGGATGACATCGTCTACTTCAACTCGTTCCTCGGTCTCGGCAACTTCACGCAGGCCGGGCGCGAGGCGATCGTCGGGGGGCCGCTCGCCAACACCGGCATCCTGTTCGCCTCGCCCAACCTCAGCACCTATGGCGCCGAACTCAATCCATTTACCGATGACGACGTCATCGGCGGCGCGATCGGCTATCAGGCGTTTTGGGACAACAAGTGGCGCAACCTGATCCTCGAAGTCGCGGGCCGGTATGACCTCAGCGGCGAAGGCTTCAACAGCCTCGCGGTCGGCTTCCAGCTCCAGCAGGCGGTCGGACGGCACGTGCAGTTGCAGCTTGAAAGCTTCTACGCGTTCAACGAAGGCCGCGATGACGGAGCCGGCGCGCGCTTCGAAATCCAGGTTGTTTATTGAAAGTGCGGAAATGAAAGTCGATCTCATCGTACAATTCTGCGGCGCGCTGCTCGTGGCCCTCACGTTCGCGCGCGGCATGATGGCAGCGGTCAGCTTTGCCGTCGGCAACCTGCGCACCCGCCACCAGGAGCGTCAGCGCAGCCGGCAGCTCAAGGCCTTGCTGGCAGACGTTGCGCGCTGGCCTGACGCGCCGATGCCGGCAAGGCAAGCGCCGGCGTCGGCGCCGGTCAAACGGCGCCTGCAGGTCGCCCGCCGCGTGATCGAGACACCCGGCGGCGATGTCTGCTCGTTCTATCTGGTCCCGGCGGACGGCAGACCGCTCGCGAGCTATCGTCCGGGCCAGTTCCTGACGTTCGAGTTCACCATCCCGGGGACCAGCGAGGCGATCGTGCGGTCCTATTCCCTTTCGGAAACACCGACCAACCCGCAGAACTTCTATCGCGTCACGGTCAAGAAAATCGCGCCACCGAGCGGTGCCGCGATGGGCACGCCGCCAGGGCGATCGTCAACATTCTTCCTCGAGCAGCTCGGCGAAGGCTCGATCATCGAAGCCATGGAGCCGGCCGGCACATTCTGCCTCGACCAGGGCTCGGAGCGCCCGGTCGTCCTGATCGGCAGCGGGTCGGGCATCACACCGCTGGTCAGCATGCTCAACTGGATGCTGGCGACGAAGAGCAAGCGCGAGGTCTGGTTCTTCCAGGGCGCCCGCAACCGGCGCGAGCACGCCTTCTACGATCACCTCAAGCAGATCAGTCGCGTGTGCCCGAACGTCCATCTCGTGGTCTTCTACTCGCAACCCACTGCGGCCTGCCGCAAGGGCGCCGATTATGATTTCGCCGGCAGGATCACGGTCGATGGCATCAAGTCTTTCCTCAAGGCACGCGACTATGAATTCTATGTCTGCGGCCCGGCCGAGATGATCCCGGCCGTCACGTCGGACTTGAGCGCCTGGGGCGTGCCGCACACGAACATTTTCTCGGAAAGTTTTGGTGGCGCCCCGCCCCTCCCCGCCGCCCAGGAAACCGGGCATCAAAGGCCGACGCAGCGCAGCACCGCGGCGGCCGGAATGCGCGTTCAGTTCGCGCGCACCGGCCGGAAAGTCAGCTGGAACGGGCGGCAGAACTCGCTGCTCGAGCTCGTCGAGGCGTGCGGCGTCCCTGTGAAATACGGCTGCCGGGCGGGCCAGTGCGGCACCTGCAAGACGCGCCTGCAAAGCGGCACGGTCGAGTACCGCAGCAAGCCCGGCACCAGCGTCGAGCCCGGTAGCTGTCTGCTCTGCATTGCCCAACCCAAGACGGATGTGGTGTTGGATCTATGATCATAACGACCCCCCGCCATACCGCGGTGCTGTCCGTGTCGAACAGCGCCTCGAAACCGCGCCGGTGTGCCGCGCCACCGGTGTGCCGTCACGGCACCCTGCCGCCGAAAGCGCCCGTTCGCTTGGTCATCGCGCTTTTCACAATCGCCACCTTGTCACTCGTTTGGCACCTGCCGGCGTTCGCCGTCGATGCCAAACGCAAGCTCGAGAAAATCGTCGGGGCCAATGCCTGCGCGGAATGCCACAAGGATGAAGCGACGGTTTGGAAAGGCACGCATCACTTCGCCACGTTCAGGCAGATGCCGCGCAGCAAGGAAGCGCGCGCGATTGCCGCCAAGCTCAAAATCAAACGCATCAAGAGTGATGCGCTTTGCACCGGCTGCCACTTCACCCAGACGAAAGTCAGGAAGCGCATCAAGGTCACCTCCGGCATTTCGTGCGAATCGTGTCATGGCGCCGGCAAGGACTGGGAAAAGCTGCACAGCGAATTCAGCGGCAAGGGCAGCAAGGAGGCGGAGTCGAAGGCCGAGGCAGCGGCGCGATGGAAAGGGTCCGAGGCGCGCGGCATGATCCGGCCTGCCGCCCTCTACAAGATCGCCAAGAACTGCTACGGCTGCCACGTGGTGCCGCGCGAGAAACTCGTCAACGTCGGCGGCCATCCCGCCGGCAGCCCTTTCGAGCTGGTCTCGTGGTCGCAGGGCGAGGTGCGCCACAACGTCTGGTACACGAAGGGAAAGTCCAACGCGAAGGCGACCAGCAATCGCCGTCGCATGATGTACATTGTCGGCCTCGCCGTCGAGCTCGAGACCGCCCTGCGCGCGATCGCCGTTGCAACCAAGAAGAAGGACTACGCCATCCGCATGGCGCATCGCGCCAATGACGCGCGCAACAAGGTTGCCGTGGTCGCGTCAGCCCTGTCGAAATACCCCGAGTTTGGTAACCTGGTCCGCCTGTCGCACACGGCCGGCCTCAAACTCAATAACAAAAAGGCACTAACGGCGGCGGCGGACAAAATCGCCACCGAAACGCTGCGTATCGTTGCTAAGCATGACGGCTCCAACTTTGGTGCCGTCGACAAGCTCATGCCACCGCCATCGGCCTACAAGGGTGAGCCAGCCAAATGACGCCGCAATAGAGTTTTATCGCAGCATTGTGTACGATAACGCAGTAGACATCATTTTACGCTTATGCCCTCAGCCCTCCGCGATCTCGTCGTTACAGTCCTGGCCGTCATAACCATCTGGTGGGTCACCGACTGGTATAGCGCGACGCTGCGCGATCCATTGTTCCTGGACGGCTTGGTGCTCAGTTGCGCCATGGGCCTGCAACTGCTGCTTCACCTGCAGAACAGGGGCCTGTTCGCGTTACCAGGCTCGCTGCCGTTCTGGTCGGGCGTCCACATCTACACCGGCTTCTTCGTGGTCGGCGCCTTCATCATCCACACCTCGGGCTCGCTCCCCGATACGCGGCTCGAGTGGGCACTGTGGCTGCTCTTCGTCGTGGTTGTCGTCAGCGGGCTCATTGGCACCTACCTGACCCGATCCATCCCCGACCGGCTCGAGCAGGATGGTGAACGTGTTCCACTCGACAGCCTGCCCGCAATTCGTTCCGCCTTGGCCCAGCGCGCGAGCACGCTGCTGTTGCTCTCGTCACGTCAGCCGTCGTTCAAGCTTTTCCAGGACCTTTACGATGCGACACTGCACGAATTCTTCAAGGCACCGCGCAACGCGTTTGCGCATCTGCGCGGCTCCAACCGTCCGTTGAAAAAGCTGATGTTCGAGCTCGATGCGCTCGAGACCGACCTCGATCGCGACGGCCATGAAGTGCTCGCCGACCTCAGGAACCTCGTCACCTCCAAGAACCGGCTCGACTTCAGGTTCGCGCACGAGATGGCGTTGCGGATCTGGCTGTTCGTGCATGTCCCGGCCACCTATGCCTTGATCGTGCTGAGCGTCCTGCACGCACTGACGGCTTATGCGTATCGTTCAGGAGTTGATTGAATTGCAGCTCCTCAACACGATCAAGTCACGAAGCGCGATCCCCGTCGAGAATGCATGGGTGTGCAGGCATGCCTCACCGGGCACGTCGTGCGCCGACGGGCCGGACCGGCGTGGGCGATGCGGGGCGGCCTACCAGTGCACGCCGAGCCGTGTGGGCCCGAACTGGCTGTGTGATCGACCACCGCTCAACGGCGGCCCCTGCAAACCGGGTCCCAACCCGGATGGCACGTGCTGCAATCCGCGCCCGGCGTGCCGGCCGGCGCGCGCGACCCGGGCCAAGTACGACACGCTGGCCTCGTGGGTCGGGCTGTGTACGCTGGGCATCATGATCATCGTCGTCGGGTTTGCCGCCGAAAGCCACTTCGCGCTGCCCGGCCCGGTTTCGACGGTCCATAGCTCGCTGGAGAAATGCTCGTCGTGCCATGCCAACATCGACGACGGCCGGTACGGTTGGCTGCACGCGCTTGTCCAGAAGGCGACACCGGCAAAAGATAGTTCGGCCTGTTTGACCTGCCATAAGATGGGAGATCACGCGTTCAAACCGCACAGCGTCAGCGCGAAGACGCTTGAAACCAAGTCGACGGCGCAGCGCACATCGTCGGCGGAGCAGGGCGCGGGGACGGCCCTGCTCTCGCGGATCAGTCGCATTCTGCCGGCCGACTCGCGGCGGACGGAAGCGGTCTATTGTGCGACCTGCCACAAGGAGCACCGCGACGGCAAGGCCGGGCTCAATATGGTCGAGAGTGCCGGCTGTCATACCTGCCACCAGACCAAGTTCGACAGTTTTGCAAAGAACCATCCCGAGTTCGCGAACTATCCCTTCTCGCGGCGCCTGCGCATCAAATTCAACCACACGTCGCATTTCGCGAAGCATTTCCCGGAAACCCAAAAGAAGCGGCCCGATGACAAGTCGACGCCGCAGGCCTGCGCGAACTGCCATACGCCGACGCAGGACCAGCGCCACATGACGGTCGCGCCGTTCGAAAAGAGCTGCGCGTCATGCCACCTCCAGCAGATCAAGGGCACGGATCGCGCGACCGGCGCGCAGGGCATCGCCTTGCTCGCCCTGCCGGGCATCGACCTCGATACGCTCGCGGAAAACAAGCTCTCGATCGGGCAGTGGCCGGCTGAATCGGAGGCCGAGATCACGCCGCTCATGAAGCTCCTGCTGGGCGGCTCCCAGCGCGGGCGCAATCTGCTGGCGGCCGTCGACGATCTCGATCTGCAGGATCTGTCGGAAGCATCACCCGACCAGCTCGAGGCGGTCGTCGAACTCACCCGCGAGATCAAACGCCTCCTGTCGGCGCTCTCGACGACGAAGGCCTCCAAGGTGTTGGAACATGTCCAGGCCGGCGCCAAACCTGGCAGCAACCAGCAACTGATCGCCAAACTGCTGGCAACCCTGCCGCGCGATGTCCTGGTCGCGGCGCAGCAGAACTGGCTGCCGCAACTCAACGCGGAAGTTGCCAGTTTCGGCGAGCCGGGGTGGACCGCCTCGGTGAGCAAGCGCGTAGCAGCGCGCGCACCGAAACCGGCCGACAAGGCCACGACCGGCACCCCGAAAGCGGTCCCCGAAACTGCTAAGGAAGGCGCACAGGCAGAAAAGGCTGAAGCGCCACAACCGAGCGAACCGACGCAGGCAACGAGAACCGTGCAGACGGCCAATGGTGCATCCCAGGAGCAGCTCACAGCGGACCCCAAGTTCGGCGGCTGGCGGATCAATGCCGTCGGCGAGCTCGTCCAGCGCGGCGATCCGGCGGGCCGGCCGCCGCCCGACACAGACGCCCAACCGGATGAGGCCGACACATCCGGCAACACATCACCCGGCAAGCCGCCGGAAGACGATGCATCGAAGCCGGCGGTTGCCGACAGTACGCCGCCCGCCACGGCCAATGTCGCGGTCGATGAGGAGGCCTGGGCCGAATTTGGCGGCTGGTACCGGAAGGATTTTTCGATCCTCTACAAGCCGACCGGGCACAAGGATGCTTTCATGCGTGCCTGGCTTGACTATTCCGGTCGCGGCGGCAGCGCCTCCAAGAAACACCTCAACGAGCAGGTCTTCGCGCTGCTTTCGGACCGCACCGCACAGGGCCAGTGCATCAAGTGCCATAGCATTGACGGCGGGCGCGACGGCGCCAGGATCGTGCAGTGGCGACCGTCATCGACGGCGGACAAGGCGCAACGCTTCACCCGGTTTACCCATGAACCGCATTTTCGCCTGCTCGACGATCGCGGCTGCCTGTCGTGCCATGAGATGAACGACGCCAAGAAGTTCGACAAGGCCTATACGACACTGAACCCGTCCCGCTTTGTGCCGAATTTCAAGCAGGTCGACCGCAAGCTCTGCGCCTCGTGCCACAAGGCACAGGCCGCGCGCCAGGATTGCGTGCTGTGCCACATGTACCACGTCAATCCGATCACCTCCCCGATCATGTCGACGAAGCTGCCAACGAAATAGTTCGTTCACGGCGCGGTCGCTTACCGTTATCCAATAACGCTGCCGCGATTTCATGTGCTCAGTCTCAAACATAGTTGGACATTGCGCCCTGCATTGATAGGCTGGCAGAAGGCTTTCATAGAAGAGCTCCGTTTCCGAACGTTTGTGCACTGCAAAAAATGCACCGTCAAAAATGACTCTAGGGAGGACTAGAACCTTGACGAATCATCGCCTCACGAAATTCACCGGCACTCTGCTGGCGACCTCAGCTCTCGCGCTCGCAGCATCAGGCGCCGCGCTTGCCGAATATCCCGAAAAGCCAATCAAGATCATGGTCGGATTCTCGGCCGGTGGCGGCACTGACACCACCTCGCGCGGCTTTGCCAGCTTCATCCACGAAGTGCCGGCCATGAACGGCATGCCCGCTGTCGTCGTCAACAAGCCAGGCGGCACCGGCATGATCGCTGCCAAGGTCGTGAAAGACGCCAAGCCCGACGGCTACACCCTCTACATGATCAACTCGGGAACGTTCTCGATCACCGATATGAAGAGCTTCGGCAAAGCACCGGTCAAACCGCTCGAAGACTTCCAGATCCTGGGCTGCATGACGCAGCTCGTGTCATCGCTGCAGGTGCCAGCCGGCAGCCCAATCAAATCGGCGAAGGACTTCGCCGCCTGGGCCAAATCGCAGAAAGGCAAGCTCCGCTGGGCCAATTCCGGCGCCGGTTCACTGCACACCCTGGCCGGCCACTTGCTCCTCGACAGCCTCGGCGTCGCGCACCAGCCGATCCCGTTCAAGGGCGGCTCGAAGGCGCGCAACGCCATCGCGGCCAAGAAGACTGCGTTCGGCTTCAACGGCATCCACATGGCCGCCGGATTTGAAACCAAGATCCGCGTCCTGGCAGTGACCAGTGCGGAACGTGACCCGGTCAACAAGGGTGTTCCGACATTGGGCGAATCCAATCTGCCTGGCCTCGGCATCGTCGGTCCGATGTGCCTGTGGGGGCGCAAGGACCTGCCCAAGGATGTCGTCACCAAGCTGCAAGGCGCCGTCAAGCACGTTGCCGCCCTCAAGGGCTTCAAGCGCTTCATGAAGAAAGCGAAGCTTGCCGCGCTCTATGCCTCACCGGAAGACGGCACGGCCAAGACCAAGGCGCTCTACGACAAGCTGCAGCCGGTCGTGAACAAGACCTTCAAGAAGAAGTAGCAGGCTTGGCAGGTTTGCGAATGCACGGGGTGGGCACCAAGGCGTGCCTGCCCCGTCGTTGCGCGAACCACTCCGACCAAGTTTGTCCTGAACGCTCACCCTGCTTTGAAGGTACGCGGCTCGATGGGTAGAATACGTTACCGCACCAAGATCGACCTCGGCGTCGCCGCGGTCACGATCGCGCTTGGATTGTTCTTCGCCTACAACGTCTACAAGATCGAAACGCTCTCGGAAAACGCGATCGGCCCGGCATATTTTCCAGCGATTCTTTCCACCTTGATGATCGGGCTTGGCGTCCTGGTCGGCGCCTCGGCACTGTTTTTCAACTCGACCGTGCAGAAAGTGACCGGCGAAGCGGAAGATGGCGACGAGAAGTTCGGCTTCCGCGACAGCGACATCACGCGCGTCGTGCTGGTCGTCGCCATGGGCTTTGTCTACATCGCGCTGTTCTATGCCTTCGGCTATTTCATCGCGACGTTCATCTCCCTGGCACTGATGCTGCTCGTCTTCGGCAATCGCAACATCGGCCTGATCCTCGCCCTGTCGGTGATCGGCGCGCTTGCCTACCAATACGTCTTCATGGGCCTGATGGGATTGTACGACCCGGCCGGGCTCTATTTCGACCAGGGCCGCTTTCTCGAGAACCCCTCCTGGCACGAACTCACACGCAAGTTACCCTTCTAAACGGCAATCCGACACAAAGGCCCAAGCGACGCGATGACTGATCTTATCGGCGGCTTCGTCAATCTGTTCACCAATCCGGAAGCACTGGCGTTCACAATCCTCGCCGCCTTTGTCGGCATCGTGGCGGGCGCGCTGCCGGGCCTGACGGCGTCGGCGGCGATCGCGATGCTGCTGCCGCTGTCGTTCCACCTGGGACCGCTCTCTGCGCTGGCGTTCCTCTATGTGATCGGCAAGTCGGGCCGCTATGGCGGCTCGATCGCGGCGATCCTGTTCAATACGCCGGGCACCGCAGCGTCCGCCGCAACGATGCAGGACGGCTACCCGATGACCCAGCGCGGCGAGGCGGGCAAGGCGCTCAAGACCGCGACGCTGGCCTCGATCGTCGGGGACTATTTCGGCGAGATCGTGCTCATCTTCGGGGCCGTCCTGATCGCGAGCTACACGTCCGACTTCGGCCCGACGGAATACTTCTGCATCTACCTGATGGCGTTCATCGTCATCGGCTCGGTTGTCGGCAAATCCGTCATCAAAGGCATCCTGTCGACCATCCTCGGGGCGATCGTCGCGATGATCGGCCTCGACACGATTACCGGTGAAACCCGCATGACGATGGGCCTGCTCGAGCTCGAGGACGGCCTTGCCCTGGTGCCGCTGCTCATCGGCGTCTTCGTGATTTCCGAGATCATCATCCAGGCCGAGCAGGCCGCCAAACAGGGCCTCGCCGAAGCCTACAAGATCCAGAGCGACAGCTCATCGGCCAACCACATCACGTGGTCGGAGTTCAAACGCTGCATCCCGCTGATGATGCGCTCGTCGCTGGTCGGCTCGATCATCGGCATGATGCCGGGTCTCGGCTCGTCGGTGGCATGCTTCGTGGCCTATGGCGAAGAAAAGCGCCGGTCCAAGGAACCGGAGAAATGGGGCACCGGCATCGTCGAGGGCATCGCCGCGCCGGAAGCCGCCAACAATGCCGTCTCCGGCCCGAGCATGATCCCACTGTTGACGCTCGGCATTCCCGGCAGCACGGTCGCCGCCATCCTGATCGGTGTGTTCCTCATTCACGGTATTCAGGTCGGCCCGACGATCTTCACCGATCCGACCAGCCGCGAGCTGATCTTCTCGCTGTTCGCCGCCGGCCTCGTTGGCATCGCGGCCTATGGTGCGATGGGTTACTGGGGCGGTCCGTTCATCGGGCGCATGATCGCCTACCTGCCCGCCCGCCTGCTTTATCCGTTCATCTTCCTCACCGCCATCGCGGCGTCCTACTCGAGCCGCGCCAGCATTGTCGACGTGATCATCGCGCTGCTGTTCGGCATCATCGGCTATGTCATGCGACGCACGGAGTTCAGCACGGCCGCCTTCGTCATCGCCTTCGTTCTGGCCAAGAATGCCGAAGAGGCGTTCCGGCAGGCAATGCTGCTCTCCGATGACGGCATTCTGATTTTCGTCAAGGAGCCCGTCGCGCTGGCCTTCCTGCTGGTCGGTGCCGCCGTTCTCATCCTGCGCTCGGTATCCGTCATGCGGGCAAGTCGCAAAGTGGCGCCAGCGCCGGCGGAGGCACCCTGAATCGTCGATGTCCCAGCAGCCCGACAGCAGCGCCGTCCTGCGCACCTATTCCGCGGATGACTATCGCCACCACGCCGACCGTTGCGGCTCACCCGAGGTCGCGGCGCTGTTTCCGGGTTTCGAGCACCTCGACGTGCGCACCTCCGGCGCCGTGATCCGCCTGCGCCACGGCGGCACGGGACCACCGCTGCTCTTGCTGCACGGCAATCCGCAAAACCACGTCTGCTGGCACAAGGTCGCAGCCGAGCTCGCGCACCGTTACCACGTCATTCTGCCCGACCTGCGCGGTTACGGCGACAGCTCGCTGCCGGAGCCCGGCGACAACCACGTCAACTTCAGCTTCCGGGCGATGGCGACCGACATGATCGAGATCATGGATCACTTCGGCTACGAGACGTTCTACCTCGCCGGACACGACCGCGGCGGGCGCACCGCCCATCGGATGTGCCTCGATCATCCCGAACGCATCAAGAAAGTCGCGCTGCTCGACATCCTGCCCAACCACTACGTGTGGTCGAACACGAGCAGGGACTGGGTCGTGCGTACCTGGCACTGGGGTTTCATGGCGCAACCGGAGCCGCTACCCGAACGCATGATCAGTGCCGTGCCGGCGGAATATTTCCTCAAGAGCCGCATGGTCATCCGTGGCGGCACCGGCCTTGGCTTCCTCACCGAGGCCGCGCTCGCGGAATACGTGCGCTGCTATACCTTGAAAACGATCACCGGCTCGTGCCGTGACTACCGCGCCACCGCGACGTGCGACTTCGACATGGATGAAGCTGACAAGGATCGCAAGATCGACATGCCGCTGCTTTTGCTGTGGGGCGCACGCGGCATCGCGCCGGAGCGCGCCAATGAGTTTTCGGACATCTGGCAATCCTACGCAGGCAATGTCGAAGCCGCCGAAGGGCTGCCCTGCGGACACTATATCCAGGAGGAAATGCCGGACCGTGTTATTGAACATTTCACTCAATTCTTTCCGGCACAAGGGTCTTGAGCCGCGAGCCTCGGCCCAATCAATCAACGCCAGCGTTCGGTTTGACTGATCGACACCATGCCCCTTAGAGCATGTCGCATCCAATCGGATTCAGCAACAAGGCCGCGACTGCGGCCCGGCGCGAGCGCCGCCCCGGCGGAGGCCCCGAGCACAGCGAGGGAATAGCCGTGAGCCAAAAAAAAGCTAAAGCGGGGAGCATTTATTGCGACACGCTTTAGCGGCCTGACAGCGAAGCTAACGGCGTTGCCCGACAACGTCCGCGGCGTGCTTTGGGGGATCAGCGCGGCGCTGTTCTTCTCGGTCATGATGACGTTGATCAAGCTGCTCGGTCAGACCGCCTCCGTCGCGCAAATCCTGTTCATTCGCCAAAGCGTCATGTTTGCCGTCGCGCTGCCGATCATTGCGACGCAATTCCCCAACAGCCTGCTGTCGCAACGCATCGGGTTGCATCTCGTCCGCGTCGGCTTTGCGACCTGCTCGATGGTTGCCAGTTTCCTGGCCATCATTCACCTGCCGCTGGCCGATGCCACTGCGCTTGGTTTTTCACGCGCGCTCTTCACGACGCTGTTTGCGATCCTGTTTCTCAAGGAGGCGGTCGGTGGGCGGCGCTGGATGGCGATCCTGTTCGGGTTTCTCGGCGTGCTCGTCATGCTGCGCCCAGGTGGTGACGGTGGCGGTGCCGGCCTCGACGTCTATGCGCTTCTCGCCGTCGTCGGCGCGGCGTGTGCCGCCGCCGTCGGCATCATCATCCGGATCCTGTCGCGCACCGAGCGCCCGATCACGATCCTCACCTACCAGGCGGTCTGTGTCGGCATCATTGCCGCGCCGTTCGCCGCCATGACGTGGGTCCCGCTGACCACGCCGCAATGGCTCATGGCGATCGGCATCGGGCTGGCATCATCGGCCGGGCAGATGTGCAACATCCGCTCGTACCGCGCCGGCCAGGCCTCCGTCGTCGCGCCGCTCGACTACACCAAGCTGATCTGGACGACCCTGTTCGGCTACGCGCTCTTCTCGGTACTGCCGGGGCGGCATGCGTTGATCGGTGCCGCGATCATCATCGCGGCATCCTTCTACGTCCTGCTGCGGGAACTGCGCCCGGCCAAGCGGGCCACCGCTCGGAAACCTTGACTGCCAGTCCATCAACGAGGTCGCCAATGACTTGCATATGCGTCACATCCAGACTAGCCGCCAGGCCGCGTTGGATTGACGTTCTTGACGGGTTTGATCTCGGGCAGTTCGAACTTTTCCGGACGTCTCTTGGGCTTTGGCGGTTTCGGCAGGTTGAGACCGCCCGGCCCCATCACCGTATGAAAGCGGCAGGCAAGCGCTTCCGGGCGCGGTCGCACCCAGCACTTCTCGACGTCGGCCAGGATTCTGGCCCGCAGGTGGTACTGGGCGGTACGCTGACCGGTGCGATATCCGAGCACGGCGCCAATCCAGAAACAGATGCCGCCGGTCAGCGTCACGACGACCACGAAGGTGGCGATTATTTTGTTTGACGGAGCCATAATAGCTTGTAGTTGAACGTGCGCCGCGCTGACGGAGTCTTGAATTCGTTGTGAATGTTGTGCTGGGCCGGGCGGTAGCGGACAGCGATCAAACGGGGACACGCATGCGACCACTCGGGCTTATGCTGATCGCGGCCGCATTCATTTTGCCGGCCATGTGGTTTTCCGACCTGGCCGCGCGGCACGATCAGGCCGCCCTTTTCTCTCAGTTTCTCGGGGCCTGCGCGCTGATCGCCATGGGCATCTCGCAACTGCTTGCAACGCGCCTCCCCGGTCTCGAGTTCATTTTCGGTGGCCTCGATCGCATCTACGTTCTGCATAAATGGCTGGGCATTGCCGCGCTCGCACTCGTTGTACTGCATGACACGATCGATGCGGAGATGGACGGCCTCGGCCGCGAAACGACCATCACTGAGATTGCCGAGACGCTTGGCGAAATCAGTCTCTATGGGTTGCTGGTACTTGGCACGGTGAGCGTGCTGACGTTCGTGCCGTATCACCTCTGGAAGTATACCCACAAGTTCATGGGCGGCTTCTTCGCCGCCTCCGCCCTGCACTTTGCCTTCATCCAGAAGCCGTTCGCGAACGGGGATCCGCTGGGCCTCTATGTGCTGGCCTTTTGCGGCCTCGGCGTTGCCGCCTATCTCTATTCACTGATCCCGAGCGGCACGTTCCGGGGTTGGCGGCCCTACTCCATCGCCAACCTGCAAAAGACCGGCGGCGCCCTTGCCGTCACTTTGCAGCCCGACGGCCGCCCGATCCGGCACCGCGCCGGTCAGTTTGCCTTCGTTCAGTTCACGCAGCCTGGTTTGACCGAAGGACACCCGTTCACGATCAGCAAGGCAGCCGACAGCGCCGGCCTGCTCCGCTTCACGATCAAGGAGCTTGGCGATTTCACCGGTCAGCTCGACCAGGCCCTCGAGCCTCATGCCCTCGAACCCGGCGCGTCGGTGCGCGTATCAGGACCGTTCGGCCATTTTCGATCGCGGCCAGACAGCCAACCGCAAATCTGGATCGCATCCGGGGTCGGCATCACGCCGTTCATGGCATGGGCGGAGGCCCTGCCGGAGACAGGCGGACCGGTCCACCTGTTCTACAGTGCGCGCACGCGGGCCGGTGCACCGCATCTCGATGAACTCGAAGCGATCGCACACGAAAAACCGAACCTGCATTTGCACTTTGTCGACACACAGCACGAAGCGCGGCTGACCGCGCGGCGCATCCTCGATGCCTGCGGCGAGACGCCGGCGCACCTGCACGTCGCCTTCTGCGGCCCGGAGGCGATGCGGCGTTCCTTGATGCGTCAGTTCAGCGATGCCGGTCTGCCGTCCCGGCGGTTTCAATTTGAAGCGTTCGAAATTCGCTCGGGACTTGGCATCCGGCGCCTGGTCGCCCGGTTATTGAACAGCCGCGGATAATTCAATCGTCGGCCGTGCTCACGCGAGCAGCCGGCCACCGTCGACATCGACGGTCGTCCCCGTCACGAAATCGTTCTCGATGACAAAAATGATCCCCTTGGCGACTTCGTCGGCCTTGCCGGCGCGCGGGATCAGGTTCTTGGCGGTCTGTTTTCTGTAGGTCTCCGCGCGCTCGGCGCCGGTCAGCGCTGATGCCGGCGTGTCGATCGTGCCCGGCGACACGACGTTCAGGCGTCGCGGTGTGATTTCCCGGGCAACGGCCCGCACCAGTGCCTCGACGGCCCCGCCGACGCACGAGATCGCCACCTGCCCGGGGTTCGGCCGGCGCGCCGGCGTGCCGCTGACGAGCACGATCGTGCCTTCCGCGCTGAGGTGTGGCGTGCCCAATTGCAGGACATTGGCATAGCCCCATAGCTTGGCGAAGGAGCCCTGGAAACCATCGATGTCCATGTCGAGGAATTCCCCACGTGCACGCGTACCGCCCGTCGCCGCACTGACCAGGATGTCGAACGGCGCATGGTTTGCGAACACGGCCGCCAACGCATCCCGGTCCAGCACGTCACATGCCGCCAGCGTGATACCCGCCGGCACATCACCGGCGCGGTCCGGCGCGCGGCTGATGGCGACGACGTTGGCGCCCAGCGCGGCAAGTTGCTTCGATGTTGCAAGACCGATCCCCGATGTTCCGCCAAACACCAGGGCTTTCTTTCCAGCTATGTCCATGCCTCGGGCACCTCTTTCTGCGACCGACGATCGCTCAGTTCAGACTATACGGCGTAGCGATCAGGCGCGAGGCTCGACTGGAACCAATTGACCAGCGTCACGATCGAGTAGACCGGCAGCCCCGTCGCCGCGCCGATGTCCGCTGCGAACGGCGTCATGTTGGTGCACTCCAGGACAATGGCCCCGACATCCGGGTGGTCGCGCTGCAACCGGCGCGCCGCCTCGATATTATCCTCACGCGCCAGCGCGACATCCAATTCGGTGCGGTTGCCGAGCACCGCCGGCGTGAACTCCTTGCCACCCTCGGTGGAGCCGACTGGCGTATCGAGCGGGACATGGGCCTTGGCGAGATGCGTCTCGGTGAGGTTGCTGCTGGAAATCGTCAGGATACCGGCGCGCTTTCCCGGCCTGAGCGTGCGATTGACGAGGTCAACCTGCATCAACGATGACGTGACCACGGGGATCGACACGGCTTCGGTCAGGTCCTCCTGGAACGCGCTCAGAAAGCCGCAGCTCGTCGTGATGCCACGCACGCCCTCCGCCTCGAGTTCTCTGGCCGCCTCGATGAAGGCGCCGATCAGCCCCTCGCCCTTGCGCAGCACGACGCGATCGGGCGACGCGCCGCGGACGACCTTGTAGTGCACGGGAAACGGAAACGTCGTGGCATTGCCGATATCGCCGGGAATTCTCGGAAAGTGCGTATCCAGCATGAGAATGCCGACGGCCGCGCCATAGACCGACTTGCCTCCCTGGACTTTCATGCGTGCCATCCTCACTTCAAGATCGAGCGATCCGCAGGGCGTTTCAAAGTCAAACGCGCCCATTGCCTTTGCGCTCCAAGCAATAGAACCAGTCGCCGGTCGAAACAACCGGTGATCATGGCAGCCGCATTTGATAAGCTGGCGTTTCGTTTATTTTCCACGCGATGAAACAACACAGGCAGGTCGCAGGTCCATGGCACAGACGGTTGCAAAAGACGTAGCGGTAATTGGCGCCGGCATCGTCGGTGTATCGACGGCGATCTGGCTGCAGCGGGCCGGCCATCGCGTCACGCTCATCGACCGCGAAGGGCCTGCCAGCGGGACATCCTACGGCAATGCCGGCGTTCTGGCGGCGGGTTCGGTCATACCGGTTTCGGTGCCCGGCCTGTGGCGCAAGGCGCCGGGCATGCTGTTCGACCCCGACGGCCCGCTGTTTCTGCGCTGGTCCTACCTGCCCCGGCTGGTGCCCTTCCTCGTCCGGTTCCTGCGCTCCGGGACCGAGAGCGAAGTGCGCCGCATCTCGCAATCGCTTGCTCTGCTGCTGCACGACACCGCCGCCCAGCATCTCGCCCTGGCGGAAGGGACCGGCGCCGAGGCGTTCATCGATGTCGGCGACTACGTGTTCGGCTACGACGACCGCGCCGCCTTTGCCGCCGACTCGTTCGGGTGGGGCATTCGCCGCGAGCGCGGCATCGCCTTCGAGGAAATGGACCAGGCCCAGATTGCCGCCTACGACCCGGCGCTTGCCGGGCGCGTCGGCTACGCGGTGCGCTGTCCGGACCATGGCCGCATTCGCGACCCCGGCGCCTACGTCAAGGCGCTTGCCGGCCACTTCGAGGGCGCCGGCGGGCGCCTCTTGATTGCCGAGGTTTCGGACATCGACCTCGTCGATGGCAAGGCGACCGAGGTCGTAACGTCAGCCGGCCCGGTTGCCGCCGATGACATCGTGCTGGCGACCGGCGTGTGGTCGCGGCCGCTGGCCGCCAAGCTTGGCGTCAAGGTGCCGATGGAATCCGAACGCGGCTATCACATCGAATTCGTCAATCCGTCGATCGTGCCGCGGTCGCCGGTCATGGTCGCCTCCGGCAAGTTCGTCGTCACGCCGATGAACGGGCGCCTGCGTTGCGCCGGCATCGTCGAATTCGGCGGCCTCGAAGCCGGCCCGAGCCGGCGCCCGTTCGAGCTGCTGCGCAAAAAGACGCTGGCGTTGTTCCCCGACCTCGAGTACGAGCGCATCGATGAATGGATGGGCCATCGCCCGTCGACGACGGATTCACTGCCGCTGATCGGCAGGTTCGATGGCACGTCGAATGTCTGGTCGGGCTTCGGCCACCATCATGTCGGCCTGACCGGCGGCCCCAAGACCGGGCGCTGGCTGGCGCAGCTGATCGACGGGCAGACGCCCAACGTCGACCTCGCACCGATGTCACCCAACCGCTTCTCCTGACCGGTCGTGGCCGATGCCTCGCGGCTCTATGCTGCCAAGAGGTCCTGGACGACGCTGTCGAACACCCTGTGATCGTTGAGGCTCGATGCCAGCATCATGCCGCCCTGCAGGGCCGCCACGATGTGGCGCGCGCGTTTGCGCCGATGCGCCGCCGATAGCTCCGTCGGCAGCGCGTCGACCAGCCAGGCGATGTTGCTTTCGAAGAACCCGGCGACGGCCGCCGACACCACCGCTGGCAGGCCGCAGCTTTCCGCGCCGAGCATGCCGCACAGGCAGATCCGGTCCGAGCCGACAAGCGCGTCGCGATAGACCTGCGCGAACGCGCGCACGCGGGCATCCGGCGTCTCGGCGCGCGCCGCCTTGGCCTCGAGGGCGGCGAAGAACCGCTGCGCATAACGCGCCACCAGCGCCAGTCCCATGTCTTCCTTGGCGCGGAAGTGATAGTGGACGCTCGCGCTCTTGATGCCGAGTTCATCGGCCAGCTCGCGAAAACTGACCGCGTGGTAGCCGCGCAGCCGCATGCCGCTCTCGGCGGCGTCCATGAGTTTGTCGCGCGTTTCGCTCATTGCCTCGTCTCCGGGTGCCACTCGATCACCAACTCGTGACACCACCTATCTACTGATAGGCTTGACACACTTCAAGGTTGATGACAATTTGTCTATCTATTGATAGGTAGTTTAACCCAAGGAGTGCTGTCATGAAGGTCTACGAATTCGCCGGATTTCCGAACCCGGCGCGCGTCAGGATCGCATTGGCGGAAAAAGGCCTGACCGACAGTGTCGAGTTCGTGTCTGTCGATGTGCCGGGCGGCGAACACAAGCGGCCCGAGTTCCTCGCAAAAAACCCGTCGGGTGCCGTGCCTGTGCTGGAACTCGATGACGGCACGACGATCGCCGAGTGCACCGCCATCACGGAATACCTCGACCATCTGACCGGCGAGCCGAGCCTGACGGGGCGCACTCCGAAGCAGCGCGCGGTCATTCACATGATGCAGCGCCGCGCCGAAGCCGGCCTGCTCGACGCCGTCGGTGCCTACTTCCACCACGCGACGCCGGGGCTCGGGCCCGAGATCGAGACCTACCAATGCGCCGAGTGGGGCAACCATCAAATGCAACGCGCGATTGCCGGCATGCGCCATCTCGACGGCGTGCTCTCGGACCAGCCCTACCTCGCCGGTGACGATTTCTCGATGGCGGACATCACGGCCTTCGCCGGGCTCGGCTTCGCCGAATTTGCACAGGTGCCGGTGCCCGACGATTGTACTAACCTGCACGCATGGCAGGCCCGCGTTGCGGCCCGGCCCAGTGTCGCCGTCTAGATTGCGAACCCGACTCGAGAAGGGAGAGCCCCATGGAACTCAATGCGAACTTCGAAGAACGGGTTGCGATGCATGGCGCAGCCATTCCCTGGCAGGCATCGCCGATGGCCGGGGTCGAACGGCGCATGCTCGACCGGATCGGCGATGAAGTTGCCCGTGCCACGACCATCGTCAGGTACGCGCCCAACAGCCACTTCTCGCCGCACGTCCACACGGGCGGCGAAGAGTTCTTCGTTCTCGAAGGCGTCTTCCAGGACGAGCACGGCGATTTTCCGGCGGGCAGCTACATCCGCAATCCGCCCGAGTCCTCGCACACACCCGGTTCGGCGCCCGGCTGCACGATATTCGTAAAACTCTGGCAGTTCGATCTCGCCGACCGGACGCAGGTGCGGGTCGACACCAACACGCAGGCCTTCACCCCCGATCCGGCGCGTGCCGGCGTCGAGGTGATGTCCCTGCACCGCGACGCGCGCGAAGATGTCGTGCTCGAGCGCTGGTCACCCGGCAGCACGATCGCCTTCGACGCCCCCGGCGGCGCCGAACTTCTCGTGCTCGACGGCACCTTCACCGAGAGCGGCGAGACATTCCAGCCGCAATCGTGGTTGCGCCTGCCGAAGGCGAGCCACACCGCGCTTCACGCCGGCAAGCAGGGCGCGCGGGTCTGGATCAAGCGCGGCCACCTTGCCGCAACACCGCAACCGCCGACGCCGTAGTCACCGGCGCGGCGATCGCAGGCCCGAGCCCGGACCTCACGCCTGGACGATGACCTTGGCCGCCGCGAGGCTGCGCAGCTCATCGTCGGGCACGCCGGCTGCGCGCAAGACTTCCGCGGTGTCGGCGCCAAGCTCCGGCGGCTGCCCGCGCAGGCCGGGGCGGTCGGCACCATCGTGGAACTCGAACGGCATTGCCGGCAGGCCGAACGTCTGGCCGGCACCGCTGCTGCCCTTGACGACCACGTCGAGCAGGCCGTTGGTCGCAGCAAGATGCGCATCGGCGAACAGGTCCTCGGGCCGGCCGACCGGTGCCCACGACACGTTCGCCCTTTCGCAGCGCGCCATCAGCTCGGACAGCTCATACCGCTTGAGCGCCTCATGCAACCGCGGCAGCAGCCACTCCCGCGCGTCGATGCGCATCTGGTTGGTCTCGAGGCGCGGATCCGATGCGAGGTCGGCCAGCGCGAACTCCTCGGCAAACCGCTGCCACTGCTGGTCGCTGGTCACCCCGATAAACAAGCTGCCGTCATCGGCGGTATTGAACACCTCGTAGATCGACCACGCACTCTTGCGCGCCGGCATCGGCGGTTGCGCCTGCCCCGTCGCGGCGAAGCCGGCCATGTGCGTGATCATCAGGAACACCGCGCTCTCGAACAGGGCGCTCGATAGGCGCTGGCCCTTTCCGGTATTGGTACGCTCGTGCAGCGCCGCCTGTGCGGCGATGATCCCGAACGCGGCGCCGAGGATATCGATGACCGAGGCCCCCGCCCGGCTCGGCCGTCCGGGCTGGCCGGTCATGTAGGCGAGGCCGCTCTGGAACTGGACGACCTCATCGAGGGCGGGACGCTTGTCATAGGGGCCGGACAGATAGCCCTTCAGTGCCAGATAAATCAGCCGCGGATTGATGTCCGAGAGCACATCATAACCACAGCCGAGCCGGTCCATGGTCCCCGGCGCGTAGTTCTCGAGGAGGATGTCGGTATCCTTGACCAGGCGGTGCAGCAGCGCCTGGCCTTCCGGCCGCTTGAGGTCGATGGCGATGCTGCGCTTGCTGCGATTGAAGGCGGGGAAGAAGCCGGCTGCGAATCCGCCGAGCCGCCGCGTCGGGTCCCCGCCCGGCGCCGGCTCGACCTTGATCACGTCGGCGCCGAGCTCCGCCAGGATCAATCCTGCCGTCGGCCCCATGACCGCGTGGCTGAACTCGAGCACCTTGAGACCGTTGAGTGGCATCGAAGACATCTGCACCTCGTTGTTCATGACATGTCAGCCGCAGACACTACTGCTTCGCGGGCGGACGTCAAATTGCATTTCCGGCCCGCGGCATCGCCGATGCCAGCGCCACCTCAAGGACCAGCCACGTCGGCCACATCACGCTGCGAGAAAAACTACGAGAAAAAAACACAACAACGCCGATCGAATAGATTAATAAACCGCTCCAATTACCTACCCACTTGTTTTTTCAATTCTTCCTGCATTTCAAATCTCAAACCGCCAAACCACAGAACAAACCAACAAACCAGCGCCACCCGCCACCAACACCCGAGACACCAACACCTCCACACCTATTGCGACACATCCACCCGCATTTCCATCAATTTCGCACACTGACCGGTAGCGCATTTACCGGCAAGCGCAGAGCCTCACAGGAATGATGCATAGACACCAACCGAACTCCGCTCGAGCAACCAAACAAAAAAAACACTAGTAACTACGGCGCTTTCGCCCACCTCGAACTCAACCTAGGCGCGATTGCGGCACCAAATTTGCATCGTTTTGAAACGATAACTGATCGAAATGCCAATCTCTGGTTGCTTGCATATCAAAACAAGATCGCCAATTCCCATTTTGGCACAATTCGAAAA
>JBPCVZ010000393.1:0-2519 GCA_051010015.1 Hyphomicrobiaceae bacterium
ACTTGTGACCCACAGCGGCTGTGAACAGCTGCTATTTCAGGGTAAGCGTTACCGTTTTGAACGAAAATCTAGGTCCACATGGCCATCTGGTCTTAGATATCCGATCGATTTCGGATGTTGGAAGCAACAGATGCCGTGCCTACAAAGCTCAATCGCGCAGAAAGGCTACAACCTTGGTTGAATAACGTTTCAACGCCGTATCATTGGTCAGCATCGCATGATTTCGACCATCCAGCGGAATGAACCGAGCGCCAGGAATAGCTGCGGCCATTTGGCGACCCTCTTCGAATGGCGATATTGCGTCATCCCTCACATGAAGTACCAAGGTCGGAGCTTGCACATTTTGGAGCTCGTCGGTGATGTCAATGTTGTCCATGGCCATTCTGATACGGGCTGCATTTTCTGGCGAAGTCGCTTGCCGCTGGAATTCGGTGAATGCTGCCATCTGCTTGTCGTTGGCATCGGGCATGAAGAATGAACCGAACATCCGGATATAGGCATCAATACTTTTGCCCCAACCCTCACGGATCAATGTGATGAAGGCCTCGCTTTCAGCAGCCTGGGATGCTGAGCCTCGCATGCGGCGGCCTCGTGCATAGCCGCCGTAGAGCACGAGGCGTCTAACTTTCTCAGGATAGCGCGCGGCGTAGGCCGCCGCGGAGGCAGCCCCTTGGGACGTTCCAATCAATGCAATCTGATCGAAGCCAATTGCATCAATTACGGCTGCCAGATCGCTCAGGGTTGTTTCGAACGTCATTTCGGGCGGAGCGGAATCTGATAGACCGCTTCCTCGCGCATCGAACCTAATCACCAAGTGATCTTGCCCAAGCGCCTGGTACATATGGCGCCTAACCGGCAAATCCCAATCCAGTTCCAGGTGTGTCAACCAAGACTGCACGAATAGAACTGGTGAACCCTGTCCCACAGTTGCGTAGGCTAATGTGACTCCGTCCGCAGTTCGACAAAACCCGATCTTTTGATCTTCACGCGAAACCGGATGCTGCGTACTTTGATCACCGATTTCTTTGTTTGGCGTTGAGATACTTGGAACCTTGACGTTGTCCGATCGATTCTGTGCGACCTCAAATTGATCCGTCACACCCTCTTTTGGTCGCCAATGCCAAACCCGCACTGGCCGAGGCACGTTCTTGACCGTCTGTTTGCCCGCATCATCAAATTCGGCATCCAGCTTTCCGAGAAGGTGGTCATGGACTGTGCCAGAAATGCAGATGCCGCCGGGTTTAGCTAATCCTTCAAGTCGCGCGGCGATGTTGACGCCGTCTCCTAAGATGTCGTCGCCATCGATGACAATGTCCCCAAGATTGATGCCGATGCGGTGATGAATGCGCCGTTCCTCCGGCACATCGGTCTCGCACCCAGCCAATTCGGATTGCACGTCAACAGCGCACCTAACAGCGTCTACGACACTAGGGAACTCCACCAACAGTCCGTCGCCAGTCTTCTTGACGATGCGGCCACCATATGCAGCGATCTTTGGGACGATGACATCTTCTTCGTGAGCCCTTTGGCGCGCAATTGTGCCCTCCTCATCCAGCCCTATGAGCCGTGAGTAGCCGACTATGTCGGTTAGCATAATCGCAGCGAGCCGGCGCTCCATTGCACTCCTCCAGAACGAGGAGTTTAGCGGCGTTAAGTCAACGAATCTATCCGCATCGTCAACAAGGGCGAGTGTCTCAAGCTGGCCCATCGCGCCACGTCCGTTATGCAATGCAATGGCAGCTATCACCAAGAGCGGACATGATGGTTCCAACGAAATGCGACTGGGCATGTCGCCTATTGGGATAAAGCCATCACCACAACTCCAAAAAACTTATCCCCGCGCCCGCCACCGCCCTTATACTAAACTCATCCCGCCCACTCAGGGGCCGCTGCCGGTGGCGACCACAGTCGGGGGCGGGTCGCAGGTCGCGCGCCAGGCTACGCAGCCTGGCGTTAACAGCGACGCCCTGCCGTCCTGCCTGGGTGAGAGTCCCAGGTGCCCGCAGCTTAATAGAGGCGTGACTCAGCGAAAAATCCTGCGCGGGGCGACAGCACGTCGCTCAAAAACTAAAACGGATCGCGAGGTGCTGTTGCCCCGTGCCCCTGAAACTGCCGCACCGCCAACGCCAAAGCGCAACCCATTATTTGTATCTACATCTAAAATGCCCCCAAAACCTACTAGCCCTCCCTTTCAAACACGACCTTCCCTCCCACTATCGTCAAGTCGGCGGTGATCTCCGGGATGTCTGTCGCGTTACACGTCAGCAGATCCTCCGACAGCACCGCCAGGTCGGCATGGCGGCTCACTTCGATCGTGCCTTTCTCCTCCTCCTCGAAGCTCAGCCATGCGCCCTCACGGCTGGCACAGGCGAGCGCTTCGAGGCGCGAGATGGCCTGGCCGGGGCCGAGCAGTTTGCCGGCGTCGGTCAGGCGCGACACCGCATGGCCGATCGGCACGAACATGGTCGGCGGCACGTTGTCGGTCGCAAGCGAAACGTGAATGCCGGCATCGACGAGAT
>JBPCVZ010000394.1:0-5148 GCA_051010015.1 Hyphomicrobiaceae bacterium
GCGTGCCTGCGTCAGGCGGGCTATGAAGTCGGTCTGGCTACCCAGGGCGCTGCGGCGATGGATATGCTGCTGAGCGAACGCTTCGATCTGGCGATCATCGATCTGTTGATGCCACAGATTGATGGCCTGCGCCTGATTGCCCTGATGCGCGCGACGACACAGCTCCGCGATCTGCCAATCCTGATCATCACTTCTCAGCAAGACCCGGCATTGCGTTCCGACGGCATGCAGGTTGGCGCCGACGACTTTCTGACCAAACCGGTCGACTGGTCCAAGCTGCCCACCTGCGTCGCCACGTTGATCGACGGTGCCAGGCCCTCGGCAGAATAACCTGCAAAAACTTGAGCGCTGCAGTTTCAGATCGCGCTTTCCTCACACACCGCCGCCAGCCGCTGTGCGGTCGCGGCAAGCCCGGTATCGTCCCCCGGCAGGCCGCACAGAATGCAACCGAGCGGTAGCCCGTTGTCACCGCGTCCGGCGGGTATCGTCACCATCGGCCCGCCGATGGCCGTCCACGGCGCGATGTAGTGTGGATCACCGGTCGACTCGAGCCCTTGGGGCGCCGTTGTCGGCGTGGCCGGCCACAAGAACGCCTGCATCGGACGCGCCGCGCCGACGAAGGTAGCGCGCAATTGGTCAAGTTCGCCACGCATGTCGAGATAGTCGGTTTCGGAAATCTTCGCGCCGATGCCGAGCGTCTCCAACAATTTCGTGCCGACCTGGCCCGGCGCCAGGTCGATCAGGTCGCGCCGCGTGCGCGCCATCTCGTAGATTTGCGTCTCCCAGTGGAGATGGCGCATGCGCTCGAACGCGATCGGCGCTGTCGTTCGCGTGACGCGCATACCCGCCTCCGCAATCCGTGCCGCCATCGACTGCCAGGCCGCCGCGCTGTCGGCCGCGGCGTTGCCGATCAACGGATCATCGAGCAGCACCACCTCGATCGCGGCATCGCCCGAGGCGCTTGTCGGCGAGCTCAAATAGGCCGGTTGAACGGCCCGATACGCGTAGATCGCGTCGGCCACCTTGCCACCGTAGAACCCGACCGTGTCATAAGACGAGGCCAGAGGTGCCACGCCAAAGCCTGGCATCGAGCGCGTACTTGGCTTGAACGCGGCGATACCGCAATAGGCTGCCGGCCTGTTGAGCGATGCCGTCGTCTGCGTGCCAAGGGCGAGCGGCACCATGCCGGCCGCCACGGCGGCGCCAGATCCGCTCGATGAACCACCGGGTGTGTGCTCGATATTCCAGGGGTTGCGCGCTGGCGAGGGGTCGAAGAAAGCGAATTCGGTGGTATGCAGCTTGCCGAGCATGATGGCGCCCTGCGCCTTGAGCTGCAGCACGATCTCCGCATCCGCCGTCGCCGGCGCCGCCGACTCGCGTGACTTGCTGTTGCAGCGAGTCGGCAATCCCTCGACGTCGATGATGTCCTTGATGCCGACCGGAATGCCATGCAATGGCCCGCGGATGCGGCCCTGCTGCGCCTCGTCGGCCCGCTGCCGCGCAACGCGCAGCGCCCGCTCACCGTCCAAATCGCGCCAAGCCTGCACCGATGGCTCGACCTCCGAGATGCGGTCGAGGTAGCTCTGCACCAGGTCGACCGGCGACAGTTCGTTCGCCGCGATGCGCCGGGCCATGTCCGCCAGCCGTCCGGGATCAAGCGCGAAGCCGCGGTCGCCGGTCGTCTCGTTTGTGGTCATGACGGTCTCCTCGATCGCTTGGAAAGGCGCTTAGTCCTTGAACGTCACAGGCTCGATGCGCGCCCGCGCGAACGCCGGGCGCGCCGTCAGGCGCTGCCACCAGCCGCTGCATCTTGGATAATCGGCGAGATGGATGCCGCGCTCGGCGTGCTCGCCAATCCGCACGATGTAGGGTGAAAGGTGAACGTCGGCCAATGAGAACGTTTCGCCGGCCAGCCACGGCCCGTCCGCAAGGTCGCATTCCATGCGCTCGAGTGTGCGCCGGATATTGTGCACCGCATGGTCGATCTCCGCTTCCTTAAAGGGTTCGCGCGCCACCCGCCGCCAATCCTCGCGCCGGTCCGGAACCGGCACGGCCGCGAGCCGCTTTTCGACTTCCTTGTCGCTCCACTGTCGCGCCGTCGGCCCCATCATGCGGTTCCAGTTGGCAACCTGGAAGGCGCGGATGACGACTTCATCCGTCCATTTCGCCCACACCCGCATCCGGCCTCGCGCGTGCGGGTCGCCCGGCCGCAGCGGCGTCTCGGGAAACGCCTCGTCAAGGTACTCGCAGATCACGCTGCTCTCGACTACGGGCGTGCCGCGATGAACCAGCGTCGGCACCACGCCGTTTGGATTGATCGCGATATACGCTGGCGTGTGCTGCTCGAACGCGAGCAGGTTCACCAGGATGCCCTGGTACGCGATTTCTTTTTCCTCGAGCGCGAACCGAACCCGTCGTGAGGCACTCGACACCCACGCATGATAAAGCGCCAGGTCGCCCGTGATCTCGTCCATGCAACAAGCCCTTTCAGGGGTCTGCAAAACGTTTTCAATCCGGTTGGAAACGCGAGTAGGGGACGGTGCGTTGCCGCGCATCGCGCCGCCCCCTTGATGGTCCAGGGCGCGTCAACGCCCGCAATGGCCCGTGCGTGACAATCAGCTTATCCCGAAGTCGATCACCGATCGCACCGCGCGGCCTTCCTTCATCGCCTTGAAGCCGTCGTTGATCTCGTCGAGCTTGATCGTGTCCGAGATCCAGTCGTCGAGATGCAGTCGGCCCTGCAGATAAAGGTCGATCAGGCGCGGCATGTCGGTGCGGAAGCGGTTCGAGCCCATTGACGAGCCCTGGATTTTGCGCTCACGCAGGAAGTCGAAGCCGTGCAGTTCGATCTTCTCGCCGAACGGCACCATGCCAACGATGGTTGCCGTACCGCCGACCTTCAGCATCTCGAACGACTGCTCCGCGGTCTTCTTGAGGCCGAGGCACTCGATCGCGTGATTGACGCCGCCCTTGGTCATTTCCTTGATCTGCTCGACCGGATCGCCGTCGTTCGGGTTGACGAGGTCGGTGGCGCCAAGCTTGGTCGCCAATTGCAGCTTGACCGGGTTGGTGTCGACCGCGATGACGCGACTCGCGCCCGCAATGTGCGCACCATTGATCGCGGCCATGCCGACACCGCCGCAGCCGATCACCGCGACCGTATCACCGAAGCGCACGGCGGCCGTGTTCACCGCCGCACCAAACCCGGTGATCACGCCGCACCCGATCAGCGCTGCGCGGTCGAGTGGCATGTCGTCCTGGATCTTCACGATCGCGTTTTCATGAACCAGCATCTGCTCGGCGAACGACGACAGGTTGACGAACGTGTGTACATGCTTCTCGTCCTTGGCGTAGAGCCGCTCGGCCTTGCCCGGCGGCATCTTGACGTCGGTGTTGGTGCAGATCACCGGCCGCCCGCTGGTGCACTGCTCACAGGTCCCGCAAAACACCGACAGGCACGTGATCACATGATCCCCCGGCTTCACATAGCTCACTTCCGAGCCGACCTGGTCGACTATACCGGCCGACTCGTGGCCCAGGACGACCGGCATCGGGTGCGGGTAAAGCCCCTCCATGAAGTGCAGGTCGGAGTGGCACAGTCCCGCATAGGCGGTGTTGAGCAGCACCTCCCGCGGTCCTGGCTTGCGGGCGCTGATTTCTTCGATGACGAGCGGTTGGTTGGCTTCGTATAGAACGGCGGCCTTCATGAAACGTCCTCCGGTTGTGCGGCTCATACCGACTGAATGGCTCCCCGACCGGTCCGGATTAGTCTGGGCCGGGTCGGGGCACGAGCGTCACTCGATGCCTGCGACAATCCTCAGATCGCGGGTAACGCCGCCTTCGAGCGCCGCGAGCGCTTTCTTGTAATCGGGCGTCTCGTGTGCCGCGACTGCTGCCTCGAGCGAGTCGAACTCGACCAGCGTGCTGCGCTGCAGCTTGCCGGCTTCGAACGCCTTGATGGCGACGCCGCGCGACAGGAATCGGCCACCGGCGGCGATGACCGCCGGACCGGCGAGTTCGGCATACGCGGCGAGTTTCTTTTCGTCGTGGATTTCGAGGTAGGTGCTCATCCAGTAGGCTTTCGGCATGTCGTTCTCCGTTGAGGGCAGGTGCACGCGATAGCGGCGTGGCCGCCAGATTGGTCCGCCCTGCACGAAATGGCAAGGTGTGCGATGCAAGGAACTCGCCCCATTCGACAAGGCGCCATCTTCCTTGCGGTGCAAGAACTCGCGGCCGCCTCACCGCAAGATAATCAGCACGCACCCGGCAAAGATCAGCACGATCGCGGCGACGGTTGGCCAGGTGATGGTCTCACGCCGGAAGAACAAATATCCAAGCAGCAGCGTGAAGACCGGTGTCGTTGCGATCAGTGGTGAGACGACAATCACGCTGCCGATGCTCAGGGCGATGGCCATACCGACAATGCCGACGCCGTTGATGACACCGCCCAGCGCGAACCACAGGTAGCCGCGGTTCCACGCCGGCAGGCGGCGTTGCGAACCAAGCCGCACCAACCCCAGCACGACGAGCGAAACGCTGCTTGAGACCAGCGCCGCGGTCATCGGGCTTGGCAGGCCGGTCAGGCCGAGCTTTATCAGCGGGTGTGAGATGCCGCGCGTCAGCGCCGCAATAAGTGGCAATGCAATCGCCCAAAGCGGCCACGAACTTGTCGTCGAGCGCGAGCGCAGGCCGGCGATCAACATGACGCCTGCGATGACGATCAGCGTTCCGAGTAGGATTTGCGCGGTGACGATTTCGCCGAGAAACAACACGGCGATCACCATCGCAAAGATCGGTGAGGTCGCGGCGAGCCCGGCCGTGAGCCCCGGGCCGATGATTTTGACGCTCGTCGTCGAAACCGTGATCGACAGCGATGGTACGATCAGGCCTGCGGCCACGAAGTAGGCGACCGGCATCGTCAACAGTGTCTCGGGGACGAGATAGAGCGGGCTAAAGGCCGTGAGGATCAAGGCCGTCGTCGCGATGTTGACCAAGGTGCCGGTTCCCGCATCCATATGGTCGACCGCAATATGCTGGATGTGGCTCGCGATGCCGAAGTTGACGCTGACCGCCAAGGCGATCGCCGCTGCGATAATGACGGGATCGATCAAGTTTCATTTCCTCGTCAACAACGGATCTGGATCGGCG
>JBPCVZ010000395.1:0-51681 GCA_051010015.1 Hyphomicrobiaceae bacterium
CCACCTGATCTGCTCTGCCAAGACGGCCAAGACGACTACTCGAAGCGGCCCGGCTGGATTTTACCGTCAACGACCTGTGGCGGACGGTAGGTCTGCCCCGGTTTGCCGCTGCCCGATTGCGACGCAAAGTAAGCAAGCACCGATACCATTAAAACAAACCCGATGCTAAAGAGCGGCACGAGAGGGGCAGAGTCGAGCGCCCGGGTTACGGTATTGTTGCGATCTGACGAACGCCGGATCATCACGTACAAGACGTAAAGAACCGTCGGCAGGAGAAACAGCAGAATGTTTTCGACAATGAGCCGGATCATCGCGCCAGCAGCCTTTCATGAAAGTTGCGGATCATGCCGGCCGTGGCGCCCCAAATGAAATAGTCGTCATACGGCATTGCATAGTAGGTCCGTGTTCGGCCCTTCCATTCGCGCTGATGCAGTTCGTGGTTGTCGGCATTCATTAGAAACTCAAGCGGCACCTCGAAGGCGCGGTCAACTTCGCGGCGGTCGATCGTCAGAGTGAAGCCGGGTCGCACCAAGGCGACGACCGGCACAACATTGAAATTTGTGCCCGTTCGATAATTGTCAAGATAGCCGATCGGTTCAATGAAATCAGGCAACAGGCCGATTTCCTCTTCAGTCTCACGCAGAGCGGTTGCCAGCGAATTCTTATCGTGAGGTTCCACCTTACCGCCAGGAAACGCAATCTGGCCGGCATGACTAGGCAAATCGTTCGAACGTTGGGTCAGAAGAACGGTCGGCTCTTCATGCAGTACAATTGGAAACAGAACGGCCGCTTGCCGCACAGGCGCATCAAGAGAAATCCCGTTCATATATCCCGGGTCACTGTCGAGGTCGAAATCACTACGCGCCCCGTTAGCCGGTCGCCGCGGGTCAAAAACGTGATCGGAAGGTTCTTGATGCAGTGCGTGCGCTGCCCGATCGCGCAGGATATCCGGCGTCATCATCTCGTATGTCCAGCTTTGACGGTCCCTTGCCGGCCTGATCGCCCAGGTCCGCACCGCCTCTCATTTGCGCGCAATCTATATGGTTCGCAGCCCTTACGCCAACCTATCGGATGCAGATCAGTCGCGCGAGACGACGGCGATTACCGATACGTTAGCAATTGAATGAGACTATTCGCCATCGTCCAGCCTTTATTTGGGCGCTACCGCATGTCATCAAATAGCTGACGGATTCGTAAGGACCGAGTTGCGGACGCGTCAAGATCTTGCATTGGACGCTGTTTTGGGGCCTGTCCTTAACCGGACGAACGAGGGATGATCAAGCGATGCGGTATGCGAATGACCGGCTTTCGCACCTCCGATGGCTTGCGTTGGCGCTCGCACTTTTTGCCAGCGCTTTGCCAGCGTCCGCAAAACGATCAGCCGATGGCTTCGCCGACCGCCTGCAAGGTACCCAACGCGCCGGTTTCGAAGCTTGGTATCGCGCGCAGATATTTCATGGTGCCGCCCTTGATGCCTATTGGGCAAGCGTTGAGAAAAAGCGGCGCTTGCGCCGGGCGAAGCGGCGCCAGCGTCGGGCTTTTACCGACAGCGACTACGTCGCCAACTGGCCACCGACCTATCGCGGCCCAAAAATCTCAAAGAAACTGATCAAGCGATGGCGCACCTTTCGCGACGCCAACAAACCATCCAAAAAGCGAAGAAGGAAGGAACTGCCAGGGCTTTCCGTCTATCTCGCCAGTGCGCGGCGGCATTTCGATTTTGCACCGGAGCGAATTCCGGAAGCAGAATTCAAGCGGCGCTACGCCCGCGAAGCGCTGTCCCTGGGGCTGACGAAGGATCAGGTCGTACGAGTCTATGCGTTGGAAACCGGCGGCCGTGGAACGGCGGATATGCAGGCCGGCATCAGTCCGACGACGGGAAAGGGGCGGCCGATATCAAGTGCACTCGGCTATGCGCAACTGTTGGCCGCGAATTCCGTGAATGTACTTTCGAAGCACGGTCCGAAGTTCGTCAAACGGCTTTCACGCATGGTCCAGCGGGAATCAAGCTCGCGTCGACGTCAGGACCTCCAGTTCAAGCTCGATGTGTTGCGTAAAATGGTGCGAACCGCACGGTCGGTACCATACAAATGGTCGCGACACGTTGCGTTTGCCAAAACCAGTCGCGGCCGCGCCCTGCATGTCATGAATATGGACGGCGTAATTGGTCCATGGATGCAGGTTGTCAAGCTCGCGGACCTGAAACGGATGGCCGCGCGAAAGGGGCGCGCCCAATTATCCGGCGCCGAAATCGAACTGATGAACCTCGCCGGCCCCGCCACAGGCCTTGAAATGATGCGCAAAACCGGAATCGATAAGCCAACGACCAACTTCTTCTCGAGGCGTGCCTACTATCGCAACACGGTTGTGCGCAACAAAGACTCCCGCGGCCTCTTGGAGGCACTTGAACGACGCATGCGCGCCGGCATAAAAAACAAGGGTGCGCAGGAATTCATCGCAATGTTCGATGAAGTGCTTGGCGTTCGCCGAACGACAGCCCCCAGCGTACCTTCCACGCATGCATTCGGATTTGTGCCCCGCGCCTTCCGGCCCGCAGATTCAAGATAGGCCGCACAGCACGTCAGCTAGCGTGGAAGTTCGCATCATCAGGAACCCTGCGCCGACGATAGTTCACGGACTTTGCTATCCGCTGCGGACACTTCCTGTTCGTTGGAAGCCGCATTCGGCAATTCACCATCCGGCGCAATCACATCGGGCACAGCAGCCTGATAGGCCTCGGCGAAGGACTGAGGCGCAATCGCCGTCGCCACCGGATCATCGGTTCGTGGATCGAGACCGAACACCGCCGGTGTCGTCCGCGGCACGATCACGAAGTCCTCCCGGTGACGGGTCGGGATCCGTGGCCGGACCTGGATGCGAACCACCGTGACAAGGACGACCAACGCACAGGCCATCGCAATCGTCGTGAACAATGCATTATAGCCCGCCCATTCGACGATGACAGAGGCGACGAAGGGACCGATGGCTGCCCCCAACGAGAACACGAAGAGCATCCCGCTGGAAACCGCGATGGCACGCTTGGTCGGCACGAGATCGTTGGCATGCGCGAGAGCGATCGTATAGATCGGGAAGCTGGCGGCGCCGAACAAGATCGAACACGTAAAGATCGCCCACAGACCCATGCCCCCGAACAGCCCGAGCCCGAGGCTTGAAGCCATTGCAACGACAGCTGCACCGGTAATGATTGGACGTCGGCCGAGACTGTCAGACAGACTTCCGAGTGGCCATTGCGCCAACGCACCGGCAAGCAGTGCGACCGACACGAACGTTGCGCTAGCACCTGACGACAGGCCGGCGTTCTGCGCGTAGAGAGGCGCCAGGATCCAAAATGAACCGGTAGCGAAGCCAATCAGGAGAGCCGCCAGCGTCGCCGCCGGAGAAATCCCAAATAGCCAACCGAGCCTTAGCTTGTTGCGTTTTGGTGGCATCGGTGCAATCGCACCGGTCAAGGCAATCGGCAACGTCGAGAGCGAGAACAAAATTGCGGCAACCGAGAACAGCTGAAGGCCGTCGAGTTGAATCGAGCCTGCCATTTGCATGCCGACCGTCTGCAACGTGAGCTGAATCAGCGTATAGGCCCCGAGAACTCGACCACGAGTCGATGTATCGGCAGACGCATTGAGCCAACTTTCGATCACAAGCCAAAGGCCGGCGCAACACAATCCTTGCACCATTCGCAACACAATCCAGGCCATAGGATCCACAGCAACCGCGTGGATCAACGGCACCGCCGTTACGCTTGCGGTAAAGGCCGAGAACGCGCGGATATGCCCAACCCGACTAATGATTGACGGAACGACGAGGCAACCGCCAACGAGGCCGGCGAAATAGGCCGAGCCCATCAGGCCGATCTCGAAACTCGAGAAGCCGGCCGCACTTGCCTTCAGGGGCAGCAGCATTACCAGAATGCCGTGTCCCGCCATGGCAATGGCGGTCGCGAGCAAAAGCGCCGTTACAGGCCGCAGGACACCTTGCATGCCCGCACCTCACCAAGTTGGAATGACGATCGTCCGAATTTTGTTACTAGATCGGCATGCCGCCCCACGTATGGTGCGGGCAGATCGCGCCGATGACACCAGCGCTATCTCGATTTGTCGCGTCGTGCAATGGCGCGCCGCGACATGAGATGTCGCGATTGCGACGGGGCACCGGTAAGCGACATGATGAGGTCCGCTGCCCCCAAGACCATTTTACGTCTCGCTAACCTATTCCGCAGCCATTGGCACCGGTGATGGCGCCTCCAACTCGCGCAACAGCTCGGCCCTGCGGACCGCAACCTTCTTGTCGTTATCGAGCTTGACATGGCCAAAACCACGAACGTCCATCGGCAAACCGGCAAGTACCGTGGCCGTGGCATGCGTCGCGGTTGAAAGCTTCGGTGCTATCTGATCGAGCAATTGCTCGAATTCAGCGATCATCTCACGCTCTCGACGCCGCTCTGCTGTGCGCCCGAAGATATCCCAACCACTGCCACGCAGCTTCTTGCCCTTGGCCAAAAGACGGAAGACCGGAGTCATCCAACCGCCAAGCTTAATCTTACGCGGGTGACCAGTCGTCTTATCCTTCCAGAAATAGGCAAGGAGAGGCGGAGCGAGATGGTATTCGATACGCCTGACGCCATCAAAATTGGCATTGACTGCTGCATCGAAGGCACCGTCGGTGAAGAGCCGGGCAACTTCGTACTCATCCTTGTAGGCCAGCAGCTTGTAGTAGGAACGCGCAATCGCTTCGGCAAATCCCTTGCGACCCGGCGTGCGCTCGTCCTCCAGCGACTTCGCCCAGGCAACCTTGGCGCGATAGCGCTCCGCAAGCGCCGCGTCTTGGTAATCAACCAGCAGGCGCGCGCGTCGCTCAACGATTTCATCGAGCGTCTCAATCGACGGGGTTTGACCGGGTTTGGGTCCTGGCTTGGCGATCCGGTCGAGGGCCGCTGCGTCGTGCGCTGCAAGACGTCCGAAACGAAACGCGCGTTGGTTCATCTCTACGGCAGCGCCGTTGAGCTTGATCGCTTCTTCGACGGCATCGGCACCGATCGGCACGAGGCCTTTCTGATAAGCGAAGCCGAGCAGGAACATGTTCGACATGATCGAATCGCCGAACAACCGAACTGCGTACGCGTGCGCATCGGTGGTAAACACGTCAGCTTTGCGGGCACGTTCAGTGATCGCGTCCATGAGCGCGCCTCCCGGCACCTGCAGATCCGGGTTCTTCGTGAACTCCCCGGTGATCATCTCGTGCGTGTTGACGATAATCGCGGTTTTGTCCGGTTCGATCGATTCAAGCACTTTGTTGGAAGCAGTTACCACCAGGTCGCCGCCGAGCACGATATCAGCGCCGCCGACACCTATGCGAATAGCTTTGATGTCTTCTGATTTCCGCGCAAATTTGAGATGGCAGGCGACGGCACCACCCTTCTGGGCAAGCCCCGTCATGTCGATCGCGCCAAAGCCCTTACCCTCAATATGCGCCGCTTGACCAAGCACGGCCGAGATCGTAACCACGCCGGTGCCACCGACGCCGGTGACCAACATCGCATAGGCATTTTCAAGATCGGGTTGCTGTGGCGCCGGCAGGCTTGCGAGCATCTCTGCCACACCAGCATGTTTGTCGCCTTGATCCTGAGGTGCCAGCTTCTTCGGCTTGGCACCATGCACGGTAACGAAGCTCGGGCAGAAGCCCTCTACGCAGGAAAAGTCCTTGTTGCAGGCGGATTGATCAATCTTGCGCTTGCGGCCGAGCGGCGTCTCCTCCGGCGTAACGGCGACACAATTGGATTTCACGCCGCAATCGCCGCAGCCTTCGCAAACGGCGGTATTGATGAACGCGCGCTTGTCCGGGTCGGGGAACAAACCACGCTTGCGCCGGCGGCGCTTTTCGGATGCGCAGGTTTGATCATAGATCATGACCGTGACGCCCGGTGTCGCAGCAAGATTTTCTTGGACCTCCATCAAGTCGCGGCGATGATGGATTTCGACCTTGGCCGGAATGCCGCTGTCGGCGCCATACTTGCCCGGCTCGTCAGTGACGATGTCGACACGCCTGACGCCTTCGCCCAGCACCTGCTGCGCCATCATGCCAACCGTGAGGCCGCCGTCCAAAGACTGCCCGCCTGTCATGGCTACGGCATCGTTGTAGAGGAGTTTGTAGGTGATGCTGACACCGGCAGCAACAGACGCCCGGATCGCAAGTGAACCGGAATGAATGTAAGTACCATCGCCAAGATTTTGGAAGACATGATCGCGTGTCGTGAACGGCGCCTCACCGATCCAGTTGGCACCTTCCGCACCCATGTGCGTGAAGCTAAAGGTCTCGCGGTCCATCCACTTCGCCATGTAGTGACAGCCAATGCCGGCGTAGGCTCGTGAACCTTCAGGTATTTTGGTCGACGACGAATGAGGGCATCCAGCGCAGAAGTACGGCACCCGAGCGAACGCCTCTGGAGTTTCAGGCGTATTTCCGGTCAGACGCTTCAATTCAGCGACAGCCGTCGCAACGCGTTCGCCACCGCGATCGCAGCTCAGAAGGCGCTCGCCAATCTCGATGCCGATCTGCGGAGCGTCCAGTGCACCCTTCTCCTGGAACAACGTGCTGCCGTGTTCATTCTTCTTGCCGATTACAATCGGTCTCAGGTCGGTATTGAAAAGCATCTCTTTGATCTGTGTTTCGATCAGCGCGCGCTTCTCTTCGATCACGACGATCATATCGAGGTCTTTGGCAAAACGCTTGATGATGCCCGGTTCCAGCGGCCAGGGCATGCCCACTTTGAGAATACGGATGCCCTGTTCGTTACAGCCAACCTCATCCAGGCCGAGAATGTCGAGTGCTTCGCGAACGTCCAGATAGCTCTTGCCGGTCGACACAATTCCGATTTTGGCATTCGGGCCACCGGAGGTGATGATTCGATTGATATCGTTCTTTCGAACGAAGGCGCGAACAGCATCCATCTTGTAGTCGAACAAACGAGCCTCGCGGATGCTTGCATGTTCCTCGCCGCGAATGCTGAGGCCGCCTTCCGGCATTGAAAACTCGTCATCACCCGGCAGCACAACGGTGACGCGGTCAGGATTGCCGTCAACGGTCGCGGTCGACTCGATGTTATCCTTGACGCATTTTAGGCCGACCCAAACGCTCGCGTAGCGCGACAACGCGTAAGCGAGAATGCCGTAATCGAGAATCTCCTGGACGCCCGCCGGATTGAGGATAGGCATCATCGCATCGACGAAGGCAAACTCGGACTGATGTGCCGTTGTCGAGCTCTCGCAAGTATGGTCGTCGCCCATCAGAGCCAGGACACCACCGTGCGGCGACGTACCGGCATGGTTGGCGTGACGAAAAACATCGCCGGAACGATCGACGCCGGGCCCCTTCCCATACCACAGGCCGAAAACGCCATCGAACTTGCCTTCGCCGTAGAGCTCTGCCTGCTGCGTTCCCCATACGGCAGTGGCCGAAAGGTCCTCATTCAGCCCGGGTTGGAATTTTATGTCGTTCGCCGTCAGCGATTCTTCCACGCCGTGCAGTGCCGCCTCGAGTGTGGCAATCGGTGAACCACGATAGCCCGTAGCATAGCCGGCGGTATTGAGGCCGGCTTTACGATCACGCGCCTTCTGCATCAATAGGAGGCGAACGACGGCCTGCGTGCCAGTGAGAATCTGCCTAGTCTCGGCAAGGTCGAACTTATCTTGCAAACTGACAACATGCTTAACCATGATGACTGTCACCGACAATTGAGGTCTGAGCCACAATCAGTATGAACCGAGAAATTGCTTCTGGCAGCGCTGTGGTCAGACGGTGTTGTGAATTGCAACTATCGTAGAATATCCGCGGCGCTACCGAAAGCACCTGCGTGAACTATTGCGAATGTGTTTGCTTTGCCCGTTTCACGAGAACATGGAGCCGACACCGCAAAAAAAGCCCCGCGCGACGCGCGGGGCCCGTTCCGAGGCGTCTACTGAGGATCAGGCGAGTTCGCCGACCTTGTTGCATTTTTCAGCGAGTAGATAATAGAAGGCCACGCGGTTTTTGCGCTGGTCGGCCTTCATGGTTTCACAGACGTCCTTGATCATCTTGTCGAGATCAGCGTCCGAGTCAGTCAAAGCCAGTTTCTTCTTACACCAGCTGTCGCGAACCCGGGCCAGTTCGTCTTTCGAGGAGCAGGAAACGAGCGAGGCGTCCTTGCTGCGCAACGCGATGCCTAGATGCTTCACGATGCCTTCGACGGCCTTTTCATTGCAGCTAGGCACATATTTCTTGACGGCTTCGAGATGTTCGGACATTCGAGGGGTCTCCGATGGTCTTCAGTGCTGTTACGCCACTCCGTCTTGATGCCAGGACGTGGGGCTGGGAAATTCTTGGGTTAGGCGACGCCTGAGAGGCACGTTTGTCTCACATCGACTAGAATCGCACGAACCTCCTCTATGCTAGCGTACCAAGGCAAAATTTTGAAGCATTTCGTCAGACTACGTTCTAAACGCTTGGATCAAGCGCCCGACTCCTGCCCGGCAGCGGTGCTCCGAGCATCGCCTTATAGAATACACCATAGGCCTCGAATGCTTGGCTAATCTCACGTTGCCGAGACATCGCGTCATGTACGAGATCGATCGCAGTATGTTGAATCGCCTGAACAATATCAGATGTAAGTGGCGCAAGCCGAATGGGCAAGCTGTTCATGACGATAGATGCTTGCATGCGGTCATTGACACGGGCGCGCAGGATGTCCGCGTGCGTCGCAGCACGCGCCAAGGCTGCAATCAGGAGTTGGTCACTCACATTGAGCCTATCCCAGGTGGAACGTGATAGAACCAGCGTCGTCGCAAAGCCTTGGGCGTGCAAGCCCTCGCGATACCATACCTGACGGGATTTCACGGGCAGATTCAAGAATGCTTCCATCGGCGGCAGAGTTGCTTCCACCAAGGACTGGCGTCCTGCGGCGGTCGGCGCCTGATCAAAAGCCTCACTGATTCGATCGACAATCGCGCGACCCAGTCCAAGTGTGGATGTTTCTGCTGCGGCGAACCCAGCAAGACCGTCGATTTCCGCGCTCGCCCATAGACCGGTGCCAGCGCCGCTATGGCCGGCTAAAACCGCCATGAGATCGAAACCCGCCGCGACTTCCTCAAGATAAAGGTCGCCACCGGCCGAGATGTGCCAAGCCAGAAGGTTTTCCGGTGAAACCGCGAGCGCGCCCGGGAGGCCGGAAAAAAGCGACATCTCCGGTGCAGCGCAGATTTCCGACAGATATCCGAACGCGGCATCGCAATGCCCTGAAGCAATTGTTTTGGCCGTCGCCGTCGACTCAACAAACTCGATTGCAATTCGACCTTCCGACGCAATGCCGATATCCCTTGTTAGCCGTCGCGCGGCATCCGCGACAACCGGAGCCGCAGCAACTCGAATTTGAGTACGCGCCGCAGTGATCGCCGGCGACGCAACGGTCGGGCTGGCATGAACCGCACCGACGGTGGCGGTCGATGCGGCGGCTGCTGCGGTAGTGGTCTTAAGAAAGGACCGGCGGTCCATCTGCAATCCTTCCAGAATCTCACGGGGCCGTTGCCCCTGCCGCTGGGCTAATGGCGTTTTGTAACGAATGTATGACACATGCCCATCGCCTTGGGGAGTCAAGTTGCGTACTCTTGGGGCCAATACGAAGGCACGATACGCAAGGAGTTTGATATGACATTGGGCTTCATCGGAACCGGCAATATGGGTTTTCCCATGGCGGAGAAACTCGTTGATGCCGGCCACGCCCTGATGGCCTATGACGCACGTCCGGATGCACTCGAACCGCTGCGAGAGCGTCAAGTGCGCGTAGCAAAATCCGTACGAGATGTCGCTGACAGCGCCGAGACGGTGTTCGTATCACTGCCGACGCTCGATGCCCTCCGCAAGGTTTGCATCGGTGAGGACGGGGTGGTCCAAGGCAGCGCGGTCAAAACACTGGTCAATACCTGCACGGTCGGTGTGCCATTGGTCGAAGAGATCGCTAGTGTAGCTGCCGAGAAGGGCATCACGGTGATCGATTGCCCGATAAGCGGTGGTCCACCAGGTGCGCGTGCCGGTACGCTATCCGTCATGGTGTCCGGTGCCCCAGGTGTGGTTGACAAGCTCATACCACTGCTCTCGACTTGGGGGCCGGTGACCAATGCCGGTACCGAGCCGGGCTTGGCGCAAGTCCTAAAGCTGACCAACAACATCCTATCCGCCGTCGCTTTCGCCGCCACCAGTGAGGCGTATGTCATGGGCGCCAAGGGCGGGCTCGACCCGGAGGTCATGACACAGGCGATCAATGTCGGATCAGGGCGCAACAGCGCGACATTGGACAAATTTCCGCGCTCTGTCCTCACACGCAGCTTCGACTACGGCGCGGAAATGCACATCCTCATGAAAGATATCGATCTGGCGATCGCGCAAGGCGAGCGCCTCGGTGTGCCGATGTGGATCTGTCAGGCAGCACGGCTGGCCTACAAGCATGCCGTGTTCGTGGACGGCGACAAACCGGATATCACAACACTTGTCAAACATACCGAAAGGGCGGCCGGTTTCGAGATACCGAAGACCCGGTGAAGATGTGCCATGCCAGCGCGTCGGTTGCCGGGTGGGCCGGTTCTGCAATATGCTTTCGCACGAGTTGGTGCCCGGGAGGCAGCGTGCGGTGAAGATTCAGACCAGCAAACTCTGGCTGCGCCTTGGTGCGACGCTGACCGGCACTTGTTATGGCATCATCGGGGCATTCTCGATTTACATGAGTGATCAGGCGCCTAGCGCCGAGCTTTCTGGTAGGGCGTTCTGGATGGGCGTAACGTTCCTGATCGCCAGCGCCCTTGCGATCTCAGTTTCGTGGTTGGTGCAGGATCTATCGAACATCTGGTGCATACCGGCAAAGCGTTCAAAGCAGACTCGACTGCAGAGCGATGATTGTTGAAGGAGGTTGATTTGAGCGGATTGTTGGAAGGGCATATCGCAGCGGTAACAGGCGGCGGTTCGGGGATTGGAGAAGCGGTCGCGCTCGGACTTGCAGAGCATGGTTCACAGGTTGTGATCTTGGACGTCAATGGCGCCGCTGGGCAGGAAACCGCTGAGAAAATCAATGCAATAGGCGGCAAGGCAGCCAGTTACGAGATCGACGTGACCGACCGCACCGCGTGTAATGCCGTTGCAGCAATGATCGCGGAAGAAGTGGGCCAATTGTCCGTCCTGGTCAACAATGCCGGCATCAATCGGCGAACGCCGATCACCGGCGATCGTGACGCCGTAGCGCAGGACTGGGACGATATCATAGACGTAAACATCAAGGGCGTGTTCAACATCACACACGCGCTGCTCGATCCGTTGCGGAAGACGAAAGGCCGGATCATCAACATCGGTTCGATCCAATCGTTTGTGCACGTCCGCTGGCCCAATTCGGCGGCCTATACGACCTCGAAACACGGCGTTCTCGGATTGACCCGGGCACTTGCTGCTGAACTTGGTCCTGAAGGCGTCCGCGTCAACGCGATCGGGCCGGGCCTCATCGAGACGCCGCTCAATAAAGCGATGCGCGATGCCAACCCGCAAATGGTTGCCGACATCATGCAACACACGCCACTTGGTCGTCCTGGCAAACCACAAGACATCGTAGGACCGGTCGTGTTTCTTGCATCAGATTTGTCCGCGTATGTGACCGGTGGCATCCTGATGGCGGACGGCGGCTTCCGCAGCGTTTGAAGGCCGCGCCGCACAATCAAAAGAGAGATGTTCGCGAGGCTGGCACAGACACAGCCTTCTCCTGGCGTCGGTAAAGCTGCAAAGTTGCCCCCACTTGGGCCGGAGACCTATCGCGCGGCCCATTAATCGAACCAGGCTGAGGGCACATCATGCGTCAGGTCCATTTCGTTGCATTCCTGCAAGCGCAGAATTGTACGACGATTCCCGCTGCATGGCGCCACTCTGACGCACGTACGGATTCATACTCACCCGACTATTACCAGCATATCGCGCGCGTACTCGAGGAGGGTAAATTCGACGTCGGCTTTTTTGACGATCGTCTGGCAATGCCCGACATGTACCGCGGCGATCATGCGCACACCGTCGAGAACGGCATCCGCTGCGTCAAGCTCGATGCCACGACCTGCCTGATGACAATGGCGGCAGCGTCCAAATATCTCGGGCTCGGAGCCACTTACTCGACGACCTACTATGATCCGTTCCATGTAGCACGCGTGTTTCAGACGATCGACCTGATGACCAACGGCCGCGCGGCATGGAACTGCGTGACGTCAGTCAACGACAACGAAGCTCGAAACATGGGGCGCGGTGATGCGGCGATGGAGCACGATCTGCGCTACGACCGTGCGGATGAGTTCATGGAGATCGTTCTCGGCCATTGGGACAGCTGGGACGACGATGCGATTGTCGTCGACAAGGTCAACAACGTCTACGCACACCCGGACAAGGTGCGTCGCATCGACTACCAGGGCGAATTCCTTTCATCTCGGGGGCCGTTTACGGTGCCACGCTCGCCGCAAGGTCATCCCGTCGTGATGCAAGCCGGCATGAGCGGCAGAGGGCAGCGCTTCGCCGCCCGCTGGGGCGAACTCCTTTTCGTCGCCTATCGCGATGTTAATCTCGGGCGCAAGATGTACAAGAGCCAGAAGGATGCGTCAGCAGCCGTTGGCCGAAACCCGGATCACATGAAAATCTGCTCACTGTTTTACCCGATGGTGGCCGAAACACGTGCCGAGGCCGAAGACAAGAAGGCTGCATACGACAAGCTACCAAATGATATCGACCAGCTGTCGCTATTGTCAGAAGCACTGAATTTCGACTTTTCCACCAAAGGGATGGACGAACCGTTCACCGACGAAGAGATCAATGGCATCAATGGCATGCAGTCGATGCGCGACCGCGTCGTGCAGGCAGGCTACAAGAATCCGACAGTGCGCGACTTCATGCGCGTTACAGGTCGCGGTCTGTTGCATGAAGCATGGGTTGGCTCGCCAACAGACATCGCCGATCAGATCGAGGAATGGTGGGCCGGGCCCGAGCCCGCTTGTGACGGCTTTGTCGTAGGTCCGACGCACCAACCGGGCTGCTTTGAGGATTTCGTGCGCCTCGTCGTGCCGGAGTTGCAAAAGCGCGGGATCTACCGCAAAGACTATAGTGGACCGACGTTGCGTCACCACCTCGGCCTCGAACGGCCCGATATCGGCGCGCTGCGCAACATTGCATCAGGGAAATCGTAGCACCCTACAACGATCAAACATCTCATTGACCTCATACAAACGGACACCTGCATGGACGTTCTCGAAGCGATTCAATCACGAAAATCAATTCGCGCCTTCAAGCCCGATCCCGTCCCGAAGGAGACGATCGAAAAGATCCTCGACATCTCTCAGCGCGCTCCAAGCGGAACCAACACACAGCCGTGGCATGTCTATGTCTGCACCGGCGCCGTCAAACAGGCGATTACCGACGACGTCATCGCGATGGCGAAGTCGGGTGGTGGCAAGGGCTACCACGACTACGACTACTATCCCGAGAAGTGGAAGGACATACATAACGCCCGCAGGCGTGGTGTGGGCTGGGGGCTTTATGGGCTACTCGGCATCGAGAAGGGCGACCGCGAAGGCAGCACCCGCCAGGCGATGCGTAACTTTCTCTTCTTTGATGCGCCGGTTGGGATATTCGTGACGTGCGATAGTTATCTTACGCGCGGCAGTTGGTCAGATACGGGCATGTATATTCAAACGATCATGCTCGCTGCAAAAGGCTTTGGCCTCGACACCTGCCCGCAAGCGGCTTGGATCCCGTATCAAGAAGCTGTGCTCAAGCACCTTGGCGTGCCGGAAGACCAGGTTTTGGTCTCGGGCATGAGCCTCGGCTTCGCCGATCACAGCAAGATCGAGAACACACTGGTTAGCGAGCGCGAAGCGTTGGAGAATGTCGCGACGTATTGCGGGTTTGAGTGAAAAAACGCCGGTCCGTTCGCTGATTCAAGCCGCCTCTTCCAGCGAAGAGCAGACGCCGCTAACACGGGTTTGGCGCATGTAGCGCCGGTAGCGATCGGCATCGTAGCCGGCGCCGCGGTGCATGAGACATCGGTTGTCCCATAACACGACGTCACCGGGTCGCCAGGCATGGCTGTAGATGTGTTCCAACGCGGTCGCCTCAGCAGTGAGTTCATCGAGCAAGACGCGGCTGTCTGCTTCACTCCAGCCCTCAATCTCGCGGACATGACTGCCAAGGAACAGGTTCTTTGAGCCCGTGTTGGGGTTGGTGCGCACCAAGCGCTGGCGTACGGGCGGCAACGACGCGGCCATGTCAGCCGACACGGCATCAGCGGCAACTTTCGAACGTGAGTAAACGTAGTCGTGGATAGTGATCAACGGATCAAGCTGCCGTTGACGTTCAGGTGACAGACGATCGTAGGCAGATCGGAGTGAGACGAACATCGTTTGGCCACCTTCATCCGGCGTCTCATAGGCACACATGATCGAAAGAAACGCCGGCACCGGTTTAAACGAGGCATCTGAGTGCCACATGTTGTTGCCGGTCTGAAAGATCGTCTTCTTGGCGCTGGCGCCGAGTGCCGTCCCGTCCGCCTGGACGTTCCCGATCGTGCCGAAGTAGTTGATCTGGCCAACACTGGTGTGGCTCGGTTCCGGATTGCCGAATGCGCGCGTGAGCGCAAGTTGCGCCTCGTCACTCATCGACTGGTTCGGCAAATAGACGAAAGAATATGTGTCGATCGCCTCGCTGAGACCAGCGACGGTGCCACTGTCCTGCAGACTGCTGAGATCGATACTTTCGATACGACAACCAAATTCGGGATGCAGTTGCTCACAGTCGAGATCGCGCATTCGAGTTTCTCCGTGTGTGCGTCCGGACGACTCCACCGCGAAATCAGTGTCGTGATCGCGCCGAACGTTGCTGTGCGAAAACCCGCAGGTGACACTGTCTTAGCACCAGCTTTGCGACCCAGTTTAAGCACGCGTTTCTTACGAAGCAATCAAAGGTGCGAAGCCAAAGAGAGGTTCACGATGGACGAGATTGCTACAGGCTACGGTTTGATCGAGGGCCCAGTCTGGAATCCCCTCAAGGGCCTCTATTTCAGCGATGTCATCAATGGTGGCGTGTTTTTGCTGGATCGGTCTGACAACATTGATCAAGTGATCCCCAAACGACGCGGCATTGGGGGCATGGCCCTTCATGATGCTGGCGGCCTTGTTGTCGGCGGACGCGATATTGCTTTTGTTGATCTTGGCAACGGTCATACATGTTCGTTGCTCGACGCAGCGACCGCACAAAATGCCACCGGGTTCAACGACCTGACGACAGATGCAGCGGGACGGGTCTACGTTGGTTCACTGGCATTCGTCGTGTTCGCGGGCGAGACGCCGAAGCCCGGCAACCTCTACATGATCGATATCGACGGCAGTGTGCATAAAGTGTCGGATGGCATTCTCTTGACGAACGGTCTCGGATTCTCGCCGGATGGCAAAAAACTCTATCACAGCGATGCCCGCGGCGAAGTCATCCGCATCTACGATGTTCACGACGACGGCACGCTGTCACCTTGGCGCAAGTTTGCAACGCTTGGGCCGGATGGCGTGGCAGACGGATTGAAAGTGGCAGCCGACGGATCAGTTTGGGTTGCGGATGCGCATGGCAGCCGCGTGGCAGTATTCGATGCCGATGGCACACATGCACGCGACATTGCCGTGCCACTGCCGATGGTCACATCGCTATGCTTTGGCGGCGATGATCTTCGCGATCTCTATATCGTGACCGGTTCTCGCAATGGACCGAAGGAAAATTGCGGCACGGTCTATCGCATGCGAGTCGATGTTCCGGGCGTGCCTCTGGCGGCGGCTAGAGTGGCTATCAGCAAATAACGTCCATAGCCGTGAGAATGGAGTGAGCCATGCAGTCGGGCACAATGGTGTTCAATCAGCTAAACCGGGTGATCTTCGGAAGAGCTGCCGCAGCTTCCGTCGTAGGGGAAGCTGACAGGCTCGGCGCCCAGCGCGTTTTCGCGTTGGTTAGCCGATCGCTGGCAACCAAGACCAACGAATTGGAAAAAATCAAAGCCGCGTTGGGCAAACGGTTCGTCGGTTGTCACGACCATATGCCCTCACACTCGCCGCGCGACGCCGTGGTCGAATGCGCCAACGCAGCCCGCGCAGCCGGTTGCGACTTGTTGCTCACGCTTGGTGGTGGCTCGGTAACGGATGGCGGCAAAGCGGTGACGCTGTGCCTCGAGTATGATATCGCGGATGTCGACGGGCTTGAACCGTTCCGCACGGTGGTCGAAAACGGTGTGCGGCACTTCCCAGATTATCGGGCTCCGAGTGTCAAACAGATCACGGTGCCAACGACACTATCGGCCGGAGAATTCAATGCACGCGCCGGTGTCACCGATACGCGCTCAAAACTCAAGCAGAGTTACATACACCCGGCGCTAGTGCCAGAAACAGTTATTCTTGATCCAGCGGTGACCGTACACACGCCAGAATGGTTGTGGCTCTCAAGCGGAGTACGGGCGATAGACCACGCGGTCGAGACGCTCTGCTCCATTGACGCCAACGATTACACGGACGGCACATCGCTACAGGCGCTGCGTTCACTTGGCGAAGGGCTCACGCGCGTTAAATCCGATCCCCATGATCTCGAAGGACGCCTGAAGTGCCTGATGGGTGCCTGGCTGTCAATGGTCGGCGTGGTTGCCGGCACACGCCTCGGTGCAAGTCACGCGATCGGGCACATTCTGGGCGGCTCGGCGAACGTGCCGCACGGATACACGTCGTGCGTGATGTTACCGTATGTGCTGGACTATAACGAAAGCATCAATGCAGATCGGCAGAACGCGGTTGCAACGGCCCTCGGTAACCCAAACGCCCGTGCGAGCAGCATTCTGGACGGACTGATCCGGGATCTCGGCATGCCACGCCACCTGCGCGATGTTGGTGTTGCGGAAGGTGATCTGCCGCGTCTCGCCGAGAATTGCATGCTCGACGATTGGACGTTTTCCAATCCGCGACCAATCTCAAGTCCAGATCAAGTCATGGAAATTCTGCGCGCCGCCTATTAAGGCGATCCTGTTACCGACGGTCTACATTTGCTCTGGCAATTGCACCAACTGAGCAAAGTCCGACCATCTAGCATCGTCGCATCGATGACATCGTCGTCACCGCACTTAGCGAGGGCAACAGCAATCGCTCGGTCGGCACCTGTCGAATGTGGTAGATTTCGCACGACAGGCGCACATATCCATCGTCAACCGATGAGGCAACGCATGTTCACGCTGACTGCGTCACAAGATGCGGGGGGCTGTTTCCGCCTTGCCGCTACTAAGCCACTGTCGGTGGCGGATTTCTATGTGATCGCCGGGAAACTTCAAACACCTCCCGTCGCCGCCCGTAAAACCGCGGAGATCGCTGCGCGTATGAGCGACAAGGAGCAGCAAATCGAAACTCATTGGAATGGTAAGGAAACCAGCAATATGGCACGTCCTGGCGATTGGATCGTGACCAGCCTCGCCAATGACCGCCGCCCCCTGCGTGACGAGGATGGCAACCTGAATACCTATGTCATCCGCTCCGAGCGGTTTCCAGAACTGTATGAAGCAACGGCGGGATGCAATGGGTATGGCAAGTTCTATCGCTCAGTATCCCAAGTCGAAGCCATATACCTGCCTGGAGGCTTCGAGATCATGGCGCCGTGGCAGGAAATACAGCGGGCGGTGTCCGGCTATCTGCTGTGCAATGGCGACGAAGTATACGGCAATGACGTAGAAACATTTACTGCGACGTACGAGTTCAACCGATAATCCACCGCATTTCATCGAGCGATGATGCGAGGCGGCGGCTTCTTCAAGGTCACGAATTGAACGACAGCAACGTCGGCACACGAAATGCCTGATGGCACGCGGCAGACACGAATCTTCGTCGCGATCAATTCGGTCGACTATCGCGATTGAATTGCGAGCAGAACTGCACTCCGACTTCATCATCACGGGACCAAATGACAAAGCATTCCACGATGGTCAAGCGCTGGTCAAAAAACAGAGCTATGCGCTCTTGCATGCGCTCATCGCTCGTTTCGAGCTTCAATCGAGCACCGGTTGCGGACATGTCGACGATACGGCAGTCCATTCTACTTTCTCTGTCGCCAAAACTGACTTCACCTACCAGATGGACAGCTTTGCGGGGCGCCTTTCGCCGAGAATCCGAGACGAAGACGGTGCCTGATAGGCAATCTCGATCAACACCAGAAGAAGGCACAGGTTCGCTCCCAAGAAATTGAACGCAAACAAGGCGTTGCAAATGTCGTTGCCACGGCGATAACAAATCACATCACTCTTGGAAAACATTGCCTGGAGATCGCTTTGTGGACAATTTGAAACAATCTACTTCGTAAGCGTTAGGTAAACGGGTTTCCCAGTTTGGATCATTGTGAATTCAAGTTTCGCTTGAAGTGGTTCTCCGCCTAGTTTTGGAAGTAATTCACTCAATATCGACGTTAACATTTTTCACTTCACAGATGCCGACGACGCGTGGCTGCACCATCGGCATCTGTACCGCCATACTATTGCATCGTAGATAATTTCGTTGCGGTGAGTCGCTGGACGTTGATCGCCTCGCGATCAATCAATTCTGTAACTCGCGGGGTCACGTCATTCTTCCAATAGTCGCTTTCATAAACATCGGCATACAGCTTCACTCGTTGCTCTTCGCTCTCAAAGCGGCGAATCCAAACATAGACCGACTCGTCCTCTTCGCCTCGAAAACTACCGCAAATCACCATGCCTTTGGAGACTTGAAACGGAATGATCTGGTTCTGCATGAATTCAAGCCATTCAGTCATTTTGCCGGGACGGATCTTGTATTGACGCAGTTCGAAGAAGGCCATTTCATTACTCCTTGGTTTCGGTCTGTTGTACTGCACATCCGCAAACAGTTCCGACTGGCGCTACTCGACGAACCTAGCCGGTTTCGGAGCTCGATTGATAGAGCAGAGGCGACTGCAAATGACCTTTGCGGGCTAATAATCATCCCTGAAATAGACGCTCATGCGTGATCGTTTAAACTGGCGGGGGCTACAGGGGATTCTCCACCATTGAGCGACTACGACACATACGATTACATCGTCGTCGGTGCTGGCTCGGCCGGTGCCGTCTTAGCAAACCGCTTGTCGGCGGTTCCGCGCTATCGCGTGTTGCTGCTCGAGGCAGGTCCATCATCGCATCACTGGTCACCCATCCCGCTCGGCTATGGCAAGCTGCTGCACAACCCAGCTGTGAACTGGTGTTATACTTCCGAACCCGAGGCCAGCACCAACGGTCGACGTCTTCCCGTACCGCGTGGACGTATGTTGGGCGGGTCGAGTTCGATCAATGGCTGTGCATTCGTGCGCGGACAGGCGCAGGACTTTGACACCTGGGCGCAAATGGGCAATCGGGGATGGTCGTTCAACGACGTGCTTCCGTTCTTCAAGCGCATGGAATCGTACGACGGCGATGGTGACGACGCATTGCGTGGTCGCGATGGACCGCTACGCATAACCAACCCGGAGCCAACACTGCCACTCTATCGGACCCTGATCAGAGCGGCCGGTGAGGTCGGCATCGCACCAGCAGCAGATTATAACGGCGTCAGCCAGGACGGCATTGCGATGAGCCAGGCCACCATCGCCAACGGCCGTCGCCAGAGCACCGCGCATTGCTATCTCGATCCAATTCGCAATCGGACGAACCTCAGGGTCGAAACCGGGGCACTGGCGCACTCGCTCGTATTGGAAGGGTCGCGTTGTATCGGCGTACGCTACAGCGTCGACGGCGCCAGCCGAGAGGTTCGGGCCACGGGCGAGGTGATTGTCAGTGCCGGATCGATCAATTCACCGCAACTGCTCGAGCTCTCCGGCATTGGCCAACCGGATCGGCTGCGCGATCTCGGCATTGCAGTTCATCGATCACTTCCAGGCGTCGGTGAAAACCTCCGCGATCACTTTGCACCTCGAACTCGCTGGGCGATCGGTGCCAAGGGCATGACCTTCAATGATCGTGGCCGCGGTCTCGGCCTCGTCCATCAAGCGCTACGCTATGCCTTTCTGCGCGATGGCATGCTCGGTATGGTGGCCGCCCCGGTCCGCGCATTTGTGCGTTCACGCGAGGGCCTCGATGCGCCTGACTTGCTGCTCGGCTGGGTGCCGATGCTCTATGAGCCGGGGCCGAAAATCTCTAAGCAGTCCGGCATGACATGCTATGCACACACGATGCGGCCAGAAAGCACTGGACATATCCACATCTCGTCCGCTGATCCCCTGGAAGCTCCGGAAATAAATTTCAATTTTCTATCCGAGCAGATCGATGTCGATTTGACGATCCGAGCGATCCGCGTCGCCCGGAGTATTATGACGACGCCTGCGATGGCCGAGCTGCAAGTTGTCGAATTGGCGCCAGGCGCGGGTCAAACGACAGACGATGAAATCCTGGATTGGGCAAAGGCAGCTGCCGAGACGACATATCATCCGGTTGGCACCTGCAAGATGGGGGCTGATCCCATGGCCGTTGTCGATCACGAATTGCGCGTTCACGGCGTTGCGGGATTGCGCGTGGCCGATGCGTCGATCATGCCAACGCTGACATCAGGCAATACCAACGCGCCAGCCATCATGATCGGTGAAAAGGCTGCCGAGATGGTTCTGAATACCGCCGCCGTCGAAACTGCCGTTTGAGTTGCCAACCGCTGATTCGCCGCGGTATGCAGCGACATGGCGAAACGCAATGTCAGAGAAACTGACCTTTATCTACCGATCAAGCAGGTGCTGGAAGGTCAGGGCTATGTCGTCAAGAGCGAAGTTGGCGCGGCCGACGTGGTCGCCTGCCGTGGTGAAGAAGGTCCGTTGATTGTCGAACTAAAGACAGGATTCTCGTTGTCGCTGTTTCATCAGGCGATCGAGCGCCAAGCGATTTCTGATTTGGTCTATATTGCCGTTCCGCGTGGCACCGGCCGACTGTTCCGAAAATCACTTGCCAACAACCTGGCACTCGCCCGCCGTCTTGGGATTGGGCTTATGACCGTGCGCCTCAAGGACGGACAGGTGAAGGTCCATATCGACCCGGCGCCTTATCGTCCGCGCAAATCGCTGCAAAAAAACGCCCGGCTGCTCAAGGAATTCGCGAAGCGGGTCGGCGATCCAAACACCGGCGGTTCAACACGCAAAGGCCTGATGACGGCCTACCGCCAGGACGCGTTACGCTGCGTCGGTCTCCTGCATGCACGGGGACCGACCAAGGCGGCAGAGGTTGCCAAGATAACGGGCGTTGAGAAAGCGCGGCGCCTGATGGCCGATGATCACTATGGTTGGTTCGAGCGGGTTGTTACCGGCATTTATCAGCTCACTCCAAAAGGAGAACGGGCGGTGCTTGACTATGCGGCGGCGCTCGCCGACTTGAACGTAACGGATCAAGCTGCATTTGACATCAAGCAGCCTCGCCATAAGTCGAAGAAAGCGCGCGTGGTAGCCGAAGCAGCTTAGCAAGAGCAACGCTTGGCAGATCTCAGGCCATGAGCCGGAACATCAGGATACCGGCGACTGTCAGCCCGACGCCGGCGAGTTCGAGCATCGTCATGCGCTCGCGAAAATAGAACCACGCAATCAGCAGCGTGAACACGACCTCGATCTGGCCAACAGCGCGGACATAGCTTGCGTTCTGCATGGCGAAGGCCGTGTACCAGCCGATCGAGCCGACAGCACTGGTCATGCCGATGAAAGTCCCGATCCCGGCGCTCGCGCGCATTTCCTGAAACACACTACGTTCTGTGAACCAGAGATAGGTGCCGACAGCGACGATCTGCATAGATGTCGCGACAACAACAGTCCAACCACCACGCCAGAACATGGCGGCGACCCCTTCTGGCACGACGTAACCCTCAGCCGGCTCCATGGTCAGAAGGGCTTCGCGCAGGAACAGATAGGAAAACGTGAACAACAAGGCACACAGAAACGCCATCTGTGTCGACCGGCCGAAAACCTGCGCCAGGATGCCGTCTCCACCACCCATGAGTGTGCCAATCCCCATGCGTCCCACCGTCATCAGCAGCACGCCGCCGACGACGACGAGTAACGCGATCACTCCGTTTGTCGACAGGCTCTCGGAGAAGAGCGCGGTTCCGATAACCGCGGTCATCAGAATGTCGACCTTGGTCAACATCGTTCCAATCGCGAAGTTACGCAATTTGAACATGTAGATGAGCGCCATGGTCGCAAAAATCTGAGTCGCAGCGCCGCCAGCGGTCAGCAGCAGATACTTGCCGCTCATCTTCGGCCAGGCACCGCCAAAGAGTAACAAGACAAAGGCTAGAAAGACGAGCATCGGCGGCAAGCCGAACACCGAGCGGACATATGTCGTGCCCAGATTCGACATCCGTTGGTTGAGTGTTCGTTGCGCTGCGGTGCGAACGGCCTGCATCAAGGCTGCAAAGATACTGATCGAAATCCACAGATAGTCCATGCCAATGTCAGCCTGTCCGGCCGTCTCCAAAGTCGCTCAAAAAGTCGAAGAGTTCCCCTGCGATGAACACACGTCCATCGACAGTTCGCAGAAACACGGCGACTCAGATAGTTGTCGCGCGAAGACGTTCCTGCGTTGGATCACTAAATCGAAAAGCCCCGCTTGGAATCGCACAATGAACCTTCTTTTCCGGATCGTCTATGCCGCGCACGCGAACGGTACGCATCATAAGCTGGCTCTCGATGCCTTGCGCCATCTGGAAAACGGCAACGCCGAGCATTGGCAACGACTGTTTCTGTCACACGCGGAAGTCTACCTCGAAGGCTCGAAGGCGCCGGACAAAGAATTCAAGGACTTCAAGAATCATGTCCTGCACGTTGGCGACAATTTTTGGGGTGGCGCGCCGGAAAAGGTCGAAAGTTGGTACGGCAAGCTTGTTGAGGCGTTGAAGGCGCACTCATGGCATGAAGCGGTCTACGCGGCCGGCATCATGAGTCATTACTATACTGACCCGATCCATCCATTCCATACGGCACAATCACCGGCAGAAAATAATATTCATCGCGCCGTCGAGTGGAGTATTTCGAAGGCTTATGATTCTCTTGCCGCAAGCGCAAAAGCCAAACCATTACCGCGCCTGATGCTGGGTCACGACGAAACCTGGATCAAGGATCATGTTATCGCAGGTGCCGAGACATCCCACGCCCACTACGAGACCTTGATCGCGCACTACGATTTTGAGCGCGGCGTCGTTGAACCGCCCGAAGGCCTTGATCAGGTTTGCAGGGAGCTGATCAGCGATCTGCTGGCCTATGCTGCGGTTGGCCATGCCCGCTTGCTCGACCGCGCCTTCATCGAGTCCGGCGTGACACCACCAGAGGTCAATCTTACGGCCGAGACTTTTATCGCAGGGCTCAAGATTCCGTCCAAGTGGGTGACACGCAAACTGGAGAACATCGCCGATCGCCGCCAGGTCGAGGCAATGTTTGACGAATTGCAGTCAACAGGCAGCGTTGAAGAAAACTTGCCTCACGATGACCGTCAGGTCCGTGAACTGTATCAACGCGAAATTGCAGCCCCGCGCGACGCCCAGCGTCGTGAGGCGCGAAAAACACGACGCACGAAATCGCCCCTGCCGCAAGGCCAGATACCAATGCTCGCATCTGCTCAACCCTCGAAAGCGGCATGGCCGACGGCGCACCCAACTACTAGCGCTCCCAGCGGCAATCAGGCTTCCGCGACCTTGAACAACAACACAGCAAAGCCAGTTCCAAGCGAAACAGTGTCTACCGTTCCGCGGCTCTCCCGCCTTCAAGATCGAGCGGGCAGCGTTCAGTCACCAGGGATTCCGGCCGTAAACATCAGGAAGGAGTCAACATCCAACGCGATGCGAGCGCCCCGGTTCTACCTCGAAGAGAGCGATGACATAGAGGCCGCGCCATCCATTGGTCCGAAAACAGCGGCCCGTTTCGAAGCGATCGGCCTCTACACGGTATCGGACCTGCTCAATGCTGACCCGCAAGCTACCGCTGACGAGCTCAAAACACGGCATATCACACCGAGAACGATCATCGAGTGGCAGCACCAGGCGCGTCTCGTGTGCACGTTGCCCGGTATTCGCGGCGGTCACGCACAGCTACTAGTCGGCGCCGGCCTCCTTTCTGTCGACGCGATTGCCGAAACGGACCCTGGCGAAGCAATGGCGGCAATCTTGAGGTTCGCTCAGACGTCGGCCGGCCAGAGCGTGCTACGCGACGGCCGGCCGCCTGATCTCGAAAAGATCCACACATGGGTCAAAAATGCACAGGATGTCCGGAGTGCAGCCTGAATCTGCCCCGTACATCCCTTCAGTTTGGCGACCAGAAACACGTAGTCAGCACTTGAAACGGCTGCAGTCGTCCAATCGATAATTGTGACAAATGCTGGCGACCCGGCCGTCATGTCCGACAACTCGACAGACCTCTTCCTTGCGCGAAGGATTCCGCCGAATTGCAGAAGCAGAGACGCGGATGCCATAGCCGCGTGCGACCCGGGCGAGATACTGATCCTCGCAATACGGCGTCGCGATCTGCCCGTGGCCGCGAATCACCTGGTAGGCACCACTACATTTGATGCGTGCCTGCGCCTGAACACTGACGGCAAACATGAGCGTCACGGCAAATGCCGCAAGCTTTGCCATTCGCACTGTCATCTGCATCACTCATTCTCCGGTTTCCCCCCCGAGCCCCCTCAAAACATGACAGAAGGAACTCATTGACGGCAATCACATTCTCTCGATCGGCAACTAGAGACGGGAGATGCCTGAGGCCAGACGCACAAAGGGCCACCCTGATAGGGTGGCCCCGTGAGAAAACGTCAACTGATTGCCAAGCCGCCGGAGAATTCCAGCGTGGCTACATCAACCGGAACGAGGAGGCTGCTCCAACGACCCTTCGACGAACCATAGCTTAGCCCTCAGCTTGATCTCACTCGACATTGGATCACCTCCTTCCGTTTCATTAAAACTGCACGTACGTTTACACATTTCGTATTCATCGCCAAGTAAAACCGGTGTCACGGTGAATTGACGGTCCAGAATGTTGCGCGAACGCACGAAACACGCCACAGCAGTCCTAAATGCCTTGGGTCTCCGTGCGATGTCGTCACACTGCTCAAGGGCTGGTGAGCGGACATCGGAAATGCCAGATCGGAGGACGACACCATGGACCTTGGGCTAAACGGACGAACGGCAATCGTGTGCGCGGCGTCGAAAGGGCTCGGGCGCGGTTGTGCGGAAAAACTTGCTGAAGCCGGTGTCAACCTAACGATTTGCGCACGAACAAAAGAGCCGCTCGAGGCCACCGCAGATGCGATCCGCACGGCAACAGGCGTAAGCGTCAAAGCAATCACATGCGATGTCACCTCCGACGCTGGCCGTTCCGCCATTCTAGAAGCTTGTCCAACACCTGACATATTGATCAACAACGCTGGTGGCCCACCACCCGGTGATTTCAAGGATTTTGCACTCAGTGACTGGCGTGCCGCGGTAGAGAGCAACATGATCACACCGATTGCCCTGATCCAAGCCACCGTCTACGGAATGATGGAGCGCGGCTTTGGGCGCATCATCAACATAACCAGCTATTCGGTAAAAAATCCGATCGCCCATCTCGAATTGTCCAATGGTGCGCGCTCGGGATTGACTGGTGCGATTGCCGTGTTGGCGCGCAAGTCGGCGGCCCACAACGTAACGATCAACGCGTTACTGCCGGGACCTTTCGATACGGATCGATTGCGTGGGACATCGATGAAGATCTCCGCTCAAACCGGGCGCCCTTACGACGAGGTGCACAATGAGCGAATGCAGGACGTCCCAGCCAAACGGTTTGGCACGGCCGAAGAGTTCGGCGCTGCGGCTGCTTTCCTTGCATCCCAGTATGGCGGTTATATCACGGGACAAAACATCGTCCTCGACGGCGGCTGTTACCCCGGCACATTCTGATCTCGCTGAGTTAGGGCAGCACGCGACGCGAATTGGGCGTGCTGGATGATGTCTCACCGGACGATCGCACCATCAGTTTCAGGCATTCTGCCGCACCAATGAAATCTCTAGAATTGGTAAATGCCCCGGCCAAACCATTGTGTTTCGGGGATTCTGATCCCGTGCACAAATTTCTGCATACCGATCGCTCGGAACACGCGCACTTGACGCCCACCCCCGAACCATGGTGACTCCCCCGCCGTCGGCGAAAAACGAAACTAGCCGGTGAAAGAAAAGCGAGTGTAGACAGAAGGTTCCACACACTTGCTGATCCAGTGAATAAAATCGTTGTAGCCATTTAACCGACGCTCGCAGGTGGTGCACGCGCCGGTCAAGCTGGCTGATCGAGAGCCAAACAGGTGTTCCCATGAGAGTATCGACTATCGTCTTCTCGGCCCTTTTTGCCGTCATGGCGCTTCCCGCCACCGGCGCAAAAGCTGATTGGCGAAGCGGCATGTTCGGCATCCCTAAAGAGCGATTTGCGGTAAGTGCCGCCAAAAAGCGTCGCAAGGCGACCACAAGGCGCAAGACCAGCCTTGTCGCGACAAGAAACCGGCGTAGTGTCGGCACGGCACGCCGTGGCCGTTCCTTGCGCGGTATCGCATCCTATTACTGGCAGCCGCAGCGTGTAGCGTCCGGTGGCTGGTTCAACCCCAACGCGCTGACGGCAGCCCACAAAACACTACGTTTCGGTACTCGGGTGCGCGTCACAAACCTGCGCAATGGGCGTTCCGTCGTCGTTCGAATTAATGATCGCGGGCCTTATATCAAGGGGCGCATCATCGATCTGTCGCGCCGAGCAGCCGGGATCGTCGGCATGCGTAAGTCCGGCGTCGCGCCCGTGCGCGTTGATATCTTATAGGCGTGCAGCCCGCAAAAGTGCAGCAATCGAGAGGCCGGATGCAACGCATCCGGCCTTTGTTGTTTGAAGCCGTCGGCTTTCCCGTTACGTTGTCTGGAGAATCCGCTTTTACAGTCTGATTTGCTTCCATGCCTCCAACCGATCCTACCACTGGCCGTGCCCTAGCCATTAACCGAATACGCCTGGCACTGATCGAAAAGAAGATGACACAGGCAGAATTGGCCGACGCAGCCGACTGCCACGAGAAAACGATCCAAAACCTACTGGCGGGCCGCACTGTCAGAGATCAGACTTTGTTCGATGTCTGCATGGTCCTCGGCCTCGACTTTGACGACTTGAAGAATGATTGGAGCGGCTCGGGTCCGCCCGGCTCGCCGTTGCGCGACGAACCCGGCCAACCCGGCGCAGCAACCGAAATCGCACCAGTCTATATGGGCGCCTACAGCCGGGCGGCCGTCGATCATCTGATCGGGCACTACCTGACAATTCGCCCGGCTTTCACGACACCAAACATGATCATCGCCTACCGGACGGATATTACCTGGGATGACAGCTGGCCAAGCCTGCTGTTCGAAGAACGCAATCGGCCAGATGCACCCTACTCACACCGCGGCCGGCTGCATGTTCCACCCTCTTCGAGCTTTATTCACCTCGTGTCACTAACCAAGGGGGCGATGCGCATGATTGTCGTCTCGCAACTCGACCAGACCAACGTTATGCGGGGCCTCGTCACGACACTCGCAAAAAAAGGCGCCGCCATCGCGCCTGCCAGCGCGCCCATCATCTATCAACGCATCGAAGAACCGGAAAGCGCCACATTCGGCGAAATATCGTCCGACCAAGATGCTTTTCCTGGCTATCAGAAGGCACTGCGCCAGTCCCTCGACGAGGGCTACTGCAGCATCGTCGGAATTTGACCAAGCCCTATAGGGTCTTGTGCAGCACAACCCGGCCTGTGGATAACTACGTCTTGACACGTATTTCAGGTTTAGTTCGATAAATTTACCTTCCGTTAACCAGTACGATTTCATAATTAAACCGTGTGCAGAACTGGAAAATGCCACTTTTGTGATGGCAAGTGATGACCTCGCCACAGTGGCGTAGTGCGTATCGCGTAGACGGGGGTCAACCGAATGGTTTCGCGACCAGAACGGTCGGTCGGCAGTGGTCGGCTGACGTCATACCGCTTTGTGTTTTTCACAAGCCTCTTTGCGGCGTGGTCAGGCGTGGCCATGGCTCAATCCGGCCAGCCGTCCCGACCTAGCGGCACGCTCCCATTTGGTCTATCAGCATTCTTTAATTCTTCTACCGAGCGGCCTGCTTCCGAACAGCGCACGCGTATCACGATCGATCTGCGGCGGAAGTCCCGGTTTGAGATTTTCTCCCTCAACAATCCCAATCGAGTAATCATCGAACTGCCACAGACCGGCATGCGCCTCCCACGATTGGGCCGACACCGCTCCAACGGTCTTGTCCGCAATCTTCGCGCCGGCCGTTTCGCACCAGGCCGGTCGCGGATTGTGATCGACGTCTCTGAACCGGTTGTTGTCGAGCAGAGCCAGGTTAAGGTTAACAACAGCGGCCGCGGAGCCAAACTCGAACTCGTCCTGGTGCCTTTCAAATCAGTCAGCACGCGCACTCTGGCGGCCCTCAAGCGACCGTCGTTTGGTCTCGGCGGCCCGATGGCGCAACCGCCGGTGCCACGCCGAGCACGAGGCCGAACGGGTCGGAATGTCGCTTACAAACCGCTGATTGTGATTGACCCCGGTCACGGCGGCAAAGATTCAGGGGCGCGAAAATTCGGTGTCAACGAGAAAGACGTCGTCCTTGCATTTGGGCGCACATTGCGCGATCGGCTGCTCAAGACCGGCCGCTACCGCGTCAAGATGACTCGCAGCACCGACGTGTTCGTGCCGCTCGGCAAGCGCCGAAAATTTGCCGAAGACAACACGGCCGCGTTGTTCATTGCCATCCACGCCGACTATGCAGGCTCAAATGCGCGTGGAGCAACAATCTACTCGCTGCGCAAGGGGCTGGCCAATCGGTTGCGCCAGTCAGCTGCCGCCGACGCCGCAAGAAGTGCCTTGTCCAACGGCGTGATGAAGTATGTTTCGGCGCAGAGTGCCGATCTGCGGGCTGTCCGGGGCATCCTAGGCGATCTCGCACAACGCGAAGTGCATGCCAATCTAGAGCGTACCAATATGTTCACTAAGATCGCCGTCACGCAGATGGGTGCTACGACGACGATGCGCAGCCAGCCGCACCGGCAGGCCGCGTTCAAGGTCTTGAAAACCGCTAAGGTGCCCGCTGTCCTCATTGAGCTCGCGTACGTCTCGAACCGCCGCGATTCAGCGCGATTGCGATCGCAGCGCTGGCGCAATCAAGTTTCTGGGTCGTTGGTGACCGCCATTGAGAAGTATTTCTCCCATTCGATGTCGCAGATCGCCCAATAAAGTTTCAAGGATGGAACGTTGGGCCGGAGTGTCGACCCAAAAAAGACCGGCGCAACTACGGCCGGCCTCTTTTTATTCTTCTGGTCGGAATCTGGCTTTTGCTGAGAGACAATTGACCGGATTGGCGTCCTTCACCAACCGGGAAGTTGCACGCTCGCTCCATGATTCATAAGCGGTTCCGACAGGTGCTGAACTAGATCATACTGGGGGGTTGGAAAGGTTTGAGGCGCCAGAGCAGTCTCATCAGCCAGTCAGTCGACCGAAAAGAATACTCCCAACGACCGTCAAGGTCACCGCCAACACACACGAACCGAGGACGTAGGCACTTCAGCATGAGCCACTCCTTCGTCGTAAGTGCCGCTTTCGACATCACGTTGCCGATCTCCAGGCGACGCAATTGCCCTGCCGCAAAAGGACCAAGAGGTCGCCATGCGCGGTATGTGCTGTTGCCTGAAAGGTTCGAAAGCGGCGTCTAGGATGTGATCACAGGCTGCCATATCGCGAAATGTCGAATGGTCGATCAGAACGCGGCGCCATCCTTGGCCGCGCACGATAGCCGAAGCGTAAAAGCGCTCCTCAGCCCGCAAGGTGTCCAGATACGTCAAGGCGATAAAAGGCCTTTGTGATCCGACGCGCGCACTACAGCGGCAACAAGGACCGCCGTTCAGGAGCGAGTCGACCTCGCTCCTCTTGCGTTCCTAACTGATTCTTTGCTGCTTATTTTGCAGCTACAGATCCAATGCCTACGCCGATGCATCTGCCGCCAGCAGGCCATCCTTCTGGGCGGCCGCCTGAACAGCTTTCTGGACCTTCTCGAACGCCCTGACTTCGATCTGGCGGATGCGCTCGCGACTGACGCCAAATTCTTCCGACAGCGCCTCAAGGGTCAACGGCTCTTCCGATAGTCTGCGTGCTCCGAAAATCCGCTTTTCGCGATCATTGAGCCCGCTCATCGCGGCACTGAGATAGTCGCGGCGACGCTCCAGTTCTTCGCTCTCACCGAGCATTTGCTCCTGATCGGGCGTGTCGTCGACCAGCCAATCCTGCCATTCACCTGTTTCGGTGTCGGCACGAAGGGGCGCGTTCAACGACGCATCACCGCTCAAGCGGCGATTCATCGAAATGACGTCATCCTTCGACACGCCAAGTTTGGTCGCAATCGCGTCAACGTTCTCTGGACTGAGGTCGCCATCTTCGAGCGCCTGCAGTTGCCCCTTGGTGCGGCGCAAATTGAAGAACAGCTTCTTTTGCGACGCCGTCGTGCCCATTTTCACGAGGCTCCACGAACGAAGCACATACTCCTGGATCGATGCCCGGATCCACCACATCGCATAAGTCGCGAGCCGGAATCCCTTTTCGGGGTCAAAACGCTTGACCGCCTGCATCAGGCCGACGTTGCCTTCTGACACGACCTCGCCGATCGGCAAACCGTAGCCGCGATAACCCATCGCGATCTTAGCGACGAGACGCAGGTGAGACGTCACGAGTCTCTGAGCAGCCTCCGTGTCGCCGTGCTCCTGCCAACTACGCGCAAGCATGTACTCTTCGTCCGGCTCCAGCATTGGAAACCGTCGAATTTCCTCTAGATAACGGGACAAACCACCAGAACCCGCCGCAATCGTCGGTAGCGCTCTCGATGCCATCGTTCTTCTTCTCGCCTCCAAAACTGTCGATCAGGACCAAATGCCCATTCTTGGCGTGCCTTCGGCACATTCCCCAAAACGCGTCATTTTCCCGTTGACCAGTACCCGAACGTGCCCGCTTCACACAGCGCACGATCAAGCTCACACCACATTAAACCGGCGTTCCTGCCAAGTGCGCCAGCTCTTCAATGTTGACGCAACGTAACAAGCCGTACCACGCCGGCTCTCCGATCCAGTCTCACTATACCAAACCCTTGATCTGCACATACACACATCGTCTGACGATGCTGTCATACGGTTTGATAGGTTAACGGTCGAAATGACCCAATAGATCATCACAACCGCGTGCCGTCCCTCAGTCATGAACCAAAGACACACCGTGAACATAGATCGCAACTGCGGCGGAATTAGTACAAATAGGGCGCAGATCAGTTATTTCCAGGCCTTGAACGCAAAAATCTGCTCAAAATCTGTATGCCGCGGCAGACTTTGGCCAATCAACCTGGTTGACGATGTCAGTCTGACCGCATCGCAAGATGATCCTGAACCGCACGAATATCAGGTGGAACTGGACTGTCGAACCGCAATGGTTTGTCTTCCACAGGATGCTGGAAACCGAGCAAACTGGCATGCAAGGCCTGCCGCGCTAGCGCGGATAGAGCCTTCTGAGCAGGGATGGGCAGGAGTGCTTCGCTTGCCTTGTAACCTGCCCCGTACGCCCGATCACCGAGCAGAGGGTGGCCGATTGCAGCCATGTGGACCCGGATCTGATGCGTCCGTCCAGTTTCAAGACGCAATCTAACGCGACTCACTTCAGCACCGGCCTCCGTCGCGGTCGAACGCTCTACCATATAGTGCGTGACCGCGCGCCGGCCCGTACCGGGCTTGGCAACTGCAATTTTTCGGCGATTGACGGGGCTGCGAGCCAATGCTTTGTCGACCATGCCGGACGGCCGCTCAAATCGCCCCCAAACCAGCGCAAGATATTCGCGCTGCAGGCGACCATCCCGTCCGTGAGCCTGAAATTGTGCGCTCAGGCCCTTGTGCGCCTGATCAGTCTTCGCCACAACCAGGAGTCCGGATGTGTCCTTGTCGAGTCGATGTACGATACCTGGACGCCTGACACCGCCTATTCCGGACAATTCGGCACCGCAGTGCGCGATCAGCGCGTTAACCAAGGTGCCCGTTTCATGCCCCGGTGCCGGATGTGTGACGATTCCGGCAGGCTTGTCGATCACAATGAGGTGCGGGTCCTCGAATACGACGTCCAGCGCGATATCTTCACCCAGTGGCTCCGGCGAAACGGCCTCAGGTACGGCGACCTCGACAACGGAACCGGGCCTGACCTTGTGCGCAGGGTCGAGCAAGGGTGCACCATCGACGCAAACCTCGCCGTCGAGAATCAAGGCTTTCAGACGTTGCCGACTGAGTTCGTCGATCATTGTGCTGAGGTAGCGATCGAGGCGTTTGCCCGCATCATTGGCGTCGACGACTAGCCGCGTCGACACATTTACGCTATCGGACACCATCTGCTCTCAATCTCCCGACGGCCGGTTGGATCCAACACCTTTAGCTTATCTTCCCGTGTCGAGCCTTTGTCGTCGACCAATGTGCGATATGATGATGCCAAGCAAATCTCCACCGCGAGTAACCCAACCCTATTCGGCAAACGATAACGGGCCACTCTCGCCGGGCCAGGTGAAAGCGCTCAAGATCGCAATTGCCACAATGGGCGTCATGATCGTTGCCGCCTTGCTCGCCATTGTCGGCCGCGTCATCTATCTGTCTTCTATCAAGAAGGTCGCAGCACCAGAGGCCGCCACAAAAACCGCGCTTGCACCACGGCATCAGGTTGCACTTCCGTCCGGCGCCGTCGTCAAGACCATGTCGCTGCAGGGCAGTCGCCTACTCGTTCACTACCAAACGCCATCCGGCCCCGGCGCCATCATCCTCGATCTCGGCAGCGGCAAGACTCTGAGCCGGGTGGAGATGTCGACAATCACGCAGGCAAAACGCTGAGTGATCGACGGTCCAACCCGGAAGTGACCGAACCGCCTTCGCCTAGATCGCATGTCGTGGGGGCGGCAGTGCAAACTAGCGCTTTGCCAAACCGGCAATGCGATCCATCAGCTTACCACGCGACCGTTTGCGAGGCGGCTCAGAAGCATCCGCGTGCTCATCAAAGTCAAACGACGCTTCATTGCCTTCCGTGTCAATCGCGCTCAGCCGCGCCTCCAAGGACTGCTTCTGGTCGCCCCCGGTGACAGCCGACTTAGCCGCTAGACCCGGCTCGGCATCCGCCGTCTCGAGAACCTTGTCGGTATTGTCGCCTAACTGTGCCGCCGGTTGCGCGCCTTTCCTCTCATTCTTGTCGGTTGGCACTCTTTCTGATTGGGGAGCACCGGTTTTCACGCCACCACCTAGGCGGCGCAGCTCGTCCTGATAGTGGGAGGCCTGCCGCGCAATTCTCTCATTGGCCGTGGCAAGTTCGCGCCTCAGTCCTTCAATCTCTTTGTCTCGGGCGGCAAGCTCCTTTTCGGACGCCGCAGCACGCGCCTTGAGCGACGACTTAGTATCTCTCAGTGATAGCGAACGGTTGGTATCCTCCCCGCCGTTTTCGTAGTTGGCCAATTGCGCAGACAAGGCCTCCACTTTGGCGGATTGTTCGGCAAGCTTGACCTGCAGCTTCCCGACTTCATCTTGGCGAGCGAGAATAGCTTCACTCTGATCGAGATCCGGAACGTCCCAGCCCTCGTCATTATTGGCGAATGCCGGCTTCAACGGAATGAGGCCCGCCCCTTCATCTCGTACTTCTTCGCTCTTGTCCTTGTTGCCGGCACCATGTTCGCCTTCCTGCGTGCCATTCAATTCGCGGCGAAGTTTTGCTATCAACGCCGCCTGATCGCGCGATCGCAAGCGATAGCTTTCCAACTCCACGCGCATAGCCGTCTCGGTTTCCGCACCCGAAGCTGCATTGTGGGGCCGCCCACCATGTCCGGCTAGGGATACTTTGAGACGATCGATTTCCGCACGCTGCTGGGCGTTGACCTGCATGGCATCGTCGAGAGCGCGAAATGTCCGGCCGGTGTCCTTCTGCAGCGTCGTCATTTCGGCATCACGCTTGGCAAGCAGCTGGCGCGCCTCCATCAGCCGCGCCTCGATTTCCGGAACGCGTTGCGTAATCGTCGCTTCAAGGACACGCCGAGCGTTCTCACTGCCTTCGCGCTCGGTCTCAATTTGCTGGAGCCGACGTTGTAACGCGCTGATCGTGCCGTCGCGGCGATTGATTTCGACTTTCTGGCGTGCATCGAAGAGACGCGCCTGCTCGATCTTCGCGGTCAACTGGTGCACGCGAATCGCATTCTCGGCTCGCAAGCGATCGCGTTCCGCGCTGATTTCCTTCTCGGTAAGCGGAAGAGACGCGCGCATGCGTTCCGAAGTCAGCCGAACAGCTCGCGCCCAGAAAGCAGGCGCGACCACGAACCCCAGCAAAAGCGCGCAGAGAAAACCCAGTGACACGAACATGATAGAGTGGAACGTGAACACCGTTATGCTCCCGCACGAACCAAATGATGAGGCCGGATAATCAGCAAACCCTAACCGGATTTGCCGTATTCACAACCCCATGCGCCACTCGGCCCCCCCACAAAAGAGACCTGGCAGAAAGGTCCTGGAAGCCTACGCGGCGTTAGAATGGGTTCCATGTCGGACGCCGCGTGTATTTCAAATACCCTATATTTGCGCCCAAGCGAAGCCCCACACCGGTGCGGATCGGCGCCAGGGTGACGTCGCGGTCACCACGTAAGAATTGCACACTTACGCCACCGACCAAATAGGCCGAACCTTGGACACCGCCAAAGCGCCGAAAGATGTCACGCGGCGATCTAAGGTTGTATACGAGCGTCATTGTGCGGTTGCCGTCACCGCCAAAATCGTAGCCGACGCTCGGTCCTTGCCAGAACACGCGGCGCACACCGTAGTTCTTGGTGTACAGCTTACCTTCGCCGTACCTGAGGCCTGCGATGAAAGCGCCGCCGGCATCTTCGCCCAGAATATAACCGTTCGGCCGCCCAGATTGCTTGAAGGCCCATTGGATGGCCTTGGCCAGCCCTGTGCTCAGCGAACCGAAGAACCTGTGCCCGGCATTAACGACTTCGTTTTCGGAATAAGTCGTCCGACTGCCGTCCGGCATCTTCGGTGCGCGATCGTAGCGACGTTCGTCATAACGCCGATCATCATAGCCCCGGTCGCCATTGCCGTAATTCGGACTGTAGGGCTCATTGGCGCCGTAACGGCGTGGATATCCAGGCTGCGCAGGCGCGCGATAAGGTTCGATATGGCGACGCTGCGGCGGGGCGTATGCGGGCGCCCTGTCGCGCCGTGGTGGGTCATAATTCGGACGTGGGGCGCGATCGCTGTAGACCCGTGGTCGCTGTCGCGGCTGACCGTAGTCGTAACGACTTCCCGGCGGGCGCGAAGCGTAGGCATCGGGCGTGGTCGGCGGGCGTTGCGCCTGGCGATAGGGTGGGCTTGCCGGATAACGTTGATCATAGGCCGTCTGACCCCGGCCATCATTCCCCCACGGCAAGCGCTCCTGTGCGTTTGCCGCGGCCCCGCCGAAGCCGACGCCGGCCGCCAGCAGCCAAATCCAGACGCAATGAGAAAAATGTTTCACCATCGTAACGCTCCAGGAATCCATTCCCGCGGAATCAATGGTTTCGGTCAAATGATGTACAACGACCTGATCACCAAACCATTCAGCGCATCAAACGCCGCGCAGATGCGCGATGTCATGGTTGAAAGATCGTAAAAGAATATTAAAAAAGTATGGCTTTACGGCGTCCGCGGTTGGACTGTTTCACGGCGCTGAGCGGTGATCCTTGAGCATTGTTGACAGCACAATGTCATGCATCGAAGTCGTCAATCGGCGCTGAAGCGAATTTGCGACTTCAGCTCTTCCTTGCCCCAGGCAACAAACGGTGGGGTGCGGTATTTCGCGGCGTCATTGCCGTAGCGCAGCGGCTCACCCTCAAAATCCGTCACTTCACCGCCTGCCGCTTTCAGGATCGCATGGCCAGCCGCAATATCCCACTCGGAGATCGATCCGAACCGCGGGTAGAAATCGGCCTTGCCTTCCGCCATGCGGCAAAATTTAAGCGACGAGCCCGCTTCAAGGCGACTGCCGATCGGCTTATCCGCCAAAGCTTGATCCAGGCGCTTCGAGGGATGGGAGTTGGATAGGGTTACGACCAAGGCATTCGGGTCGGGCTTGCGCGTCCGTACCGGTTCGAACATCACTTCGTTGGCATCGAATTCGCTTTGGACGTCAATTTTGGCGAAGCCGGCGGCATTGGGCCCGGTCGTGACATATAGCTGACCATTGGCCGGCAGCAGGATCAGTCCGAAGACAGGGGCCCGGTCGACAACGAGCGCGACATTGATCGTGAAGTCCGTGTTGCCCTTGACGAAGGCTCGCGTGCCATCAAGCGCATCGACCAGAAACAAGGTACCGTCGACGTCGGGAACGATGCCCGCGCTGTACTGCTCCTCGGCGATAATCGGTACATCGGGGGCAGCCGCGGTCAGGGCCTTCAGAATGATCAGTTCGGCTTCCTGGTCCGCTACCGTCACGGGGGAAGAGTCGGCTTTGCGCTCGATGGCAAAATCTCCGCGAAAATAGCTCATCTCCAACCGCGCCGCCGCGCCGACAGCTGGCAGCAGCGCACGAACAAGCTCTTGGTGTGATGGTATTTTCATTCAGCCCCCAATAATGCTCGACTGAGCACGTCGCGACCCTATGCAACTATCAGGATTGCACCCGGTACAAAAGGCCAACCGAGTCGTTCCAGCCACGCAAGACGGCAAACCGCACGCGGCCGGTTCGAATTGACCGCTATCCGAGTGGTCAGGCCCGCGCGAACAAGGTATGCGAATCGAACATTCGAAAACACAGTTACGCAATCGGTAGCCTGTATGGATAGCGTCTGATCGCCGGTTCGCACTTTCCTACATTCCGCAAGCTGGAGCCGACATGACACATGCTGCCGAACCCTCTGATCTCGAACTCGCAGCCTTGATTTCAAGCAAAATCTGTCACGATGTGATCAGTCCGGTAGGCGCAATCTACAATGGGCTGGAGATTCTTGGCGAAGATGGAGACCCAGGATCACGCGATTACGCAATGGATGTGATCCGTAACGTTACGGTGCAGGCGTCCGCGCGGCTACAGTTTGCCAGGTTTGCTTTCGGTGCAGCCGGCTCTGCCGGCGCAGAAATCGATCTCCAGACAGCACGCGAGATATCTGAAGGTTTCATCGGTGATGCCAAGCACAAGCTGACCTGGACCGCACCATCGGGCTTCCTCCCGAAGAACCAAGTGAAACTACTTCTCAACCTGGTTGCCATCTCGCTCAACGCGCTGCCACGAGGTGGCACGATTTCAGTTTCGATCGAAGAAGATTTGACCCTGCCCCAATTCATAATCGAATGCACCGGCCCCAGATCACGCCCGCCGCAGCACCTGCCCGAAATTGTCGCCGGCGAGATGCCGGAGATCGATGCCATGTCAGTGCAAGCCTACTATACGTGGCGACTTGCCCAGAACGTTGGCGCACAGATCAGCCTTGAGCATGACGATGAGATCGTCACCATTCGGGCCAACCACCACTAAAGACGATCCACTTCGCGGCGGTGTCGACAAACGTGCCACGCGTAAACGCACTGTTAATGATGCACTCGGATAATGCAGGTGTTCGGCCGTGATGGCCTTGGGCTTCGACAGAACGCCTGCTGCGATGCAATCATTTAAAGAGGCACCCTGTGAAACTCTGTCTCGTCGTTGATGACTCCAACGTGATCCGCAAGGTTGCCAAGACACTGCTGAACAGCATTGGCTATGAAGTTGTAGAGGCGACAACGGGCCAAGACGCGATCGAACAGTGTGCCGAGCAGATGCCGCACGCCATCTTCCTCGACTGGGACCTTGCCGATATGAGTGGCTTCGACTTCCTGGTCGAGTTCAATCGGCAATTTGCCGGCCGCAAACCCCACGTCGTTTATGTCACTACGGAAAACGACCCGATAGACATCTCTCGAGCGCTGAAGACGGGCGCCGATGAATTTCTGATGGTACCGTTCGACCGTGAAGCGCTCGAGGCCAAGTTTCCGCACGCAGCCATGGCCGCGTAGCCAGCCCCAACGACACCATATGCTTTTGTATCAGCGACAGACGCACAGATGGAGTTAGTTGTTGGCAACCCGCCTAGGACGACTTGAACCGCCCTTCCAGCAAAAAGTCGCGGTCGCCTTACACGTGTGCTCGTCAAAGAAGCCGAAATCCAGAAAAAGCTCACACGTCACGGTCTTCTTGCCTGTCCTGTAGCGCTTGATGCCGCGCTCTGCCGTCCATTCGGCGATATACTTATCGAGCAATTTCTTGGCATCACGGATCGGGCCTGCCTTGCCGTAGTCATTGACGGCAAATCCCAGCTTTTGGCACGCAGCCCAGGAATTCGTCGCAGTAAAACACATCAAGATGGCGAGCACACAAGCAGTCAAAGGGGAACGCATCGGAACCTCAAATCAAACGACTAAAGCGAACCGCTATATACCGGACCTCGAACGTGCCAACTATATCCGAAAAGCCGCACTCGACTGCAAAATTGAGGCGATCCGCAGCAGACCAACGGCCGCCCTGCGACTGGCTGGAAGCGTTTGGAGGTTCTGACCATTGCGAGCAAAATAGTGCAAGACGAATGGCGACGAACAGGCGATCGTCTGGCGCGCAGGTTACTGCATATAGGGCGAGTCACCACCGCGAGGAGCCACCGCCGAGTCGAAAAACCAACCGTGATCAAAAGGACCAGCGGTCGTCTGACGGTCGGAGAATGGATCACGGTAAGCGTTCACGCTGCCGTAACGTGTGCGGCTATCATCCGACGTGTTCGCGACGTCGTTTGCAGAGTACGAATAGCTCCCACGGCGCTTGCGGTAGCCACGGACGCTGCGGCCACTCGATTTGCTGTAGCGGCTTTTGCCCTTGGCGCCGGCCTCCGCCGCGGTCGGAAGGGCTGTCGGCACAAGCAATGCAGCGGCAACCGCAATTCCAAATAGTTTCAGCATGGCTACAGTCCTTGTTCAGTAAATGCGATTGCAGAACCTGCATTGACCCGACGTTAGCTCAAACCTATTGCCGCGTCCTAAACACGATGCCGTGCTCGCGATTTTGCCAACGCGAGATGCTGGACAGGCACACTCAACGGCGCAGCGCACCATTGCGTCTGAAAAATGGATACGTATCAAGAACTAAGCGTCAATTCGGGTGTAGTGCCGAGACCGCTCTCGCTCCGCAAAGAATTGAAAAAGACAACAGAGTTTTCTCTTTGGCCGACGCAATATTTGATCTGCGACGGCCACGGTCATTGCCATGCGATCGATCCGTAACCGACTGTACGGTCCGTAAGGCTGATCAAACGCGGTCGGTGGCGAACAGCGCTTGGAGGCTATGACGCAACCTGGATGTCGATTGCCTTCGGGCCTTTGCCGCGCTTGTCCGGCTCTGTATCAAAGGATACCCGCATACCTTCATCAAGCGCACCGATCCCGGAGCTTTCTACAGCTGTGACATGAACAAAGACATCATTGCCGCCTTCATCCGGCGTGATAAAACCGAACCCTTTGGTCTGGTTAAAAAACTTGACTGTACCAGTCTGTCGCATTCCCAATTCTCCTGCACATTCTTCGGCCCGCCGAACGGCCGATACACGCACGAAGTCGCGTGCGCATCAGGCCGCTTCCTTCGCTCGGGAAAGATGCGTGAACGCGAAATAGCGGCACGAAATCGGGTGATCAATATGAACTGGTGAGCACCCAAATACGTGCATGCGCGCCACCTGAATGGTTAAAATATGAGTGATCGGCGGGTCACTGGCAAGTCCATAATGCGCAGGCCCCAAAGCATTGGCGTACATCGCAAATCCGTGCGTACCACACGCCGTGGCGACTTCTTCAAAAAGGTCCTCCAAGGAGCAAATGATCACTTTTTGAAGAAGAATAAAAAAATATATAATTCAACATTATATAGCGTTTTGCTCACTCATTCTCCGGCAAGCCAGGTCACGTGCCAGGTGGCGCCGGCTCGCTGTCCGAGATTCTCGACGAGCCAAGGCAAAATGACCTGGAACTGCTCATCGAGACCAAAAGTCGGGTTGTGAACCAGCAATCCCGAGCCATTGAGGCCTTGTTGGGTATCGCGATGGCGCACCAACAGCTCCGCCGAAAGGAGGCGACGATGCCCCGACTTCGTCATGCGTTTGAGAAAGGCGGCGGCCTCGCCACCAGCCTTGATCGGATACCAAATAAGCGTGGTGCCGGTGGCGAACCGGGCCACGATCTCGTCAAGTGCACTTTCCAGGCGAGCGAACTCTCCAGCACGCTCGAAAGGCGGGTCGATCAGAACGACACCACGCCGCTCTTTTGGCGGCAACAGTGATTTCGCGGCCTGCCAACCGTCGAGCTGCAACGCACGCACACGCTCGTCACGTTTCATCAGGCGGCGCAGTTGGGCGGCATCGGCTGCGTGCAACTCGTTGGCTACCAGGCGATCATCATCACGCATTAGGCGCCGGGCAATCTCAACAGCGCCCGGGTAATAGCGCAGTTCGGCGCCGATGCCGTCGCCAAGCGCCGATGCATGAGTGCCGTTGACCTCGCGTAGAACCCGGAAATAGGGCTCAAGCAACGCATCGAGCTGGCTACCCGCTGCGACGCCGACCGGTGCAAGATGCTGAGCATCGAACACAGCGCCGACGCCGTTGCGCCATTCGCCGGAACGCTGTGCTTCATCGCCGGTGAGATCGTAAAGGCCGATGCCGGCGTGGGTATCGATCACCCGGAACGGCTTGTCTTTCTGCGCAAGATGCTCGATCACGCGGACCAGCGCGATATGCTTCATTACATCGGCAAAGTTGCCGGCATGGAATGCGTGGCGGTAGTTCATTGACGGTTACTCAGGCGGCATCGAAGAGGGGCATGGACCGTCGGAATTTATGTTCCGTACACAGATTAATGACGCCAAATCGCAACTTGCACATCACTGCTGTTTTTCCCAGCGCCCGGCTTCGGTCTGGCGCCAGTATGTTGCTTGGCAATCGGTTGACTTGGCCTGCGTCCAGGCCGCACGCGCACGGCCAAGCGCCTCGGGATCCGCACCGTCGAAGAGATAGACCAGCCGCGTATAGCCTTCCGGGTCCACGAGTTCGGCACCCTCGACCAGAAAACGCACATCCGACCCGTTCGGGTTGTCGTCATCTTCGGTCAGAAACACCGGCTGCAGAACCGGATTGCCATCCCGCTTCATACCGTGCGGTAGAAAGCTGGCGTTGCTGTACGTCCAAAGCAGATTGTCGATGGCTTCAAGACGTTCTCTCGAACCGGCCTGCACGACAGCACGCCAGCCGCGCTCAAGCGTCCGCTCCAGCAGGTTTGGCAGCACTTCGTCGAGTGTCTGACGTTCCAGGTGATAAAACCAAATCTCCGCCACGCCACCCCCGATTTTTGTGCCGATTTTTTTTATAGCACAGGAATAAGTCGTGGGGTGGGCGCTGGCGGGGTGAAACTACCTGCGCCGCCGGCCGCGCCGACTGCGCCTGCCACGTCGCTTGGTGCCGCGCCGGGACTTGACGTAGCCGTAGTCCTTGAGGGCCTGATAACAGCCCCACGAGAGCTGACGGCCCTTCGCGCGCATGCATGAGCGCATCCGCGACGTGCCCGCTTTATAGCGCGGACACAAGGACTTATAGTCTCCGCGGCACTCCCGCTTGACTTTGCGGGGTACGGCATTGGCGCTCTCGACGGCGAAGCCGAACGCCATGATGGCGATGCCCAAACCGAAAACCACGCGCGCGAGGAATGAACCCATTCCGGGCGCCTGAACTGCAGCGTTACGCATTATGTGTGGTCCAAAACTATTGGCGGAACAAACCTGTAGCACGACTGTACTAACCGGGCTTTATACAACGTTCCTACATTCTTAAGCCGGCCGTTGCTGTAACATTAGATTAGGGCTGTGCAAGATCTTTATACAAGGGATGGGGGAAATGCCGCAGTCGTGGTTAACCCGAACGCTCAACGCGCACGGCTGTCCGGCGAAATCGGATGTCACAGTTTGCCATGGACCCTCGTCCCCCCGCAGTCGTCTTTCCGGCGCAGGCCGCAACCCATACGCTTTGCCACCATCGCTCGGCCCGCAGCAGCGCGAATAGGTCCCGTCCTTCGACGGGATGACGACGGAGTTTGGAGCAACCGCCGGTCGAAATGTCGTTCTCCAACCGGCTAAAACCGGCACAGCACCAAGCCGGCACAGCACCAAGAAAGTCGGACGCTGGCACGGGGTATGACCCATTTTCTCCGCGCAGCAGTGCTCAACACGGCGACATTCGTTACTTTCGATCAGCGTACGGATTTTCGCCTTTGCGCAGATTGAGGCGGATCGGCGTCCCGGGCAGACCGAAGGCCTCACGCAGGCTGTTGAGCAAATAGCGGACATAGGAGGTCGGCAGGTCCTTTGGCCGCGATGTGAACGCGATGAATGTCGGCGGGCGCGCCGATGGCTGGGTAATGTAGCGCAGGCGAATGCGGCGGCCGCGCACAGCCGGCGGCGGATGGCGGTCGAGCGCACTGCGCAACCACTCGTTCAGCGATGCCGTCGCGATGCGTTTGTTCCAGATGCCATGCGCCGACAGGATCGCTGCCATGAGTTTGTCGAGGCCGCGCTCGGCCAGCGCCGACACCGTGACAACCTGAACGCCCGGGACCTGGGCCAGCTTGCGCTCGACGATGTCACGCAGGGCCTTCAACTGGCTCTGCTTTTCAGCCACCAGGTCCCACTTGTTGATGGCGATGACGATGGCGCGCCCCTCATCGGCGACCATCGAGGCGATCGTCAGATCCTGATGCTCGAAGGGATGCTCGGCATCGATCATGACGACGACGACCTCGGCGAAACGCAGCGCACGCACCGTATCGCTGACGGAGAGCTTTTCAGCTTTCTCGGTGATCCGCGACTTGCGCCGCAGGCCGGCGGTGTCGACGAGACGCATGGCGCGGCCGTTCCAGCTGAAATCGGTCTCGATCGAATCGCGCGTGAGCCCCGGTTCCGGCCCGGTGATCATGCGGTCTTCGCCAAGCAGCGCATTGACCAATGTCGACTTGCCCGCATTCGGCCGGCCAACGATTGCAACGCGGATCGGGCGCAGCGCTTCCGCCGCGCCATCGTCGTCCGAGGCGCTTTCGTCGTCCGCCAGGTTCTCGATTTCAAGCCCGAGTGCGGCCAGAACCTCGCGCTCGAGTTCGCCGATGCCTTCGCCGTGCTCGGCGGAAATCGCGATCGGCTGGCCGAGCCCGATGGAAAATGCCTCGTAGAAGCCGTCATCGCCCTGGCGGCCTTCGCACTTGTTGGCAACGACGACCGTCGGGCGACCGGCCTTGCGCACGATATCGGCAAACTTTTCATCTGCCGGCGTGACGCCGTCGCGCGCATCGATGACGAACAGGATCAGGTCGGCGTCGCGCACGGCCTGCTCGCTCTGCTCGCGCATGCGTGATGGGATCGAGCCGCGCGGTGCCTCCTCGAGGCCGGCGGTATCGAGCAGGCGAACCGGAATGTCGAACAGCTCGCAAACTTCGTCGCGACGGTCCCGCGTCAACCCGGGCATATCGGAGACGAGCGCCGTACGCCGCCCGGTGAGGCGGTTGAACAGCGTCGATTTCCCGACATTCGGCCGGCCAATGATCGCAACGACAGGCAACTCGGCCATAACACGCTTCCAAAACAGAACAACAGAACCCGCCCCGCAGGTGTGCAGGACGTCGTCGAATATAGCATGACGGACAAGTTAAGCGGCAAAGGCAACAGCCCGGCCGTTGGCCTGCTGTCTCGCCCAAATCAGCGGAATGCCATCAGTTTCGCACTGTTCGTCAGGACGTAGAGCCGGCCCTCGGCAACGACAGGCGGCACGTAGACCTTGTCACCGACGTTGATCTTCGTCGCAATGGTACCCGCTGTCGCATCAACACCGATCAGCTGGCCCTTGTTCGACCCGAGCCACAGTTTGCCGCCAGCCAGAACGGGTCCCGACCAGACCTTGGTGCCCGGCAACTGGGTTGTCCAGCGGATCTTGCCGGCATTGCGGTCGACCGCGACCAACTGACCGCGGGTGTCGACGACGAACACCGAGTCGCCGGCAACCCAGGGGCGCTGGACACCGCCGATATCGAGCCCCCAGAGACGTTCACCACTGGCCTGCTGGGTCGCCACGAACTTGCCGCCGTGACCGATCGAATAGGTGATGCCGCCGACCATCGCCGGCGCCGCCGCATCGCTCATCGCGGCAAACGACGTGGTTGTCCGGGTCTTGGCGAGGTTCTCCTGCCACAATGGCGTGCCGTCGGCGACGCTCAGTGCAACGATGTCTCCATTCGGGTAGGGCACCGTCACGACGTCACCATCGACCGCCGGGCTCGGGCTGTGGCTGAGGCTGGTGACCTGGGGCAAGCCACGGAACTGCCAGAGTTCGGAGCCGTCGACACCGCTCAGGCAGAAGAATACGCCACCCTTGCTGATCAGGAATACGCGATCGCCGGCGGCGGTCGGCGAGGCGCGCACCGGAATGCCGAGCTTTTTCTGCCAGATCGGCTTGCCCGTGGCAGGGTCGAGCGCCACCACGCTGCCAAATCCGGTCGATACATAAAGTCGGCCATTGTCGACGGCGAGACCGCCGCCGTAGCCTTCATACCCGGTCTCTTTTTCCGGCACCAGCGACCTGCGCCATTGCACGCTGCCAGAAGCGGCATTGAACGACGTCACCCGGCTCGACGCATCGAGCGTGAAGACGCGTCCGCCGAACACCACCGGCGCCGCCGTCAACCGGCCATTCGAGCTGGAGCCTTTGCCGGCGTCGGCGCTCCACGCGCGGCGCGGGGTGGCGGATGTCGAGAGGTGCCCAGGTGCATTGTTGGGCGTTCCGCCCGGCTGCGTCCAGTTGGTATTGACCATCGGCGGCGGCAGCGTCACCGGGATCGATGCCGTCGACAGTTCGCCGCCGCCGACGCGATCACTCTGAGGCATGATCGAAATGCGCTTGCCGGGCAGCGGCTTCGGTTTCTCTTTGAACGGATTGAGCTCGTCGATTTTAGGCAGACCGCCCGAGCAACCGGCCGTCAGGGCGACCGCGAGCGCAACCGCAGCGGGGCGGGCGAATCGCACAAAACCGCACGATCGGCGCGCCAGCCGCGGGCATGTCGTGTCACTTGCTCTTACTGGCGTCATCCTTGGCGCCTGCTCCATTTGACGGGGTCGACGCAGCTGATGCGTTGCTCCCCCCTGTTGATTTGGCACCTTCTTCTGCGCTTTTGTCTTTTTTGAGATCGGTTTTCGCAGGTGCCGCTTGGGACGCTTTGCCCGGATTCTTCGTTTCGGTCTCCCGCGTGATCAATGCCAAGGCCGTCTGGGCCCGTTGCCGGATCGTCTGCGAGACCGTCGGATCCGACATCAAACTGGTGAAGGCCTGCCGTGCTTCGTCCCACTTCTTGTGCCGAAACGCCGCCAATCCCAGCAATTCACGCGCCGTGTGGCGCCACGGACTCGAGTCATCCGCTAACTCGTTGAGCCGATTCTGGACGTCGGTCCAGGTCCCGCTGTCAACTTTCAACGATGCAATCTGCAGGCTGGCAAAACTGCTCAGGAGGCGATCGCCGCCCGTGTCGTCGGCCACCACCTGATAGAGCGCCAATGCTTTGTCGGCTTCGCCGGCTTCGCGGTGCACCGCGGCCAGACGCAGTTTTGCCAGCATCGCATAGGCGGGCGTGCCTTCCTTGGCGATCTGCTCGAGCGCTGCGAGGCCATCCTGCTTCTTGTCGCCGTCCAGCAACTGGACGGCTTCCTGGAACTGGCTGCCAGCTGTCTGTGAGCGGTCGAGCTGATAAGCGGTATACCACTGCCAGCCGCCGACCAGCAGCACGATTGCGGCCAGGCCGCCGAGAAAGAGCGTGCCATACTGGTTCCAGAGCTTGACCAGCCGTTCGCGCCGGATCTCCTCGTCTATCTCGCGAATGAGTGCTTCGCTGTCGTCGCTCATGGTGCGGTTACCGTCCTCGGCTCTGTGAAATTTTGCAGTAAGCTTCGCGCCCAGCGCTTTGAGACGGTACTCATAACGATCCAGGCTCGTTACGCAAGTAACAGCGGCGACAGCCGCTGCCACGGCAGCGCCGCACCGTCGACTGTGACAACCGCAACGCGCCATTGAGATGCACGGGGCGGGTGCGCCGGGCTGTCGCAGTCACCGTCAACCCGGCAGTGTGACGCGATGCTCCGGTGGCGCGAACAGGATTTCGACCGAATCGCCGACCTGTACGGTCCCAGCACGCACCACGCGGCAGGTAACGCCGCCCCGCCAGTCGGGATGCAGCGCCTTGAGCAGCCCGTCATAGGCCTCATTCATGCGCCCACATGGCACCGTCTGATTGGTCACTTCAAGCTCGACGTCGCCGATCGCGATGAGGCCTCCCTTGGCACGCGGCAGGCGGACCGCTTCGACCAGCAAATTGGCCCGCCGTGCCGTCCATGGCAGATCGGGCTTGCCGGGGAGATCGTCAAGGGCGGCCCGCCAGGATTCGATCGACAGCACGGTGACTTGTCGCAAGGGGAACTTGGCACCTTTGTGATCTCCCTCAAGACCAGCTTCGAGGGAAATCGGGACCTGCTCGACCGCCTCCATCGGCGCGCGCCGGGCCGCCCGCCGGGCGATGCCTATCAACCGTCCACTCATGCACCGATACCCGGCACCGGCGCGACGCCGATCAGCCATTCGTGCAGGAAGAAGGCAAATGCCGCGTAGAGCGCCAAACCACCGACCACGACGATGCCATCGCCAGCGAGGCTGCCCGACGGCGCCGTCGCGGATGCGACCGCCTCACGTTTCTTGACCGAAATGCGGTCGATGACCGCGTAGGCGAGAAAGCTGCCGAACAGGAGGATCGATGCCAGGTCGCCGTTGGCCAGTAGATGCGCCAGCGCCCACACCTTGATCGCAGCGAGCATCGGATGGCCCACGATGCGTTTGATGTTCGAGGGCACGTAGGCCGCGACCAGCAGCACCATCGAGATCATCATCAAGGCGAGCGCGAGGTGCGTGGTCCAGGTCGGTGGCACCCAGATTTGCGGGTTTTTGCCCGCGAGCACCTGCAATTTGCCGTATCCGAGAATAATCAGGATGAAGCCGATCGCGGAGATGAGCGAGAACGCGCCCTTATAGGCGTTTTCGCCAAAGCGCTCGATGAGGCCGGCGCGCAAGCCGGGGTTCATCGGCAGGGCATGAATGCCGAGAAAGACGAGCAAACCAAGTATCAGTGTAACCATTTGCGTTCGCGCTCCAAACGATGCCCAACTTTGTTCATCTCTTTGCCACAACTTCGCCCGCCCGGTCGATGACAGATATGTCATCGGCTGGGAGAGAGCCGATGCAGTAGATGGGGCGGGATAGACACCTCATTCATGTGACCCTGTGGCGGTGGTCTTTGTAACAGTGCGTATCCCGGCCGGGACACCGCACCATTGGCTCGGGCTGTTCCCGATAGCCGCTAGTGCCGTAACCGGCGCCCGGCGGTGGCCGTGGCTGCGATGAACCAAATGGCTGGTTCAGGGGGCCATCGTGAAGTACGAACGGACACTGCAAGAATCAGATGAACCATCGCAAGAACTGACGATTGAAGATTTTGCCGCTCCGTCGGAACTGCGCGGGGCGCATAACTTCGCGAGCTCGACGCAACAAATCGAGAGCCTTGCCGTACATTCGGAGCCGCCCTCCCTGGGCCTCGACCGGCAGGCGGAGCGCCAGGCCGTGGCCGCGGAGCTGGCGGCCACCCAGACGGACAAACCCGGCCCCATCGCAGAAACGGATTTCCTTCTCGAGGCCCGACTTGCCGAGGCCGATCCCCCGTTTCGCACGCCATCGAGCTGGCAACAGCGCCAGCCCGCGGTGCGCGCCGACCGGCATTGGAATTGGAGCGAGCGCTCAACCGCCGCATTCCTCGGTTTTGCCGCCGGTATTCTGATCATCGTGCCGCTCGTGTTTTTCATTTCCATGACGTCGCATCAGGTAACACCTGCGAGCCCGCCGGCCTCCGCGCCGCTACCGCGTAAGGAAACGAAGACCCTGGCGACAACCGTGGTGCCGGTAAAGACCGTGGCTGTTGCGAGCGTATCGGCGGGCAACTGGTTCGATACGAGCAAACCGGTCAAGGTGGCGCGGGCGACACAGCCAGGCGGCACCCGCGGCGCGGCGCTCGATCCATCCGACGCGGAACATCGCGCGCGCCGCGCACTCGATGCGGGACGCACCGCCGAAGCCCGCGCGGCCCTGCGTACGGCGGCATCGCCGGACAGCCCGCAGCTGTGGTTCATGCTGGCCGAAACCTATGATCCGCTGGCGGGCAAGGGACCGGGTGCGGCGCCGGGCGATGCCGGCACCTCCGAGACCTTGCGCCGGGCCGATATCAAGTTTGCGCGTTACTACTACCAGCAGGCGCTGACGCATGGCTTCGAAACCGCGCGGGATCGCCTGGCGGCGCTGCCAAAGCCGTAGATAGACGCGATCACTGACGCGATCCGCCGACCCGAATCGCTGTAGTACGCGAGGCATGACCCAGCGCTCGTCAGGCCCAGCACCGATTCGTGACAACGTCGCCGCCCTCGTGCAGCACGAGGCATTGGCGCGAATTCGCGCACGCCACATCGATGCGCAATCCGGCACAATCGGGGCCGGCACGATCGAGGCCGGCACCATCGATGGCACCGCGTTCGACGTGGTGACCGGGCCGCCGGCGGCGATCAGTGCCGAGCGCGACGACCTCGTGCGCAACTGCCGGATCATGAAGGGCGCCCTCTTCAACGCCAGCAAGCGGCTCGAGCGCAAGCACAGCGCCGGCCAGTTCACGTTTGCACTGTCCGGCATGTACGGCTTCCTGGTGCCGCTCTTCACGCTGCAGTTCGAACCGTTCCTGACGGCGCTGGTGACGTACGTGATCAGTTTTACGGCGGCCACCGCAGGGGCGGTTTCGTTCGTCATCGCGATGCTCTACCAGCAGCAGGACCTCGCCAGCCGCGCGCGGCGCTTCTACGAGACGGGCCTCAAGATCAACAAGCTCGGCAAGGACCTCAAGATCGCGCGGCTGCCGGACCTCGACGCGCTGCGCCGCTTCATGCACCACTACGACGAGATTCTCGCCAACGGCGAGAACCACGAGGAGATCGACTATCAGTATGCGACGCTCGGCGCCCGCCCGCGCGTCAACAAGGACGGCAGGCTCGATCGCTGGATTGCCAATCGGCGCCGTCTCGATATTCGCTTTGCGCTGAAGACCTACAGCCTGCTGGCGGCGGTGTGGCTGATCCCGCCGGTGATCGGCATCGGCACCTGGCTGCTGCTCGCGAAATGACGGCCCTGCCGGCGGCCGGCTATTCCCACTCGATCGTGCCGGGCGGCTTCGAGGTGATGTCGTAGACGACGCGGTTGATGCCGTCGACCTCGTTGATGATGCGCGTTGCGATGCGGCCCAGGACGGCGTGGTCGTAGGGGAAATAGTCCGCCGTCATGCCGTCGGTCGAGGTGACGGCGCGGATCGCACAGACGTGGTCGTAGGTGCGCGCATCGCCCATCACGCCGACGGTGCGCACCGGCAGCAGCACGGCGAACGCCTGCCAGATGTCATCGTAGAGGCCGGCGTTGCGGATCTCGTCGAGATAGATCGCGTCGGCCTTGCGCAGGATGTCGAGTTTTTCCCGCGTGATCTCGCCGGGAATGCGGATCGCGAGGCCGGGTCCGGGGAAGGGGTGGCGGCCAACGAACGTGTCGGGCAGGCCAAGCTCGCGGCCAAGCGCGCGCACCTCGTCCTTGAACAATTCGCGCAGCGGTTCGACAAGTTTGAGGTTCATGCGCTCGGGCAGGCCGCCGACGTTGTGGTGCGACTTGATCGTCACCGAGGGCCCGCCGTCGAACGAGACGCTTTCGATGACGTCCGGGTAGAGCGTGCCCTGGGCCAGGAAATCGGCACCGCCGAGCTTCGCGGCCTCTTCCTCGAAGACCTCGATGAACAGGCGCCCGATGGTCTTGCGCTTGTGTTCCGGGTCCGACACCCCGGCCAGTTCGCCGAGAAATTTTGCGGACGCATCGACGTGGACGAGCGGGATGTTGTAATGCTCGCGGAACAGCGAGACGACCTGGTCGGCTTCGCCCATGCGCATCAGGCCGTGGTCGACGAAGATGCAGGTGAGCTGTTCGCCGATCGCCTCGTGGATCAGCACCGCGGCGACGGCGGAATCGACGCCACCCGAGAGGCCGCAGATGACCTTGCCGGTGCCGACCTGGGCACGGATGCGCTCGATCTCCGACGAACGAAAATGCGCCATCGTCCAATCGCCGGCGAGGCCGCCGATCTTGTGCACGAAGTTGCTGAGCAGGCGGGCGCCGTCGGGGGTGTGCACCACTTCCGGGTGGAACTGCACCGCGTACATATTGCGCGCCTCGTCGGCGATCGCGGCGAACGGCGCACCGGCGGAGACAGCGATGACCTCGAAGCCTTCGGGCAGCCGGGTAACGCGGTCGCCATGGCTCATCCACACCTGCGGCGTGTCGCCCGGCGCCCAGACGCCGTCGAACAGGGCCGAGCCTTTGAGGACCTCGAGCTCGGCGCGGCCGAACTCGCGGTGGTCGCTGCCTTCGACGCCGCCGCCGAGCTGCTCGACCATGGTCTGCTCGCCATAGCAGATGCCGAGCACCGGCAGGCCGGTTTCGAACACCCAGTCGGGCGCGCGCGGCGTGCCCATTTCGGTGACACTCGCGGGGCCGCCGGAGAGGATGACGGCGCGGGGCTTGAGCCGGTCGAGCGCTTCCTCAGCCTTGTTGAACGGCACGATCTCCGAATAGACGCCGGCTTCGCGCACGCGCCGCGCGATGAGCTGGGTGACCTGGCTGCCGAAATCGATGATGAGGACGTTTTCTGTCATGGCCCAAGGCGTTACGACACCCGGGCGGCAAGCGCAATCAGGTTGTAGGGGCCTTCAACGGGGAAATTTGGGGTGGGCCGGCGGAGATGTTCGGTTGCGTGGCGAAGGGCTCCGAAACGAGGGCTGTTATGGCCCTTCTCCCTTGGTGTCATCCCGTCGTAGCACAACGGCTGTCCGGATGAATTGAGCCGTTCCATGCGACAGTGTCTGAGATCGCTGGCGGCGCGATGATTTTGATCGGTCGGAACACGACAATTCGACGAGCGGTTGCCGCAATCACTGTCGTCATCCCCACGCAGGCGGGGACCCATGCGTGTCGCCACAAACGCCCAGTTCGCGGTGGTTTGCTTAGGTTCCCGCCGACGCGGGAATGACGGAGTGGGGGTGGCGGAGGCTGTATACGTCTCCTGCTGGATCCACTCGCCATTTGCGAACGGAATTGCCCCAACTGCCGCGCGCTTCTCAATCAGTACAGCATCGACGTGCGCAGCATGTAACGCTCGCCAACGCCTCACACGCCCAGCCATTGCGCCACCCAGCGCGCGAGCTGGCCGAGCGCGACGGCCGGGATGATGCAGAACAGCAGCGGCATGTTGCCGGCGTTGTGGACGTAGCGCCCGAAGAGATAGGT
>JBPCVZ010000396.1:0-8270 GCA_051010015.1 Hyphomicrobiaceae bacterium
GCGTGGCGTGGCGTCCATTCTTGAAGCTTAAGTTCGCCTCCATTCAGCGATCCCACGGAACATCGAACAGTTCGTGTTCGGGATGTTACCGGGTCACATCGATTCAAATGAGCAATGGCCGAGCAGCAACTGGCTGCATTGGCCTGTTCTTGTTTTACCCAATAAGGTAACATTTCAGCGGCAAGCGGCTCGACTTGATGACTTGAGGTTGGGCATGCTGAAAAAGATATTGTGTTTCGCGTCGTCAATCGCAGTACTTTTACCGACGATTGCACACAGCGGGTCCGAATACCGGCAATATGCGAAAGTGCGCGGATGGCGTATCAGTTATAATCTCGACAACAGTTCATGTCGGGCATTTAGCCAAAGCAACTCTGATCGAACTCACTTGGTGTTCGAGTGGGGGATGGGTGCAACGCATTGGCACGTCGTTCTTTACAATCCGACGTGGAGGATGAAACCCGGCCATAGAATTCCCGGCCGTGTTTTTGTAGATCGAGATTTATTGCTAAAGCAGCGATTGCGCGTCCTTACCCCAAATATCATTGCGCTACCCGTAGCAAAGTCGGATTCCGTTGTAAGCCATCAAATCTATCGAGAAATATCTGACGGAAATGAGTTGCGCGTTGTTTGGCCAAGCGGAAATATTACTCAGTTCGGGCTTCACGGTAGCCGAGATGCATTGTCGAACCTGAGTGACTGCGCGCGAGACGTGAAACGAACGGTTCAGCGCAAGAACGAGATTGCCGCGCCAGCACCGCGGCCGGCTCGGCGGGTTTCAACATATCAAAGTCAGGCACGTTCTGAAGAAATACCTCATGCGGCAGCACAACGAATTGTGCACAAAATTTTCCGGCATGCAGGTTATCGAAAAATCGTTATCTATCCATCCAACAGGCAATTGCGCAACATCGTATTTTTTCGATTGATGGATGGCCGGAACGGATGGTTTAGCGCATGGCGCGGACAGACGCTTACAGCTGATGCATATGTTGCGCGTTCAATATCGATCAGTCAGGTTCGCTGCAATGGCACGTTTGGCAGCCAGGTAAAAAAAGTACCGTCGGTCGATGGTTCCATGATCCGAACATATTCTACGGCGTGCGTTGACGGTGACGAACGTGATGTCATCCGATCGACGGTTGTGCGTCGTCAGAACGGTCTGCTTTTGGCTTTGAGCGAGGACGCTCAGGAATACGGTCAGCTCCGAGAAGTTGACCGCATGCGGTCAAAGGATGGCTTGGTTCGTGCCGGTCTCTTGACGATAAAGTGAGCGGTGAACCGCCGCGTCCTTTGGCTTGGTCGTGAGTGTAGGGTTAAATGAAGCCATCACCCCGGCGCAGGCCGGGGTCCGTCCAAGCCGAGCATGTCACCGGCCGGCAGGTACATCCCAACGTCGACTTCAGACCGATTTAATCCCCCGTTCATGCGCCACGGACCAGGCCGTGCCAATCTGATGCGCGCTGGAGGCCCGTATGCGTCGACACCACCTATATCTCATCGCCGCGGCATTCATCGCCCAAGCCCCATCGGCCGATGCCCTGCCGCGCGCCGGCGACCTGCAAGCCCTCGGTGGCCACAGCGCAATCCAAGAAATTGCCGTCATCGGCAAGGACACTCGACGCCGTGTCCCTAAGCGTCTGCGCAAGGCGACGCGCGGCATTGGTATCATCACCGACACCGTCAAGCGGACCAAATGCACGGCGTTCTGTGTTGCCGATGATGCCATCGTGACCAACAATCACTGCCTCGCATGGGGCTTCAAGAAGAAATTTTTGCGCACACGAAACCTCCGCCGGTTCCGCTTTCGTCTGGGTAAACGAAAGACGCGCCTGAGATGGCACAACATTCGGCCGACCGGCAATCCATACCTTTCGACCCTATCGAGCTGGCCACGCAAGAATAGAGCAAACGCCGCTGTTGACGACTGGACGGCGGCCCGCTTGGCGAAGCCGATCTGCAAAGGCAAGAACCTCAAACTGGCCAGCGAGGGCCTGATCCGCGCCATTGCGCAGCCTGGCGGCTTGAAGGTTGCCATGATCGGTTTCCATGGCGACCGGAGCCGACGGCGGCTCACCTATTCCGAGTGCTATATTGCCGGGCTCTATCGAGCCCTTGGCAATGGCTATTCCGTGCACTCATGCGATAGCAAGCCAATGTCATCCGGGAGCCCAATCATCTATATCAGCCGGTTCGGGCTCGACGTCATCGCGATCAACAAGGGATGGATTCCTTTCAAGAAGCGTCATACTTTCCAGTTCGGAAGACAACGAAACAAACGCCTGAAACGCGTCAATGTTGCGACGTTGCCGCTCGAACTCAATTGGAAGCTGCCGGCATTCCTGGCAATGAAATTCATCGACGCGCCGACCACGACCCGCGAGCTGCAAAGGCTCCTCAAAGCCGGCGATTTCTTCCGCGGCAAGATCGACGGCAAAGTTTCGGTGGAGCTAACCTGGGCCATCGGCCAGTATCAACACAGCCGCAATGCCGTCCGGCTCGGCATTCCCACCCGCAAAATGCTGCTGGACCTCAAGGCGCAATGACAATCAATTTTATTTCTTCGGGTTTTCGATGCTCGCCCGCGATCAAACAATCAACAATCAATTGTCCTCCCTCCCCCACTAAACCTTCACTTTCCCATCCGCATCCACCTCGGGCCGATTGATCGTCACCATCGTCTCGCCGCTGACCCACGAATAATCCATATATCCCAGCCGTGACAGCGGCATCAGCCGCGCCGTGTCGACAAACCCGTCCTTCAAGGCGGCATCGTCGATGTAGATCCCGACAACCAGCCCGATCACCGCGAAACTGCCGTGCTTGCCGCCCGGCACCGCCGGCGGCAGCTCGATCGTCTTCCAGTGCTTGCACTCGAGCGCGGCCGGGCTCTCCTTGACCCGTGGCGGCGCCACCAGCTGCGATTTCACCGCGGTCAGCCCCGACAGCGGAAACTCGTCGACGCCGTGCGGCACCGCCGCCGACGTCACGTTCATCTCGCCGCGCAGGTCATAGGTCGACAGCGAGCACACGAACTCGCCGGTCTCCTCGATGTTGCGCACACTGTCCTTGGCCGTCGCCGAGCCGAAGATCACGTAATGCGGCTTCTCGCTGATCGCATTGAAAAAGCTGTAGGGCGCGATGTTGCACACACCGTCCTTGCTCAGCGTCGAGATCCAGCCGATCGGGCGCGGCAGGATCAGCGCCTTGTAGGGGTCGCGCGGCAGGCCGTGGTCGTTGGCGGCGGTTTCGTAAAACATGGAAGCTCCCAGGGTGTGGATTTGAGGGTGTTTTCGAGTTGCATCGGCAGCAATGCCTGGATCGACCGCGCGCCACGCCGGCGCAAAGCGATCGTTACGGCTGCCAATGGGTCGTGATCTGATCGAGGTCGGGCCGGTCGCGATCGGCCTGCTGCTCCGCCGCCGTGCCGATGTAGACGAAGCCCGCCACCGCCTCGCCGTCGCCGAGGCCGAGCACGTCGCACACGCCGGCGCTGAACGCATACCACTCGGTGATCCAGCTCGTGCCGAAGCCGAGCGCATTGGCGGCATGGCACAGGTTCATGCAGGCCGCGCCGGCCGACAGCGTCTGCTCGATCTCGGGCACCTTCGGTGGCTGCGCGATGCGCGACACGACGGCAACCACCACCGGCGCCCGCGTCAGGCGCTCGCGCTCGGTTTGCAGGCGCACCTCGGACGGCGGCTCGGCCTCCTCCCGCGCGCAAATCTCGGCAAGTCGCTCACCGAACGCGGCGCGCGCGTCGCCTTCGAACACGATGAAGCGCCACGGCACCAGTTTCTTGTGGTCCGGCACGCGCGCCGCCGCGGTCAGGATCTGGCGCAGCTGCGCCGGCGCCGGGCCGGGTTCGGCCAGCATGGCCGGTCGCGATGATCGGCGCGAGAGTAGGAAATCCAACACGGTTGCGGTCATATCGGGCTCATCCGTCCATGTTTGCACTGCAGTTTGCTCGCGAACGATCTAATATACACGGCGACCGGGTGCAATCGACGCGGCACATCGCACGCGAATCGGCCCCGAATCATGCCAACACGACGTGCAGCATGCCTTTTGGAGACCATCACCGCGCATGACGGCAAGAAACTGGACAGCATCACGGATTGGCCGCGCGCTGGCGTCGGCGATGCCGCGTGCCATGCTGTGCGCGGGCGCCGCCGTCCTGCTCGCCGCCCTGTTGCCGGCCCACGCCCAGCAGGCACCGCGCCTGATGGTCGTGTTCGACGGCTCCGGCTCGATGTGGGGCCGGCTCAGCGCCTCGCCGCGCAGCAAGCTGGTCGCCATGCGCCAGGAACTCACCCGCGCGCTGCGCGAAAAGCGCCCCGACGTCGCCGTCGGCCTGACCACGTTCGGCGCCCGTTCCGGGGCGTCGTGCACCTCCGCCGCGACGCCGTTGGCCGCCAAGCCCGGCCAGATCGGCCAGTTGGAGCGGCTGCTCACGAGCTTCAACCCGCAGGGCCGCGGCCCCGTCGTGCTCGGCCTCAAGACCGCCATCGAAGCGCTCGGCGGCAGCGGCGCGCCGGCGCGTCTCCTGCTCATTCACGACAGCCTCGACAACTGCAGCCAGGACGTCTGCGCCCTCGCCCGCGATCTCGCTGCCGGGCAGTCGCGCGTCGTCGTCGATGTCCTGTCGCTCGGCCTCAAGCGCAAGGACCGCGCCACCATGGCGTGCCTGACCAAGGCGACCGGCGGGCGCCTCGTCAACGCCGCGACGATGGATGCGGCCATCGCCGGCATCGACACGATCGTTGCCAGCCTTGACAATACCCGCCCGCGCGCGGGCCCGAGCATAGCCGGGCGCCCGACACGTGCCGCACCGGCCAAGCCGGCGCCGCAATCCGCCGGCCTGACGCTGACCGCCCGCCTCGCCGGCACCAAGACCGTGATCCCGCACGGCATCTCGTGGCAGATCAAGAGCCACTCCAAGCTCAGCCCACCGGTCAACCGCACCGTGCATCGGGCCACGCTCGATATCGCCCTGCCGCCGGCCACCTACGAGGTCATCCTCAACACCGAGCTGCAGCGCCTGCGCAAGCAGATCGATGTTCAAGAGGGCGTGCGCCAAGCGCTCGTCTTCGAGGTTGTCGGTGGTCTCGTTGAAGTCATCGCACCCGCCGCCCCATCGGCGGCGACGTCCTCGGCGGAAGACGGTGCGGTATCGGTCGTGCGCACCGCTGAATCCGGCGGCAAACCGGCCGGTGTGGTGTGGACCGGTCCCGCCAGCGCCGCGCGCGCGCTGCTCCTCGAAGACGGTGCCTATCGCATCAGTGTCAGCAACGGCCTCAGCCAGGTGTCGCGGGCGATCGACGTCGCCGCCGGCTCCAGCCAGAAGATCGGGTTCGTCGCGGCACCCGCGCAACTCACCGTTGTGACGGCCGGGCTTTCGCCCGCGCAAGCCGTCAACGCCGACATTCGCATTGCCCGCAAGCTCGTCGATGAGCCCGCCAGGCGCCCGGTCGTCGCGCGCTCGGCGGCACCACGCGCCACGTTCACACTTCCGGCCGGCCCCTACTACGTCACCCTGCGCGCGCACGGCACGGAAACCACCTCGCTGGTCATTCTCGCGGCCGGCGAGGCCGTTACCCACACGCCGCGCCTGCGGCAGATGGCGTTGCGCGTCACATCCCACGTCGCAAACGGACCCAAACTCGACGGCACCGACCTGCGCTACCGGGTCTGGCGTGCCGACGCGCTGCTCGAGCCCATCGCAGTGAGCCGCAAGGCACGGCCGGTTTTCCACCTGGCGCCGGGTAAATACCGCATTGAAAGCCGCATCGGCCACCAAAATGCCGTCATGATTCGCGAGTTCGATGTCGGCTCGGCCGGCGCCGGCAGCCTCGAACTACGCCACGGTGCCGGCAAGGTGTCGTTTGCCGTGCCGAAGGACCTGCGTGATCAGCGCCTGATCGCCTACTGGGAAGTTCTCGACCCGGACAACCGGTTGATCTGGCGCTCGTTCGAGCCCTACCCCACGGCAACGCTGAACGCCGGCGCCTATAAGGTCACGATGCAAACCAAGGACGAGACCTTTTCGACCAAGTTCAAGGTAATCGCAGGGCGGTCGGATACGGTTGCGCTGCACAAGAACTAAGGCCTGTTGCCATGTCTCGATACATGCCTCGATCTCGACACCATTCGATTGCTCAGGACCTGAAGCGCGCGCCGGTGCTGGCGTGCGGTGCGCTGTTGCTTGGCGCCGTGTTCTTCGTGCTCGGATTTGCCCAGCCGGCCAGCGCTCAGAACAGCTGGTCAACCGGCACGCAGGCCGCCCCCGCCGTCCCGGGCGACAACCAGACAACCACCGTCCTGCCGCGCCGGCCAGCGCAGCCCGTCGCCATCCCACCGGAAGCGGCCGTTCTGACGCTCACCGCCTTCCTGACCGCCGATGGCAGCCGGCTCAGCCGCCGTGCCATCGACCGCGGCCTGGTCTGGCGGGTTTTCACGATCGGGCGGCCGAGTGAGCCGGCCAAGCTGCTGGCAACGCGACGCGAGGCGGCCCCGACGCTCAAAATCCCAGCCGGCAAATATGCCATCAACGCCGCTTTCGGCCGTGCGCATCTCACCCAGATCATCGATGTGCGCGGCGGCAGCCGGCAGCGCGAGGCGTTCGTGCTCAACGCCGGCGGCCTGCGCGTCATCACCCGCGTCGCCGGTGGCGGCATCGCCAAGGACAAGGCGCGCTATGACATCTTCTCCGACGAACGCGACCAGTCCGGCAACCGCCTGCGGGTCATCAGCAATGCCCGTCCGGGGCGCATCACGCGCCTCAATTCCGGCATCTACCACATCGTCTCGCGGCTCGGCGACGCCAATGCCCTGGTCTCCGCCGAAGTCGCCGTCGAGGCCGGCAAACTGACCGAGGCGGTGGTCAGCCACGAAGCGGCCAAGGTCACCTTCAAGCTGGTCAAGACGGCATCGGGCGAGGCCCACGCCGACACCCAGTGGATCATCATGACCAAGTCCGGCGGCATCATCAAGGAAACCGCCGGCGCGCTCCCGACCCACGTGCTGGCGCCGGGCAGCTACAACGTCAGCGCGCGCCGCGCCGGCGAGAACTACAGCCGCGCCTTCACCGTCGAATCCGGCAAGAACGTCGAGATCGAAGTGATGATGCGCTGAGCGGTGCCTGCCATTGGGCGGCATGGGCCGGCGCGCCACCTGCATCCCGATGGCTCCATCCCTGCTTGCCACACGCCAGACAAGCTCGGCCACGGCGGCCTCACACGCCACCGTTCGGGGCACGCTTCGCCTGCTCGATCAGCCCGCCGTTTGCAGACATAACCGTTTCCATCTAGGTCTGAGCGGACCTGATGGGCGGATTCGATGGGGAGACAGGCAATCGCGATAAACGCGGCAGCGGGTAGTGATCGGCCGATATTGGGCTCGCTGTGGATGCTCGGGACGGTTGCGAGCTTTGCGCTCATGCAGGTCGCCGGACGCGAGCTCTCAGGCGAGCACGATGTCAACACCATCATGCTCTACCGCAGTCTGATCGGCCTCGTTGTGATTCTGCCCATCGCGCTCGCCTTTGGTGGCGTGCGCAACCTCATCACGGCGCGCCCGCTCGGGCATCTGGTGCGCAACGGCATTCATTTCCTCGGGCAGATGTCGTGGTTTTTCGGCATCGCCCATCTCACCCTCGCCGATGTCAGCGCCCTCAATGCCATGACGCCGATTTTTGGCGTCGTTCTCGCCATCACTTTCATGGGCGAAGCGCTCTCCAGGCCGCGGATCGCCGCCATCGCCGTCGGCTTCGTCGGCGTGCTGGTGGTCATTCGCCCGGGCCTGATCCCGCTCGAGATCGCCACCGGCGTGACGCTGGCCGGCGCCCTCTTCTATGCCGTTTCCGTCGTCTTGATGAAGGCGCTGACCCGCACGGAACCGGTGCTGCGCATCATTGTCTACATGATGGCCATCCAGTTCGTCATTGCGCTGGTCGTTGCCGGCGGCGAGATCGCCGTGCCGCTCGCGGCCGACATTCCCTGGATCATCATCGTTGGCGCGAGCGGCTTGACGGCGCACTATTGCATGGCGCGCGCGGTCAGCCTGGCAGATGCCAGCGTCATCCTGCCGATCAGCTATCTGCAGTTGCCGGCGATGGCGATCATCGGGCTTATTTCGTACAATGAGCAGCTCGACTTCTATACGCTCGCGGGCGGGGGCCTGATTTTCGCGGCGACCTACCTCAACGTTGTCTGGTCACGGCGCCGGGCCGCCAATCGGCCCTGAACCGACGGCCGTGGCCTAGCGCACCG
>JBPCVZ010000397.1:0-39189 GCA_051010015.1 Hyphomicrobiaceae bacterium
TCCTTTTGGCTCACGGCTATTCCCTCGCTTCGCTCGGGGCCTCCGCCATGCACGCGTTAGCGTGCGTTGCACGCTGGGGGCGGCGCCCACTGTGCGATTTGCGTGCTTCGCACGCGGGGCCGGGCCGCGGTCGCGGCCTTTATGTCGAATCCGATTGGATGCGACATGCTTCAACTTCAACGGCACGTCCAAAGCGAACCACGATCGAAGTGGAAGTGATCGCGGTGGGCGGCGTTGAAATCCGGACTGAGCGACACGCGGAAATAGCCGCACGCGCCGCTGTGCACGGCGCGCAGGAAGGCGGCCTTCTTGCCCGTGCCGCGCCAATGCTTGAGCACCGAGATGCGCTCTCCGCCGTCGAGGCGGAAGCCGGCAATATCAATGGCGTTGGCCGATGCGTGTTCACTGCGCCGGTCCTGCCAGAACCTGTTGCCGACAATGTTGCGGCACGAGTACGTGCCAAGGTTGGAGATGCCGACGACGCGCTTACCGAAATGGCGCTCGGCTTCCGGCTGCACGACATACTCGACCCATAGCGCAAATGCCGCCGCCACCTGGCAGGTGACCCGGCTTACGCCGATCGACGCGCCGCCTGCCGCCGACATCCTGACGGCGTTCTTCCAGCCGCAGCCGTTCTTGAAGGGCCTGTCCGTGACGGGGCGTGCCTTGATGATGCCCGGGGTCGCAATTGTCTCACGGCACAAGCGACGGTCGTAGCGCAGTTCGGCGAGTTGCCAGTCAACCACCAATGGCAGCGGGTTGGCGAGATCGAGCCGCGGCAACGGTGTCAGGTGGGCCGGCAGCAGGCCTTGGCGAAAGACCAGGGAGATCGCACCGACAATCAGAACGGTCAGCAGAATTCGGATGATCCAACGGCGCATGTCGCCCCCCGCTGGCAGTCGCCCACATCCTGCGCGGCGCCCCGCCAGCCGCGACCGCTCATCTAAACTAGCCGCGTCATGGCACGGACCGCAAGACCGAGCGCCCATGTCGCCATTCCAGTGATGCTGTAGGCGCGCGCAGTCCACAAAAAAACGGGAGGCCGAAGCCTCCCGCAGGGTCGAGTGCACGATTGGCGCGTCGTGCTACTCGGAAATGCGCAGCGTTGCGATGTCCTGGGCGATCGCCTGGAAGGCCATGCGCAGGGCATCGGCATCTTCTGCTGCATAGAATTTGTTGCTGTCGGAAGCGCAGGCCTGCAGCGTCGCCGTCGCGTTGGCCCTGTTCAGGCGGAAGCCAACGGTATAGACCCGGATGCCCTCAGCCTTCATGGCAGCACATGTCGATGTCGCGAAGTTCTGTGACGGCGTCACGTTGGAGCCGCTGTAGTTACCGCCGACCGTGTTGTACTCACCGTCCGTCATCAGGATTGCGACCTTCGATGTCGTGCCTGAGTTGTAGGCGACCGGTTGGCTGGCGGCGGGCCAGATCGACGCCCACTGCGGCGAGAGCAGATACCACGTGAAGGCGGTGCCGAGGTGACCGGCCGTCGACCCGTTGGTCCAGTAGCTGTCAACGGTGTTCTTGAGCAGAACCTTGTCCGAGGTCATCGGCAGGACTTGGGCGCTCGAGCAGTTGTTGGCCGACGGCAGGTCCAATCTGGTCTTGAGGACCGAGGCACCGACGGGAAAGTTGTCGGTGTTCTGGTTGCTGGTGTTAGCACGCTCGTAGACGCAGTTGTTGGGAGCCGCAACGCCGCCGTTCATGGCGTTCGCGTAGGTACCGGCGTTGACGCCGGCGGCGAACGGCGCGTAGCCGATGCGCACGTTCTGACCGTTCAGCAGGGTTGTGTCGTCGGGGATCAGGATGTCGACAAGGTCCTTGGTTGCCTGCTTGAGGGCGACCATCTTGCTGCCGCGCATCGAGCCGGTCACATCCAGCTGCAGTGCCACCTCAATGTCTTTTTTCTCGTAGATCGCCACACTGCGTCGCGGAAAGGACAACTTCTGAATGCCGGCGAGCTGACCGAGCGTTGTCGGGATTTCAGCCTCGACATCAAGCTCGACGCTGCTGTTGTTACGGTTGATGGTGACGTTGAAGGTCTGGATCAGCGGCAGGTCCATGCTCGATGACGCAAGGTTTTCGTCGAATATCCTGCGCACCACGTTGTTGACCTGCGCATCCGTCATGTTCTGCAGGCGAAGCCCTTTGGCACCGGCAAGAACGGCGGCATCGACGGCGGCACCAACGGTTCCGCCGGCGCGGATGCCGCGGCTGACATCAATGGCCATGCCAACCACGGTCGCAACCAGAACAAGGGTAAGGGAAAACAGGATCGCGATCGCACCGCGCGTGTCCTGACGGAAATCACCAAGAATATTTGGAATGGTCTTGAGCATCGTGCTTTTCCTTGTGCGCCAACAGGTATGGCGATGAGAAAAGCAAGTCGGATGCCGAAACCGGTGCGACGACGGATTAACGCGACGTGCAAGACAAATACTGGTTAAGGCTTAATGAACGCGCGCACCATTGTCGGCCACGCACACCGACCCTGCAATCGGGAAAAAATCTTAAGGAATTGATTTATCGGAGAAATCGGATTTCATTAGAAATCAGACGCGATTCCACCCTTTTCCCAGTCGCCGTAGCGGACCGGGTCCGGGCCCGACGCACCACCGATCTCTTTTGGCGCATTGGCCGCCTTCTCGGCCGCGGCGGCACGGCGCTCTTCGGCCTCCGCCAGAGCGCGCTTGGCGGCAGCCGACAGCACGCGCGGCGCGGCCTGCGCATCGCGGCCGGCATCCGGTTCGGCCCCTGCACTGGCGGGTGTCTCACTTTCAGACATCGTGCGCCGATCTCCCTGCGTTGCTGCGCAACGAAGCGCGCCACGAGCATTTTTACACGACATACCTGGACGTTGGCGCGTTCCGACATGATATAGTGACGAGGGTGGCTCATGCCAACCAGCACCATCGAACCTGCGCCATCGGCTTGCAGGCGCCCGGACGGGGCCGGCAACGGGCCTGCCCTTTAACCGACACATCGCAACGGACCACAACATGTCGTTTAGTATGCTGAAGACCGGCGTCCTGCTCGCCTTCATGACCGTCATCATGGTCGCGATGGGCGCGTTCATCGGCGGCCAGACCGGCATGGTCATCGCCTTCGTCATCGCGCTGGCGACAAACGCGTTCAGCTACTGGAACGCGCACACAATCGTATTGCGCATGCATGGCGCACAACAGGTCGACGAGCGCTCGGCGCCCGATCTCCATCGCATGGTCGGCCAGCTGGCGGCGCGGGCCGATCTGCCGATGCCGGATGTCTACATCATGCACTCAAGCCAACCGAACGCGTTTGCCACCGGGCGCAATCCCTCGAACGCGGCGGTGTGCGCCTCGACCGGCCTGCTCGACGCCTTGAACCGCAACGAGGTGGCCGCGGTGATGGCGCACGAGCTGGCGCACATCAAGAACCGCGACACGCTGATCATGACGGTTTCCGCGACGATCGCCGGCGCCATATCGATGATGGCGACGATGCTGCAGTATTCGATGATGTTCGGGCGCAGCCGCAATGGACCGGGCGGCATCCTCGGCACCCTGGCGGCGGCCTTGCTGGCGCCGATGGCGGCGATGCTGATCCAGATGGCGATCTCGCGCTCCCGCGAATACCACGCCGATCGAATTGGCGCCGAGATTTGCGGCAATCCGGCGTGGCTGGCCTCCGCATTGCAGCGCATCCAGTCGGCGGCCCGCAACGTGCACATGGAATCGGCGGAGCGCGCGCCGGCAACCGCGCACCTGTTCATCATCAATCCGCTGTTCGGCGGCACCTTCGACAACCTCTTCTCAACCCACCCGAACACCGATAACCGTATTGCGGCACTGCGCGAACTCGCCGAGGAGATGGGCACCGGCGGCTTCGAGGTGGCCCATGAACGATCGCCTTCGAGCGTCAATGATGATGTAGAGGCGCAGCCGTCACGCGGCGGTTTTCTCGGGGGCGGCAACCGCATCCCACAACGCAAACAACAACGGCGCGGACCGTGGGGCTGACCTTTGAAAGATAAACAACCACCACGCTACGGCCGCAGCGCCGAGCCGACGCTCGGCGCACGGCGCCCGAATCGCGACGGGCCCGGCAGGAAGCCCGGCTCGACGTCAGGAGCAAAGCCCGGGTCGAAGCCTCGCTCAAAACCGGCTTGGAATTCGGACAAGAAGACCGGTACACCAAACCGCAAGACGAACGCCGGTCAGCGCGACCGATCGCACGGGCGTGATCGCGGTGCCGATCAACGCGGCGGCAGCAGCGCCGGCAAGGCGACCGCCGGATTGCAGTCGCGCTATCTGGCGCTGACCATCATCGAGCGCGTGCTGCGCGATCAAACAAGTCTCGACATGGCGATCCCCGACGCGCTCGCCGATGAGCGCTTCGCCGCACTCGAACCACGCGACAAGGCCTTCGCGCGCCTGCTCGCGATGACGGTTCTGCGTCATCACGCCAGCCTGCAGGCGGTCGTCGACACGTTTCTGCAAAAGCCGCTGGCAGCCAATGCGCAGCGTATGCGCATCATCCTGCTGGCCGGCGCAGCTGAACTGATCCAGCTTGGCATTGCGCCGCACGCAACGATCTCGACGGCCGTCGAGCTGACGCGCCTGAGCCAGCGGACACAACATTTCGACAAGCTCGCCAACGCCGTCCTGCGCCGCGTCTCCGAGCGCGGCGGCGAGATCTTCAAGGAAAAGGATACGGCTGCCGGCAACATACCTGAATGGATGATGGAGGGCTGGCGCGCGGCCTATGGCGACGACGTCGCTGCACGGATCGCGGAGGCGTCCCTGCAGGAGGCGCCGCTGGACCTTACCGCAAAGGACAGCCCGATCGACTGGGCATCCCGGCTCGAGGCCATCGTGCTTCCGACCGGCACGTTGCGCCGCGCCGCCGGCGGCCGCATCGAAGAGCTGGACGGCTACGACGAGGGCGGTTGGTGGGTACAGGATGCGGCGGCAGCGCTGCCTGCCAAGCTGCTTGGGGTGACGCCCGGCATGCGCGTGCTTGACCTGTGCGCTGCGCCGGGCGGCAAGACGGCGCAACTTTGTGCCGCCGGCGCAGAGGTTACCGCCGTCGACGTCTCGCTGACACGAATCAAGCGGTTAAAGGACAATCTCGATCGGCTTGGCTTTCATGCCAGCACGATCGCGGCCGATGCCGCAATCTGGCGCGATGTCGAGCCGTTCGCTGCCGTGCTCATCGATGCGCCGTGCACGGCAACAGGCACGATCCGGCGCCATCCGGACATCCTGCACTTGAAGCGCGCCGGTGATATCGAACGCCTTGCCGACATCCAACGGCGGCTCTTGCGGAATGCAGCGAGCCTGGTCGCGGTTGGCGGCACGCTGGTCTATTGCACCTGCTCGCTCGAGCCTGCCGAAGGCGAGGAACGCATCGCACAATTCCTCGAGGATCCCGGCTCGACACGCCTGCGATTTGCGCGCCAGCCGATTGCGGCGCCGGAAATCGGCGGTCAGGCGACGTGGCTCACCCCGGCCGGCGATCTGCGAACGATGCCCTTCCACATGTCGGCTGAACAGCCGGCCCTGGCCGGCATCGATGGATTCTACGCAGCGCGGCTCAAGCGCCTGGCCTGAGGTTGTGCGGCACGGTCATTCGTGCCTCAATGCACCAACGGGCATTTTTGAAACTTCATCGTCATCAATTGGCCGTATTCGCGCCATGGGGCCCCGATTGAATGACGCCCCTATCGAATTGTAAGAACCGCGAGGCTGCACGAATCGCAATATGCTGACGCGCTCAGCCCTGGATTTTTTCAATGCCACCAACATTGACGCTGACAGAACGGTCCCGTCTCGCGCGCATCGCGGTCAATCGTACGCGCCGCTCGCTGGTGGCGCGCGCGCTGCGATCCCCGGTGATCAAGTGGCGTTACGGCGCACCGACCGCTGAAGAGCTGCTGATCGTGCCGCAGGAGTTGCGCACGGCCGATCCGAGCTTTGCCGAAGAACTCGCGCAGGGCCAGCTCGGCCTCGGCGGCGCGGTTGCCTCAATCGGCGACGGTTCGATGTTCGATGTCATCGCGCCAAGTGAGATTTGGTCGCGCTCACTGCACGGTTTTGGCTGGCTGCGCAATCTCAGCGCCGCCGGCAGCGATGATGATCGCGAGATGGCACTCGAGGCGATTCTGACGTGGATCGATCGCTACCCGCCGCGCAGTGGCGGCATTCCCTGGCAACCCGACGTGGTTGGCCGGCGCATCCAGTCGTGGCTGGCCAACGTGCCGTTTGTTTTCGAAGGCATTGACAGCCAGACCTATGACCGCATAGCCGACAGCCTTGGCCTGCAGCTCGTGCAGTTGGCCACGCGCTGGCGCGATGCACCGGACGGATACCCGAGATTGGAAGCACTGATCGGGCTGCTCGTCGGCTCGATGTGCATTGCCGGGCGCGACAACAACGTGTTCGAGTTCGAGCATGCGCTGGCGAACGAAGTTCAAACCCAAGTGCTCGAGGACGGCGGCCACATCAGCCGCAACGCAGTGATTGCCATCGAACTGCTGCTGGATCTGCTGCCGTTGCAGACCTGCTTTGCTGCGCGCGAAAGAAAATTCCACCCGGCGCTGGCTGCCGCCGTGGCCCGCATGCTCAAGTTCCTGCGGTACATACGCCTCGGTGATGGCAGCCTGACGCGGTTCAATGGCATGGGCGCGACACCGTTCGACAGCCTTGCGACGCTGCTTGCCTACGACCCGGCGCCCGAATCCAATCTCGCCGGCGCGCCGAAATCCGGATACGCACGCCTCGAAGCGGGCAACATGGTGCTGATCGCCGACGTCGGCACGCCTCCCGCGCTCGAGTACGCCGGCGCCGCCTGCGCCGGCGCCTTGTCGTTCGAATTGAGCATTGGCGATCAGGCGGTGTTCGTGAACGCCGGTTCGCCGGGGCCGGCCGATCAGGATTGGCTGGCAACCTCGCGTTCGACGGCGAGCCACAATACGTTGTGCCTCAACACGACATCCTCCTCCAAGCTTTTGCGCAACAAGTTGCTCAACCGGCTGGTTCGCGCCTCGCCGATCCGGTATCCGAACAAGGTCACGTCCGAACTCAACAAACAGCGCGACGGCAGCCTGCTCAAATGCAGCCACGACGGGTATGTGCGCAAGTTCTCACTGACCCATAAGCGCGAGCTGTTCATCGAGCGAAACGGCATGCGGCTGAGCGGCGAGGACATCATCGGCGCCGGCACGGGCAGTGTGCGCTTCGCGCGTGACCTTCCCTATGCGATCCACTTCCATCTCGACAGCGATGTCCTTTGCCGTCACGACGATGATCCAGCCATCGCGATACTGGAATTGCGCGACGGCACGGTGTGGCATTTCACGGTGCACGGCACGACGATGTCGATCGAGGACAGCATCAATTTCGCCGATCTCGCAGGGCCGACGCGCTCCTGGCAGATTGTGCTGCGCGGCGCATCGTTCGGCGAAACCCGCGTCAATTGGGCGCTCGAACGGGCCTAAAGCATATCGCATAAAATGTTCGCCGCTTTAGCCTCCCTTGGGCTCACGGCTATTCCCTCGCTTCGCTCGGGGCCTCCGTCGTGCACGCGTTAGCGTGCGTTGCACGCTGTGGGCGGCGCCCACTGTGCGATTTGCGTGCTTCGCACGCGGCGCCGGGCCGCGGTCGCGGCCTTGATGTTGAATCCGATGGGATGCGACAGACTTGAGAGACTGCTCTTAGTAATCCAAAGGTTCAGTTCAATTATTCAGCGAATTCATCTAAAGCAGGCGTCGAGCAGATGATTCCGGAGCCGCTTGTGCGAGCGCAGGGCGGACCAAGAGCGGAGCCCAGCGCCAGCCATGCCAGAAAACATCAAAATCGAACGCGCCCTGATTTCGGTCTCCAACAAATCCGGGCTGACCGATTTCGCGACCGATCTCCACGAACGCGGAATCGAAATCCTGTCGACCGGCGGTACCGCGAAAGCGTTGCAGGATGCCGGCATTCCCGTTATCGATGTAAGCACACACACCGGCTTTCCGGAAATGATGGGCGGCCGCCTCAAAACGCTGCACCCGAAAATCCACGGCGGACTGCTCGCGGTTCGCGAAAACGCCGACCATCAGGCGGCAGCAGAAACCCACGACATCCCGCCGATCGACCTGCTGGTCGTCAACCTCTACCCGTTCGAGCAGACGGTGGCGCGCGGCGGCAGCTTTGACGAATGCATCGAAAACATCGACATCGGCGGCCCGGCAATGATCCGCGCGGCGGCCAAGAACCACGCGGCAGTCACCGTCGTTGTCGAAACCGATGACTATGACGCGGTGATCGCCGATATGCAGCAGTACGCGGGCGCGATCTCCGCCGACCTGCGCCGCAGTCTTGCAGCCAAGGCCTATGCGCGCACGTCACACTACGACGCAGCGATTTCCAATTGGTTTGCCGGCGAACTCGGCGACGAAGCGCCGGCCTACCGCGCCTTCGCCGGCAAAATCGGTCAATCGTTGCGCTATGGCGAGAATCCGCACCAGACGGCGGCGTTCTACCGGACCGGTGACGGCCGCCCCGGCATCGCCGGCGCCGCGCAGTTGCAGGGCAAGGAACTGTCCTACAACAACCTCAACGATACGGATGCGGCCCTCGAGCTGATCTGCGAGTTCGATCCGGCAGCGGGGCCGGCGGTGGCGATCATCAAGCACGCCAATCCCTGCGGTGTCGCCCGCGGCGCAACACTTGCCGAAGCCTACCAGATGGCGTTGCGTTGCGATCCGGTCAGCGCGTTCGGCGGCATTATCGCCCTCAACGGGCGGATCGATGCCGAGGCCGCCGAGGAGATCACCAAGATCTTCACCGAGGTCGTTGTGGCTCCGGGCGTCACCGACGATGCCGAGCGCATTTTCGCGGCAAAGAAGAACCTGCGCCTGCTCGTCACATCGGAACTTGCCGATCCGCGACAGCCGGGAACCATTGTCAAGTCCGTGGCCGGCGGCGTGCTCGTGCAATCGCGCGACAATGCCGTGATCGATGATCTCGACCTCAACGTCGTCACCGAACGCGCGCCGAGCGACCAGGAACTTGCCGATCTGAAGTTTGCGTTCATGGTTGCCAAGCACGTCAAGTCGAACGCGATCGTCTATGCACGTGAAGGCGCAACGGTCGGGATCGGAGCCGGCCAGATGAGCCGCCTCGATTCATCGCGCATCGCGGCGCGCAAGGCACTCGATGCGGCCGAGGCGGCGGGCCTCGACGCTTCACTTGCGATCGGTTCGGTGGTGGCATCGGACGCCTTCTTTCCGTTTGCCGACGGGCTGTTGGCCGCCGCTGAAGCCGGTGCGACGGCGGTGATCCAGCCGGGCGGTTCGATGCGCGACGATGAAGTCATCGCGGCGGCCAACGACAAAGGCCTCGCCATGGTGCTGACCGGAACGCGCCATTTCCGGCATTGAAGCAACCACACGATCGCACCGCTCATCGTGCAATCTCCAGGCTGATGCAGACGTTTCAGAAAGGTCGATCATGAGCGCCGGACGCGATCATCAGACCCTGACTGATTGCCACTTGCGCCCGGCAACCGACAACGACTGGAGCATGGTGCGCAGGTGGCTGCATTTGCCGGCCGTGGAGAAATGGTGGGGACCCGCATCGGCGACCGAAGCCGAGGTGATCAAGGCACTGGGGGCGACGCACTCGATAGCGAGGATCATCGAGTGGCGAGGTCAACCGGTTGGCTATGCCCATGCTGTCGATGCCATGACATGGGGAGATGAACTGCCGGAGGACCTCGAGGCCGGCACCTGGGACATGGACATTTTCATCGCCGAATCACATGCCCGCGGTTGCGGCCTTGGCCCGTTGGCACTCAGCGAGCTACGCCGTGAGGTGTTCTCGACGACACTCGCAACGGCGGTATGCGTGTTCGCATCGATCGAGAATGAACACGCGGTACGCGCGTACGAGAAGGCCGGCTTCCATTGGCGCCGAATCTGGCAGGACCCGATCCACGGTCCGATGTGGCTGCTGATAGCGGAACGGCCACAGCCCTGAATTATCGTGCCCGGAAATCGAGGCATATTGTCCGTTATCGGACAATATCGATTGAGAAATATACTTGTAACAGATTGACAAAGGCACGCGTCGATTTGGGCTCGTAGCGAGCTTGATTTCGGCACACTGATTTCCTTGGATGCTCTCATTATTGATAAGCAGTTGGATGGCTTATGAGACCGACGATCGACAGGCAGATCGGTGAACGCATCGAAAGGTGTCGCAAGGCAGCCTCACTCAGTCGTCAGGATGTTGCCGACGCGTGCGGCATGTCGCTGGATCAATACACGGCCGGCGAAGCGGGCGAGAGAACGTTCTCAGCGGTCGAATTGTTGGCGATCGGGCAGAAAGTCGGCTTCGGGTTGTCTGACATTCTGAGCAAATTGCGACTCTGATAGATTGGATCATCAACTAACTTTTGGACGGGTCCGGCTCCTCGCTTGCCATATTGTCGATTTCCTGTGCCAGTTGCTTGATCTTATTGAGCAAATCTTCCGCCGCATCGTCATCGCCGTTCTCGAGTGCTTGGTCGATAACCTGCCGCGCCTGATCGATCGCTTCGAGCGCCGCCTTGCGTTTCTCATCCAATTCCGGATGCTGCCCTGGCATCATCAGTTTCCTTTGAATATCCCGGTCGGCGCGGCCACGCGTCAATGCGCGCCACGATGCAAGAAGCAACGAACCACTGAGTTTGATACGGTCGAAACGAGACTTGAGATCAGTCGACATGCGCCAAATCTTCCACATCCGCGAACCGGGCCGGTCAAATCCGGCGAAACAGGCTTGTACCTGATCCGTCGCCAAACGGATTGAGGAAGATCAAGTCGAGCGGCATCGATTGGAAAGGCTGCGCCGGATGGCCACTTCGATGGCGATGAGAGGCTGGTAGGCCGCGAACAGCGTCCTGGCGTATGGCTTGGTCTTGGCCCTCATGAAGTCACGCCGCGGGCCGCCCTTGCCGGCAGGATAATGTTCAACCATGCCAAACGCGTATTCCCGCGCAGGCACATAACCGGCGACGTAGAAACCGAGTAAAACACACACCAAAACGGTCAATCGACGCATAGCCAGCTCTTCTTCGCCGGCCCCCGACAGGTCACGACCAAACCGCACCGCCGTCTTCGCGACCGGACTGCCTCGAAATTGTGGCGCTACAGACTAGCTGACCGGCTTTTTGCGTGCGCCGTAAGGATCCGGCGCCGGCTTCTTAAGCGGTTGGATCTTATTTGGCGCGCTGCGATCGCGCACACGGACCGTGATCGAGTCGGGATATTCGTTCATGGCACCCGATGCCGCATCGACGCCGGCGCCGATCACACCGCCAACGAGTATATTGCCGGCCACCATTGGCGTCAGAGTTGTCTTGAGCATGGCGTGACCCTTGCGCCCGTCAGGCAGCAGGCAGGAGACATTTACGTCATGCACGCTGCGCGGCACCGTAACCGATTGTGGCGTCCTCACGCTGGTCAACAGCTGCCCCTTGCGGGTCAGGCGGCAGTTGGCACCTTGCGGCGCCGAGTTGACCTGCACGAGTTGAGTAGTGCCTTGCGTGATCGTCGCGCAGCCTCCGAGAAGACCGCAGGCAAGCACACCAAGCGCCAGGCTGGAATAATACTTCGACATACCGGAAAAACCTCGCTGCTCGAAAATCTCAGCAACGGTCAAATGCAAATGGACAAATTTTCTTGATCTTGAGATGAATATCTCATGATGAGGTCGAAAGGCATCAGGGTCGAGGTGCAGCGTCGAACGACAAGGCAACCGCGGTTTTTCCGATACATGCCGGTCGCGCGACCTGTGCGCGATCCGCCGATCTTCAACGCTGCTGCAAATCCGATTCAACGCAACGCGGCAGCGGTGTGACTGCACCGTCTTATTCCAGTCCCGAATTGGGCGCCTCTGAGGCGCGAGGCGGGCGGTTAAATCGAAACTCGGAGATCATGATGCCTGACACGCGTACCAACCCAGTGGCTGCGGCGCCCTGCGTGCCCGTCGAAGGGATGACCGCACTCACGGACCTGCGCAATATCCTGCTGGTCGAAGATGAGGATTTTGATGCGCGCCGTCTGTCGGCCACGCTGCGCGTCGCACTTGGCCGGGCAATCGATGTCAGACGGGTCTGCTCGGTCCAAGAGGTATCCGGCGCCATCGAGCAATCGATGCCGGACATCGTCTTTATCGACGACTATCTCGGACCCAACGATAGCGCGCTGCAGACAATCCCGGAACTGCGCAACGCAGGCTATGCGGGGTCGATCATCGTGATGTCCGGCGAGATGAACCGTTCCCGCATGACGGAACTCGGCGCCCTCGGCGTGAAAGACGCGCTGCACAAGGACGACATTACCAGCGCGACGATTACCGCCGCCATCGGCCGGGCGATCGCGGCCGAGGTCGAGCCGGCCTCTGAAGCACTTTTCTAATCGAGTTCAGTCCGCTCGACGAAATGAAACAGGATGCCACCGGTGCTTGACGGATGGACGAAGCCGATACGGGCGCGGCGCGAACCTGGACGACCGACGACGTCGATCAACTGATGGTCGCGCCCGGCGAGGCGGGCAAGCATCGCGTCAACGTCATCGACCTTGAACGCGATGTGGTGCAGCCCGCCGCCCCGACTGGCGACAAAGCGGCCGATGGCGCTTTGATCCTGCTTGGTCGTACCGGCGCTACCCTGCTTGATTTCAAAGCCCTGGGCCGGATCGAAGTTCTGCAAAAACTCAAGCTCGAGATCACCCACCGTCAGAAACGAGACGCGCAGACCACCGACAATCTGTGGCGCCCGCGTTTGGTAGATCGCTCCATATTTGTCGGAGGTGAAACTCTCCATCGCGGTCGCAACTTCCATGTCGGTCTGACGGCTCTCGTAGACGGCACCAAACGTTCCACAAAAGATGCTTTCAGCCGCATCATTGTCGCCCGAGGCAATCCCGATGTGATCGATCCGCTGGACCAATCCGTTTGTTGCGGCAGGCCGTTCGAGCGCGGGCGTGAAGCGGACGTTGACGCCGCATGTCTCGGTCCGGTCAACAGCCGCCTGGCGCGAACCATTGAGCCCAACATCGTCAATCGCGAGTCCCTTGATGCCGGATGCATCGCGTACCGCGAGGGGATCAGCGGCGGCCAAGGCAATGTGGTCGACGCCTGGCTTGGCCGTCGCTAGGAAGTCATCGCCCTCGGGCAGCACGACAAGTGCCGTTTCACCGACACGGAAGGCGGGGGCTTCGCCACCGCCGGGCAGACCGACGCGAAAGCCCGTCAACGCGAGGTCCTCGCCGAGGAACCGGACGGCACGGTCCATGTCCCGGCTGGCAAGTGCGATATAGGCGAGGTCGGGTTTGGCGGTCGCGGCACACATGTCTTGGTTTCCTTCGCGCGAGCGGTGGGCAATTCTCGATGATCCAACCACCTTCGCACAGGAGGGTGAATCGATGTCCATCACTAAGGCGATATTGCGCAAAACGCAGCGCATGCGCATGCTAGTACTCTAGTACTGATGACGGGAAATACCGAAAGAGGTCCGCTATGGCGACAAAAGTCGCGCTGGTCATTGGTGCCGGAGATGCCACCGGCCGTGCTGTTGCCAAGCGCTTCGCGCGCGAGGGTTTCGCCGCGTGCGTCGTGCGGCGCAATGGCGACAAGTTGCAGACGCTCGTCGATGAAATCGAAAGCGCCGGCGGTCAGGCGCACGCTTTCGGTGTCGATGCGCGACGCGAAGATCAGATGGTCGATCTGTTCGATCGCATAGAACGTGACATCGGCCCCATCGAGGTGTGCATTCACAACGTTGGCGGCAACGTGCGCTTTTCGATTCTCGACGAGGAACTGACTGGCAAGAAATTCTTCAAGATCTGGGAAATGGCCTGTTTTTCCGGCTTTCTGTCCGGTCGCGAAGCCGCCCGCCGGATGGCACCGCGCGGGCGCGGCACGATCCTGTTCACCGGCGCCACGGCGTCGGTGCGCGGCGGCGCCGGCTATTCCGGGTTTGCCGCCGGCAAGGCGGGACTGCGCATGCTGGCACAGAGCCTGGCACGCGAACTCGGCCCGAAAAACATTCACGTTGCGCACGTCATCATCGATGGGGCCATCGACACGCCGGCACTGCCCGCACGCTCACCCGAGCGTTACGCGTTGAAGGATGACGACGGCATTCTCAACCCCGACCACATCGCCGACAACTATTGGCACCTGCACGCCCAACCGCGGGATTCCTGGGCTTTCGAGATCGACCTCAGGCCGTGGATGGAAAAGTGGTGATGGTTGCGCGCAGCAATTTCACGGCCCCGAACCTTATAGTCGGCAATTAATCGATTTCGCAGACGAGTGGTACGAATTAGATTATTCGAGTATTAGTGCGAGACATTATCTTTGCAGTCAGCATTTCCGCTTGCGGAACCCCAATTATATTCAACATGGCTTTTATGCATTGCGACGATATTCGCGCAAAATTCAATGACAACCATATGATGAACAACAAGAATTCAACATCGCTTTCTGTCCAGGATTTTGTGACACAATCTGGGCCAATTACTATCGCTTGATGGCCTTAGCCTGATTGAATTGAGGGCAGGTGGGGCCATTCGATCAGGGCGATCTTGCGGCTTAATCTTGTGCATCGTCGATTTTCCAAGAGGCAGTCGAATGTTGGATGTTGGGGGACCGAAACCCGCTCGGGCTGAGCCGATCGAGCGGCAATCTAGGTTATCGTCATTGTTTATATTTCCGGGAGGCGTGCGTCAGCAGACCTGGATGATGGAACTCGGCGCCATCTATCTCGCCCTCTTTGTCATCGATTTCTTGTTTTTTCCCCGTTTTGGTGAATTCTTTACGTTGAGCCCACACCCATTCTGGCTTCCCGTTCTGCTGTTCAGTCTGCAATATGGCTTCTCACGCGCCGTCGTCACAGCGATCACAGCGATCGCCATCAGCTGGCTCTTTCTGACACCCGAGCAAGTCCTGGGAGAACCCTATTTCGACTACGTTGCGCGCAGCTCGGTAACCCCGGCCATGTGGCTGGGTGCGGCGTTGATTGTCGGTGAAATGCGGCAACGACAAATCGCCGAGCGTGCCCAGGTCGGCGAAGAACTGATACGCCTGCGTGCGCAAGCGGAGATCCTGTCAAAGCACTGCGCCGATACGAAGCAGGCCAATCTCGACCTGCAATTGAAAATCGCTGCGGGAAAGACAGCGCCGATCGAGCACGCGCTGATCCAACTTGGCAGCCGACAGTCACAGGATATCCAACAGTTCCTGGCGTCCTTCGAGGATGCCCTGACATCGCTTGTCGGGGACCACAAGGCATCCGTATTTGTGATCAACGAGGAGCAAGGTCTCGACCTGGCATTCCAGTTCGGATGGACCGCATCGGATCATTTTCGCCATGACTTCCAACCAGATCATCCGTTGTGTCGGGCCGTCATCGGGCGGTCGCAAATCGTCTCATCGCACCGCTCGGCCTGGGACAACGATGTCCTGCAAGGCGAAGGCGAGGTCGCGGTGCCGATCCAGTACATCTATCACGGCGGCGCATACGGGATGCTGAAGGTCGAGGCTGCCGGAGCGAACACCGAATCAGATGAAAGGTTGGGTGCGCTGGTTCTACTGGGCCGCGAGATGGGAATCTTTCTCGAGCAATCCGCGCTTGAGAAAGGCGGTACCAAAACGGATCGCGAAGACCAAGCAACGCCCCTTCGAGCCGCAGGCTGAGACCCTGCCCGCCCATCAGGAGGTCGTCAGGAGGTCGTCAGGAGGTCGTCAGGAGGTCGTCAGGAGGCCGTCAGGAGGGATGACATGATCGACGGGCTGGCACACGCACAAAGGCCTGGCAACGGGGGGCAGCGCCGGGCAGAGCCGAAGCCGCGCCTGCGACATCGCAAAGCGCAGGCGATCAATGACTGCCGCGTGATTGTCGGTCTAACGATTGCTGACTCCTTCGCATGGTGGCTGATCTTCGAGCCGCAATTTGTTGCACTGGCAGCCGGTTGGCTCCTGCACCTTGGCGTGCTTTTCGCGCTTGTGTGGTGCATCCGCAGCCGCATCGGATCCGGCATCGACGTAAGGCATCTCACGCTGACATTGATCCTCGGTGCAATGGTCGGTGCCGTCGGCATGATCATCGCGGCCTTGGTGTCGGCGAGCGGTTTGTTTCTCAGGAATTCCCGTCAGATGATCGATGCCTGGTATCAGCGACAGGCGGAGTCGATCACACATGACGAGGTCACCGAACTCATCGGTTCCATATTCAATGGCCGGGTCGCGCCGCACTCGATGCGCAACGCGGAGAACTTCAGCTTCATCATCCGAGAAGGGACGTTCTCACAAAAGCAGGCAATCATGGAGGTTGTCGCGAGAAGTTATCGGCCCGAACTGCTGCCGGTTCTGAACCTCGCCCTGAGCTCGCCCGTGCCGGCAATCCGCGTCCAAGCGGCCGCCGTGAAAGGTAAGCTCTACACATCGGTGATGGCCAGTTTGCGTACGGCGCTCGATGACCTCGATCGCGCACGAAGCAACGAAGAAGTTGCAACCGCCGGCCGACGACTGTCGCAATGCATTCTCTCCGGTTTGCTGGAGCCCGACCAGAAACTGAGCGCCCTGACGGCAACCAAGAAGGTTCACGACGTTGCCGGATCGCTCAAGTACAACGACGAGTCTCGTGAGCTGTTCCACGAACTGCGTCACCTGTTCGCCCATTTCGACGAGGCCGCGGCATTGCTGGTGCGGATGGAAGAATACGGCGGACACATTGACCAGCATCGACGCGAACTGGAGGCAGCATTCGAAGGCTACGAACGCGGGGTATCGAGCTGGCTCGGCACGCAAGATGAACCGGCTCCCGCAGTTCCAGGCATGTCCCAACAAGGCAACAGAGATGCCTCTTTGGCATCGTAGCAGTCTGCCCCTCTGAACGAAGTGATGTCATGACCAACATCCACACAAGTGATTCATTGCTCCCCCGGTTCATGAATGCCGGAAGGCGGGCGAAGCCTGCCGTCGACATCTGCATTATCGTCGAGGGCTGCTATCCCTTCGTGATGGGTGGCGTTTCGTCCTGGTTGGATTGGCTCATCAAGAACCTGCCACAATACTCGTTCGCGGTCGTCGCGATTACCGCGACGTCGGATCCCGCTGAGATCGTCTACGATATCCCGCACAACGTGATGGTGTTTCGCAAAGTCAGTCTGCACCAGAACACCTCGGGGGCTTTGGGCGCGCAGGTGCAACCGGATCTGGATCCTGCCCACTTCGCTGACAGTCTTTGTCAACTCGTCGACGCCGGCGAACTCGATGCTCTGTCCGACCTTATGGACCTCCTGCGCCAGGACCCGAAAATCACGCATGAGAGTCTGATGAACTCACGCGTCGCATGGCAGGCCATCCAGCTCATGTACGACAGGCACATGCCGCACGGATCGTTCCTGCACTACTTCTGGGCGTGGCGCGCGCTGTTCGGTGGGCTGTTCGCCATGCTGCTCGCACCACTGCCGCGAGCCCGCGTCTATCACACGATCTCGACCGGATACGCCGGCCTTCTCGCCGCGCGCGCCGCCGTCGAAAGTAAGCGCCCCGCCCTCCTGACGGAGCACGGCATCTACACCAACGAACGTCGGATCGAAATCCTGATGGCGGACTGGATCGCCGAAACATTGGACAGCGGCTTTTCAATTGACGAAGACCGTTTCGATCTCAAGAAGATGTGGGTGCGCGGCTTCGAGAGCTACGGTCGGGTTTGTTACGACTCGTGCACCAGGATCGTGACTTTGTATGAGGACAACCAGCACCTGCAACGCATTCTCGGGGCAAAAGAAGAGCGCCTCGAGGTTATTCCGAACGGCATAGACTGGACGAAATTCTCGAGTCTCCCCCGCGCCTCCGACGGTCTGCGCCCGACGATGGCGCTAATCGGACGTGTTGTTCCGATCAAGGACGTAAAAACATTTCTCTATGCGGCCGCAAAGATCCGCAAAGATCTTCCCGAACTGCGCGCCCTGATCGTCGGGCCGCTTGACGAGGATAAAGGTTATTACCGCGAGTGCAGCGCGCTCACCACCGATCTCGGCCTAGCCAACTGCGTGGAATTCACGGGCCGTCAGGACATCACGAAGCTGCTACCGGAAATACATGTCAACGTGCTGAGCAGCATTAGCGAGGCGCAGCCACTTGTGCTGCTCGAGGCGGGGGCGGCCGGCGTACCGGCTGTCGCCACGGATGTCGGCTCGTGTCGTGAACTCCTGCTGGGGCGTGCCGATGAACAGCCAGCACTCGGCCCCGGCGGCATTATTGCCGACGTGGCCTCTAGCGACCAAATCGCCGACGGCGCGCTGAAGCTCTTGTCGTCGCCGGAGTTGCGGCGCCTGTACGGCGAGGCAATGGCCCAGCGCGTCCACCAGCGCTACAACAACGTCGATGTTCTGAAGAGATACGCGGATTTGTACGACGGCTGCCTCAACCGGGCTGATGGAATGCAATGGCTGGCATAGGATTCGAGCTCCAGAAACTAAGCGCAAGGAACACGCTTTTCGCGCAGTTCTCGGCGGCCGCGCATGGTGCTGTCGTGGCAACCGGGCCGTGGCTGTTCACCATCGCAAGCCTGGCGCTGATCGCGCTCGCGACCGAGCATCTTGCCGACCGAACGGCGCTTTCAACATTCCGCGTTGTCGTGTTCTACGGATTCTGCCTATCGTTCATCGCCTCGTCGCCCGCCATCATCACCGGCGTACGCCTGGTCGCCGACGCGATCTACGCCAAAAAGATCGGGGAGGTCCCGGGGATTTTCCTCAACTGTTTGTTGTGGGCTGCGCTGCCGACGGCAATGGTCGGGTTCGTGGTGTATTTCGTCATCTTCAACCTGCCCTGGTTTTCCGGGATTACGGCGATCGCGACGTGCATATTGACCAGCCTGGTCTGGGTCGCGACAGCCTTTTGCAGTGCCATCCGCAACTACCGAATCGTGACGCTTTCGTTTCTCTTCGGGATGATTACGGTCACGATCAACGCCGTCCTCATGGCCGAACTCGGCCAGGGCACCGAGGGCATGCTGATTGGCATGAACATCGGCTTGTGCACGATCGCGGTTAGCTTGATCAATCAGATTTTCGTAACGTTTCCGCATCCGGTGAACACAAGCGCGATCGATCCCGTCGGGTTCGCCCGCAAGATCGCGTCCCGCTGGGTACTTTGCGCCGGCGCGACCGCAGCAAGCTTGGCGATCTGGGTCGATAAGGTGATCCTGTGGACCTCCGGTGCCGGCGAGACGGTACAGTGGGGATTGCGGCACGCGCCGATTTACGACAGCGCGCTGTTCGTATCGTTTCTATGCATCGTGCCCGCGCTGGCGCAGTACGTTGTTCACATAGAAACCGACTTCTATCGGCGCTATCAGAAATATTATCACGATATTTCAAACCATGCCTGCCTGAACGACATCAAACAGAATGCCGAAAATCTTCAACTGAGCACCCAGACGGCCGTGCTCGCCATCTGGTATCGCCACATCGTCGTGTGCAGCATCGCCTTCCTACTGGGTCCGGCAATCGTCTCGGCCATTGGCCTCGAATACAAGCAGCTCACGATCTTCCGAATGGGTGTCCTCGGCGCCTTGTTTCACTTCTTCTTTTTCGCGTGCACGTCGATCATCCTGTTTCTCGACCGCCAACGGCTTTTCCTGGGTTTGCAGACCCTGTTCCTCGTAACGAATCTGAGCTTCACGATGATCAGCCTGCTCGGCGGCGAAAGCTATCTGGGCACCGGGTATTTCGCAGCAATTCTGGGCTGTGCCGTGCTATCGTATTTCGCCATGCTGCGCGTCCTGGCCGACATCAACTACCTGACGTTCATCGCAAACAACAAACTATGACGCGTCTCTTGAATGACGGTTCGCGCAACCGCAGCGGCGGGCCCTATCACCCCTGGGCGTCACGGCGCATCTGATCAGCATCGTCTTGCGACACATGTCCACGACGAATGGCTGCCTCAAGGATGCTCTGGGCAAGCTCGGTACGCCTGGCGTCGATCGTTTGGTGATAGAAAAACGCTATCTGGTCCTTGCCGGTCTTGCCGCTCAGCCATTGTTCGACAAGCCCCCGTGTTCGAGACACGCGGTCCTGCAAAAGCAGGACACGAAACAGTGCCATGCGCGCGCGCCAAATCGGCTTCGTCGACATTTGATCGGCGCGAACAAAATGCTTGACGGCGAGATCGTAGTTTTGCTCGCGCGCGAAGAAGAACGCCAACCGCACATGCTGCGCCGCGCTGAGCATTGGTGAATTGGCAAAGCCGGCAAGAATGGCCTTCTCGCCTTCATAGTTGCTATGCAACCTCAACAACTGAAGCGCCTCGTCGAGAAGCTCGGAAGTCGGTTCTATACGAAGAAGACGAACCAATGTCGCGAGGCGCTTCGCCGGTTGCTGCGTATGGGCGTAGAAGCGCACGGCTCGTCTGAGCAACACCGCATGCCCGGGGTAGGCCTTCAAGGCACCTTGCATGACATTGTCCGCCTGCTCAACGTCGCCAAACCTGAGGTGGACGTCATGCAGGGCCATGGCCGAGTGGAGATCGCCGCTACCCTCTTCGTAAAGGTTGATCAACCGCTGGCGCGCCGCGACGAAATTCTTGTCGCCGATGAACCCGTAGGCGATTTCCGTGCTTGTCGGCAACGCGGCAACTGCAGCAACGATCGCACCACATGCGATGCCGCACACGGTTAGGCTCGATCCGTCAGCCAATTGCCGCCAGGCACCGGCCTCAAGCACAGGTGATCGAAATTTCGAGCGGATCGCGTGCATCAACCGGTGCATTGATCACCGTTCTCCCGTTCGCATCTGGTTCAACGTCTGCCTGCCACAAGGGACGCCCCTGTCGCGAGACCTGGACGCGATAGCCTCTTCGAGGAAATGCCTGCCATATCATTTCGCTCGCGCCGAAACCGGTGGCCTGCATTCTCCATTGACACTTGCGCCGGACGAGATGGGAAACCTGCCACCGGCTTTCCTCGAGGTAGGGGAGTTGCCGGCCCGTCGACTTCGCAAGTGCAATTTCCGCTGGCCGGGCAGCCCCATCTATTGCGACGTAAAGAGCGCCGTTGGTCCGCCGATAACCGAGGACACCAACGCTTGCCCTAAGGTCAACGACACGCTTCCTGGGGCGGTCGAACCGAAACGTGTTGAGCGCCTTGCGATTTTCGATACGCCATCGGGTGCCACCCATTTTCTTTATCCGGACACCGTAGAAGCTGTCGGCAATGGCTGCATACTGTGACGCATGGATGGGCACGAGCGGCGCCCGTCGCGCACGCTGAAGCAGCCGTTGCACCGCGCGAAGCGCTGCAGCGCGCTCGCCCGTATACATGTGATAGTAGAGATTGAACCCCTTCAATCGGCGAGGGGATTGTGTGTTGCGCAAGGTTTGTTCGAGCAGCGTCTGCCCGTAGTGGTTGCCTGTCCAATCCTGCGTATAGGTATTCTCATTGCTGTTGACCGCATAAATCTGGCGTTCCGACCCGACGGCACGGCCGATCGGCGGTACATAGGCGACCGAGGGATATGCTGCATCAAAGCGCGAGTCACCGCCGTTGATGTTGTACACGCCGGCCCTGCGCACCGCTGCGATCGCGCCCTCGAACGGTGTCGTATCCCCGCTCCACTGAAACAATTTCGCCTTCTTTCCGGCCGGTGCGAGCGCTTCGGCCGCCTGCAATGATCCGACGATCTCCGTCTCAAGGTCAAACGGCTGCTGCATGTAGGTCCGAGGCAGATCATCCGAACCCGAAGTGAAGCGGTCACGACCGGACGAAGTGAGCAGACTGTCGAGACCGAATGCCCGCGCCGTCCTCAGCGAACGCGAGCCCGTCCCGCGTTGCGAACGATCGATCAGGGCAACTTCGGCCGGGCGCGCGTAGTCCTTGAAATAGTTCCAATTGAACGGGTGCGTGTGGGAATGGCTGCCAACCTCGACCTGAGACAGTGCAAACAGTTTTCTGGCTATGAACGCAGAGCGCCGGCGCCCTCCCATGGTCTTGTCGACATCGCCGGCAATCAACCCGACCGTCACCGGCAGGTCGGGAAACGGCTCGATCAGTTCGCGATAGACAACGTCGGAAGACAGAATGCTCTTGGTTCGATAGCGCTCGATTTCACTGACGTTGTTCCAACCATCGCCATCGATGTGGGAAAAATACAATCTCCGTCCGGCAATCGTCGTGACGTCCGGAATTGGAAACTCGCCGCCGCCCAACGCCTTGCGAAAGAACGCAAAGGGGTTGAGAACCCAGCGCACCCGGTTGACGCTCTTGTAGGCCCGCATCACGAAGCCGTCGGCGACATACCCACCTGTTGCGCCGTAGCTAGCGACCGTACTGATTTCGTCCTCACCGTGTGCCGTCCGTCGCTTGATTTGCAACATCGGAGTCGCCTGCGAACTGATCAGATTGGTGCTCACGTAAGCGGGGATCTCTTGCGTGGCGATGGCCTCGAAGTTGAGCAGCTTGCCATCGACCATGTGGACCGAAGCATCGAACGTGACGGCGTTCCAGTGCCCAGCCTCTTCCAGGCCGAACGCACGCAGCACCGCGGCACGCCCGTTCCGCGTCTTGGCGTGGTCAAGCCCCGGCTGACCGAGTACGATCAGTTTTCGACCGGCGGCAATGTTGCCTATCGTCCATTCGAGATAGGCCTGCTGATCGGGAACGACATCCTTGAACCAGGTCAGCACGGCACGGTAGCCGGTCATCTGCCCAAGACCCGGAAGGCCCTGGTTGATGTCGACCAGGGTTATCTGGTACCCGAGATAATTGAGCGGCATTTCCGCATATTTGTGGAGCCTGGACTGAATCGCCGGTCCCTCTTCGCGGGAATCGAAGATCGCCAGAATGCTTCGATTGACGGTATTGCCGGCCTGTGCGTACGCCGCATCGTTGATGCCCGCAAATAGGAACGCCAACATCACGAGGCGGCCGGACCGGTCAAGGAGCGTACCGACCAGCCAAGCCCGCAGTCGGCGGAGCGGGGGCAGCATAGGCCGACTATCCGCAACGGCGGCATCGTTGCCGATCACCCGCACTCCACTGACCATTGTCACGACATCGAACATCCTACGGCAATCGGCCGGTCGTTAGTAGTTGACGGCCACGTTCACCGATACCGTGTTATCCGTTTCATCTTCTTCCTCGCGGTAGCAGTAGCTCACATTGACACCGAGGTTGTCGGTGAAATAGTAGCCGGCACTAGCCGCGAAGAGTTGCTCTGTCCGGTCATCTTGCGGATCATTGGCCTCGACCCGACGCGGCGCATAGACAAGCGTGAAATTGTAGCGACCGTAGTTGGCGGCAGCGCCGAGCGTATAATATGTAATGTCGTCGCCATCGCCCTCGACGTTGGACACGTACGCCACTTCACCGATCAACGCCACCTCGACATCTGAACCGACCTTGATACCCGTCTGGCGAGCGCCCAGAACGAAGGCGTCCGAGCCGTCCTGATCGCCTTCTCCCGGCGCCAGGTGCGCATATCCCACGTGATACGTGAAGTTCGGACTGAACCAGGGCAGCTGCCTGCCATCGACGGCAATGGCGAACGACGAAAGATCACCGGTGTTGCCCGGTCCGCCACCCGACCGATCCAGCCGGCCGCGACTGAAGAACAAGCTATCGCTCAGCACCGATGTGTCCGCGGTAAAAACGCTCGCGGAAAAGATATGCTGACCATAGCTCGCACCGCCAAACCTCACGCTGCCGCCGAACCCGACCTGTTCGTCGATGTCGTAGTCGTTAAAGTCACTTCCGTACTTGCCAAGGTCGGCGTCGGACGCGAGCCCGAAACGCGCCTGGAACTTCCCGGCATAGGCTCTGAAGCGTGCATTCCGGTACTCCAGGTAGAGACTGTCCCAGGCGACGCCGTAACCCTCTTCGTCATCGTTGTCATCGCGCGTGTCGAATTCCTCCGCCTTCACCACGGACTGCAGAGTCCAGTTTTTCCAGAAGGTCAGGCTTGCCCTTTTTTCTCCATAAGCAGAGAACTGGTACTTGGACGAGTATTCGTTGCCACGCGAGGCAATGTATTCGAGACCGAGTTCTGCATACATGCTGAACTTTAGTTCGATATGATCATTTATCTTGTAGGAGTTTCCGTCTTGGGAGTGGGCCGCTTCGGTCAAACTACTGGAAATCAGCAGCGCCAGAATAAGGGCTTTTCCTTTTCTCGCGCAAAAGCAAATGGCGGTACCGGAACAATAACCACGCCGATGAGTACAAAACGAACTCGGTTTTACGTCGCAAGTCATTACTTTCAGAAAGGCCGGTATTTCGCAGACTTGTTGCCGTAAAATAGAAATCATAACGCTTGGCTTGAAGCCACCCCCCAGTTTCCCCAAAAGCCAGATCCAACACTGACTTGTCGATACATTCACATGAGGTTTGTGGCTGACTTATGGCCGCGAGTCGGCGCCATCGGGTTTACAAAAAGGCTCAGAATGAGCGCTTGGCATTTATGGTTCCGAGGACCAAAAGAGTAAAATTATTATTCCGGCGGCAAAAGCAACGCATCCAGTTTTCGTTGAGAAATATAAGGTATGAATTTCAAACTCCTGATCTTCTGAACGGCTTCGTTTCGTTTTTTGAAATGCTTTGGTAGATATTCTACGACAAGCACCGATTTTTTGTTTTTCCTTGCAATCTTCAGATACTTTATGTGGGACGCCTGGAGTGAACTGGGATTGGGCTTGCTTCTGTGCAATGCCCCGAACAGCATATCCTCCTTCGCGATGCCATCTATATGGGCGATGTAGCGCGGATTGATGAGCAGCTCTTCGGCGTTCTGGGCGAAAATGAGAAAGTCTCCTGCCCTGGACTTCGCAAGTCGGGACAGCTTGATCACGAAATCGATCATTTTCCTGCGGGAATCTTTGTCGGCGTCCTGCCAGTCCGCATAGGCGTCGATCCGGTCGAGATAGACGCCATCAAAGCCGCGATTGATAATCTTCGACAGATATCCCGATTCTTCCTGCAAAATAATCCGCTGCCATTCCGGCATCCAGTATTTGGCAAGGAAATTTCCGGTCCAGTTCTTATTCTCCCTGCCAAGCCATGACGGTGGCGACTTTTGCCAGGCCGGTTTCCAGTAGTACCGATAATTTTCCGCTTCACCTATGCTCAGATAAGCAAGAACAATCCTGCGAGAGCCGTCAGGCTTGAATTTGAGCTGACTGAGTTCACTCCAGCTGAGCGCACCGGCCTCCGAACCGTCTTTCGAGTAATCGACAACGAGAAGGTCATGCGGCATGCGTGCGGCCTGCTGGACGTCGAGCCGCTGCAATTGATAGCCCCAGCTCTTCACGCCCTGCAAATCCAGTCCTGAATTCGATCCTGTTGCCTGATCATTGGCCGATGCAGAGGTCACGGCACCGCAGATAGCCATCACCGTGACCGTGAACAGCATCCGCCTGCCTGTTGTTTGACGCCGCATTTTCTTCCCATCTCATCGATGATTGCGATTAGCGCAGCAACATATCGGGTCCAAGTATGGCGGCGCCGAGACGGCTATCCCGACCGGGGCGGCGTGGGGCACCGAAAATTCGGGTTAACAAGCCCGAGCACATGGCTTTGTTCAGCAGATGAACTGCTGCTAGGGTGCCGCGCTTGGCAATTGAAGCCCATGATTGAAGCCGATCGGTTTCAAGATCGATTGTCATGCCCGCGGAGGCGGAGAAGACGGGTTACGACGCGTGAGAGCCAAACGGCTAGCGAAGAACACCAGGTTTACGGAAACTCATCAAGCATTTGGTAACGACCCCATGGCGACCTTCTTTCGAACTCCATTTATCGTCGTGCTGGCAGCACTGGTGGCCCTGTGCGCAGCGCCCTGGCACCAGGCAGCCAACGCCCAGATCGGCCTCGGTGCGAAGTCGGAGGCGCCGGCCAAGAAACCGCAGGTCCCAGAACCACTGACGCGTGAAGCCGTGCGTGATTTGATCTCCGAGCTCGACGACAAGCAGGTGCGCAAGCTCCTGATCGACCGGCTGAGCGCGCAGGCCGATGCCCGCGCCAAGGCGTTGGCAAGCGAAGACAACCGGTCTGTCCTGCAAATTCTCGACGGCTATCGAAGCGCACTGGGAACATCGTTGTGGGAAACCGTCACCCGGTTGCAGAACATCCCCACCTCTTTCGGCAAGGCATTCCAGAACTTCGCTGAACGTCGCGGCGACAATGACTATGGCGGCCTGTTGGTGAGCCTCGCAACGGCACTGCTTGGCGGCATTGCAGCGGTGTGGCTGTGCCGGCGATCGACACACGGACCCGAGCAACGCATCCTCGCCGCGCGACCACCGAACCTGTGGCGAAAACTGACACTGATCATCGCGCGGCTCGCGATCCATGTGTCGCACATTCTGGCACTCGTGCTCGTCAGCTACGCCATCACGATCGCCCTGACGCAACGGGGCTCTCCCGACCGCTTCACGCTCTTCCTGATCATCCAGACGATCGCATGGATCTGGCTGGCAACGTCGCTCGCGCGGTTCGTGATGGCGCCGACGCAGTCCAACCTGCGCCTTTGCCCGCTCGATGATGCCACCGCCAATCTGTTGACGTCACGCGTTACGCTTGTCGCAGCGATTGCGGGCATTGGCTTCGGCTTCATGAGCTGGCTGTTCCAGATGGGAGCAACGTTCGGGGAAACACGGTTTGGCTTCTGGGTAAACCTGCTCATCCATGGCGTGCTGCTTCTCACGATCTGGCAATCGCGGCACGGTGTCGTCGCCATGCTGACGGCTGATCAGCCGCGCGAGAAGGTAGCGCATAGAACGTTCTCAGTGTCGCAACATTGGCCGGAGATTGCCATGGCGCTCGTCATCGCGCATTGGTTTATCGTCGAGATCATCGTTGCGACGGGTAATGCCACGCCCGGCATCCTGCCGGTCATGATGATCACGCTTGCAACGCTGATCGGCCTGCCGTTCCTTGATCATGCGATCCGCGCGCTGGTCTGCAATCTCGCACCCGTCAATGGCGACGCGACGCCGCCGCTGCAGGCGGCACATCGCGAGACGCAGCACGGGCTCACGCGCTGCGGCCGCGTCGTGCTCGGCCTCGCCGGCATTCTCGGAATCCTGAAGCTGTGGGGTGTCGACCCGCACGCACTGGCGGAGCAGGGCGTTGGCGCGCGCTTCGCCAGCGGGTCGATTGATATTCTGCTCATCGCGCTGGTTTGCTACGCGATATGGGAATTCGTCACCATCGTCAGTGAGCGCCAGCTCGCGATCGAACGCGCCGTGATGGGGATCGACGAGGTGGAAGGCGAAGCGATGGCCGAGGGCGAAGGCGGCAAGGGCGAGACCCGCCTGGCGACGATCGTACCGCTCGTGCGCCTGGCGGCACGCATTGTCATCGTCGCGCTCGGCGCGCTCGCCATCATCAATCAGCTCGGCATCAATATTACCCCGCTGCTCGCCGGTGCCGGTATCATCGGCCTCGCTGTCGGCTTCGGCGCGCAAACCCTGGTAAAGGACATCATCTCCGGCCTGTTCTTCCTGATCGATGATGCCTTCCGCAAGGGCGAATACATTGACATTGGCGACGTCAAGGGAACAGTCGAGAAGATCTCGGTGCGCTCGATGCAGTTGCGCCACCACAATGGCCCACTCAACACGGTCCCGTTCGGCGACATCAACTTTGTCACCAACTTTTCCCGTGACTGGGTCGTCATGAAGCTGCCGCTGCGCCTGACCTATGACACGGATGCAGAAGCGGTCCGCAAGATGATCAAGAAACTCGGCCAGGAACTGATGGAAGAACCGGCACTCAAGGGCCAGTTCCTGCAACCCCTGAAATCGCAAGGTGTGATCCAGATGGAGGATTCGGCAATGATCATGCGCGTCAAGTTCATGACGCGGCCCGGCGACCAATGGGTCATCCGGCGGATCGTCTTCGCGCGCATCCGCGATCTGTTCGAGAAGGAAGGCATCAAGTTCGCCAACCGCGAAGTCACCGTGCGCCTCGCCGACGATGACCGCGCGGAAACTCTGACCGGCCCGGAAAGGCGCGCCGTCGGAGCCGCTGCGCGCTCGACAATCGAACAGGCGGAGGCCGCAGGGGCCAAGGGGTGAGCCATAACTGGTTGCTGTTGATAAGGGGTCGAGCAGGCGCGCGGCGCGCCCGGGCATAACGAAGCCAGGTCTGTCGCGGCGCGCGTTTTGTATAGGAATGGTACCGCCTGGTGGTCTCGAACCACCGACCTCTAGATCCACAATCTAGCGCTCTAACCAACTGAGCTAAGGCGGCACAACCCCGGTTGCCCGGGGCAAATCGACGGATGATCCGTTGCCTAGCACGTCTACGACGCGCAAGACGAAGCCCGCGTGCATTCCGCCCCGACCGCGCAATAATCGTGCCGGAACGCAAAACGCGCGCAGACCCGTCATTTAGATGATTGCAACCGCCTTCGCAAGCTCGGATCATGCTTCGAACCGCGCCCTGCCGGCAACCTGGCCGGTGAACCGGCCCATCGCGGCCGCGCCACAATGCCTAGCCAGAATTCGCAAGTCCGTAAGCGGACGAAATGGCCGGTTGATCGGCACCGCCGAGGCATGGCGCCCGACACTCATCTGGCGTAGTCTGAGCGGCCAGACCAGCGGGTCGGCGCGCCATGCACGACCTTGCAGTTTGAAACGACCGCGCTCCGCCCCATCGTCTTCAAATCAGCAGCCGATATGACCGATCATCGATCAATCGACGCCCTTGAGCAGCCGGCCATGATCATCGACACGGCGCGCCCTGCGATTTGTGCCACAAACGGCCCGGGCCGGCAGCTTTGGGGACTGGATGACGGTATCGACATGCCAGTCGCGCTCGATCCGGCGATGCCGGCCTTGACCCGGCTGCAGCACAGCACAGCATCAGCAGGACATCGCGAGAGTGCAGCTGTCGACGACGCTCTACAGCCTCTGCCGGCAATGGTGTTCTGGACGGCCGCGGGCGCCCAGAGCCTGAGATGCGAAGTCCAAAAGGGCCCCGACCCGGACACCGTGCTCGTTGTTTTCGAGGCGATCGCCACCACGGAGCCACGCCTGTGCCCTGCCGAAACCGTTGTCCCGGAAAGCGCCCAACCCGCCTCGGAATACCGGATTGACACGCACGCGATGGCGCATGAACTGCGCACACCGATCGGTGCGATAATCGCCCTGGCGGAAATGATTGAAACCGAACAGTTCGGCCCGATCGGCGATCAACGCTATCGCGCGTATGCCCGAGATATCGGCGACAGCGCGCGCCTCTCGCTGAACATTGTCGCAAGCGCACTGGACCGCGACGCCTCGAGCCATGCCGGGTTGCTGAGCAGCTTCGCCGAGTTGAGCGTTACCGACCTGATCAGCAAATGCCTGCGCACGGTTCGCCAGTCCGCGCTGGAATCCGGGGTGACGTTGACGCGCGAGATACCCGACGATCTGCCGAAGCTGATTGCCAATGCGACCGGACTGACGCAGGTCCTGCTCAATCTGCTGACCAATGCCATCAAGTTTACGCCGGCCGACGGCACCGTAACGGTCGCCGCGGCGCTGAGCGAAGACGGTCGCTTGACGATTTCGGTGCGCGACACCGGTGTCGGAATGACCGGTATCGACGCCAATGTGCTGATCGCTGACGGTCGTGATATGGCCGACACGACGCCGTCCTCTCGTCGCGGCATCGGCTTCTCACTGGTCCGCCGCCTAGCCTGCGCGATGGCAGCCGAGTTCGACGTCACCTCGGCCCGCGGCGTCGGCACCCGCGTCAGCCTGACCTTTCCGGCGGCCAAGGTCATCCCCGTGATGCGTGATATCGCTGATCGCTAGGGCAACACCATCGAGACGGCTCTAGCGTCACTCAAAAGACTCAACTTGCACGCGAAGCGAGCATAATCGCCTGCGATCGCGCGCTGGCGGCTTGCACAACCTTCACGAATATTGCAGCAGGTCTCATTAGGGGGACCACATCATGATTATCCGCTTGAGCCTTTGCGTGCTGACCATCGCATTCGTCAGCGTGATGCCGCCTGACGCTTCGGCGCAATGCGAAATCGGCGACATATTCTGCAAAAAGTTCAGCAAACCCAAGAATGCGACCAAGGCATCGCCACGACGGACAAAGGCAAAGCGGCGACGCCGGCCAAGCCGTCGGGCTGCCCAATCCGGTTCACCCAAAGCATCGGCTGCCACAACGGCATCGACAGCGGCATCCGCAGCCATCGTGACAAGTACGCTGCAAAGAAGCGTCAAAGTGACTGCAGCGCGCCCGATACCAACGTTGACGCGGTTGCGCCCGGGGGCCATCGCGACTGCGCCGGCACGCGTCTCAAAGCTGATGTTTGGTGCCGGTGATCAGGTCGAAAACGTCGCCGGCACATGTCAGCCGGTCGATGGTTCGACCCGTCGCGTTGCCTGTACGCTCGCCAAACATCGCCTTGCCATGACGAGTGAAGCCGGCGCCGGCTGCCTTGGTTCACTGGATCTGCGTCAATTGACGTTCGCAAAGGATGACGACGGACGTTGGATCAACGAAGATTCGATCGCGCTGTGCGGCGGACGCCTGTTGCGCCGATCCGAACTGTTTCCAGTCGCGATCGATGGCAAGCCCCATTACGCTCTCCGCGAAGACTACCAGATGCTGGGCGGCGACAACAAATGCGCGGCACCGTATCTGCGCACCCGCCAGCCACTGCGCAAATCCTATCTACCGGCCAGCAGCCAGGTGCCTACCCGCCTGCGTTGCGGAACCGTCGCCTCACGCTAGAGCGTCCTTTGGGCTCACGGCTGTTGCCTCGCTTCGCTCGGGGCCTCCGCCATGCACGCATTAGCGTGCGTTGCACGCTAGGGGCGGCGCCCACTGCGCGATTTGTGTGCTTCGCACGCGGGGCCGGGCCGCGGTCGCGGCCTTGATGCTGAATCCGATTGGATGCGACAGGCTTTGGCCTCAGACCGATACCTGGACGCCATCGCCGACCGTGCCGCCGCAGTGGCAAGCTCATGCATGTGATGCCTCGGGCGGCCAGCCGATGTGCCCGTTGACCGACATTTGCCCAAAGGCCTAGGATTCCCTCCAACGCATTAGCTACTGGCCCGCAACTGCCGGCCCTGGAGAGACCACGCATGGCAAACCGCATCACCGGCCGATCCGCTTTTCTGGCGTTGCTCAAGGACGAAGGCGTAACGCATCTGTTCGGCAATCCCGGCACCACCGAACTGCCGGTGATGGACGCGCTCAAAGACCACCCCGACATGAACTACGTGCTCGGCCTGCAGGAATCGCTGGTGGTCGCGATGGCGGATGGCTTTTCGCGCGCCTCGGGCAAGCTGGTGGCGTGCAACGTGCATGTCGCGCCCGGCCTCGGCAATGCCATGGGCTCGCTCTACAACGCCAAGTTTACCGGCACGCCGATGATCCTGACCGCCGGGCAACAGGAAATCGGGCACGGCTTGACGGAACCGCTGCTCTACGACCCGCTGGTGCCGATTGCCGAGCCGATGGTGAAATGGGCCGTCGAGGTGCATCGCCTGGAAGACCTGCCGGTGATCGTGCGACGGGCCGCCAAGGTCGCCATGACACCGCCGACGGGGCCGGTGTTCATCTCGCTGCCAGGCGATATCCTCAACAATGAGGCCGGCATCGATCTTGGCGCCTCGAGCCGGATCGCAACCCGCGTACGGCCAGATGATACGACCATCAAGGCGATGGCGGAGCGTATCGTGAAGGCGAAGAACCCGGTAATCATCGCAGGAGATGAACTGGTCAAGAGCGACGCACTGGCCATTGCCGCCGAGTTTGCCGAGACGATCGGCGCCGCGGCGTACCAGCAAAGCGTCGGCTATGGCTCGCACTTCCTCGCCGAGAGCGCCTGCTATGTCGGCTCGCTGAGCCGCGAACAGAAAAACGTACGCGACCTGCTCGGCCAGTACGACCTGATGATCGCACTTGGCAGCGACCCACTGCGCATGTCGGTCTACAGTGAGACCGATCCGAAGCCCGAGGGCCTGCCGGTCATGCACATCGGACTGATCGACTGGGACATCGCCAAGAATTTTTCGGTCGAGATCGGCGCCAAGGCCGATGTCGGCGCGACGCTCGAGGCGCTACTGCCGGCGATCAGGGAGGTTGGCGGCCAAGGCCATGCCGCCGCGGCCAAGGCCCGCGTCGATGAACTGAGGGTGTGCAACTGGTCGGCGAAACGCGAGGCGCTGACGGCGAAGATCGCACCGAAATCAGATGTGACGCCGATCGACCCGGACTGGCTGTCGCTCTCGGTGGCGCAGGCGATGCCGAAGAACGGCGTGCTGGTCAACGAGGGTCTGACCTCTTCGCGCCACCTCACCGATCTGTGGCCCTACCGCGAACGCCACGATTATCACGCGCTGGCATCCGGCGGCATCGGCTGGGGGCTGCCGGCATCGGTCGGTGTCGCGATCGCACAGGCGCCGCGGCCGGTGTGCTGCGTTTCCGGCGACGGCAGCGCGATGTACTCGATCCAGTCGCTGTGGACGGCGGCCAACATGAAACTGCCGATCACCTTCGTCATTGCCAACAACGGCGGCTACCGCATTATCAAGCAGCGCCTGCTGTCGTTCCACGGCAATGCACAGTTCGTCGGCATGGACTTCAACGACCCCTATATCGACTTCACGATGCTGGCCCAGTCGCTCGGCGTACCGGGGCAGCGCATCGAGAACCCCGGCGAGTTGCGCGGCGCGCTCGAACAGTCGCTGACGACGCCGGGACCGAAGCTGCTCGAAGTGATGGTCGACGGTTCGGTCTAGCGAAAAGCGAGGACGCGCAATGGCAGAATCAACGGCACAGGTCGCCGCCGATTGGATCTGGGAGGCATGGGAGCGCGGCGAGGTCATCGACGATCTGCCACCGCACCTGAAGCCGCAGAGTCGCGATGAGGGCTACGCCATACAGGCCTGCCTAGCGCGCCCGCCAAGTGACGTCGTGGCCGGTTGGAAGATTGCAGCGACCAGTGCAGCGGGGCAAAGCCACATCGGCGTCGACGGGCCGTTGGCCGGGCGGATTTTCGAGAACCGCGTCGTCCAGCCCGGCGCGACGCTGCCGATCAAGGACAACCGCATGCGCGTGTGCGAGCCGGAGTTCGCGTTTCGGCTCGGCGCGGACGTCGCACCACGCGAGCAGCCCTATACGGTCGATGAAGTGATGGCTCGCGTCAGCGATCTGCATCTCGCTTTCGAGTTGCCGGATTCGCGCTTCAAGGAATTTGCCGAGGTCGGCGGGCCGACATTGATCGCCGACAACGCCTGCGCCCGCGATCTGGTGGTTGGGCCCGCGGTCGAGACCGACTGGCGCGCGCTCGATCTGTCGACACACGCGATAACCGGCCATGTCGCCGGGCGCATCGAACGCGAGGGCAACGGCGCCAACGTGCTCGGCGACCCGCGCGTTGCGTTGACCTGGCTGGTGAATGAATTGTCCACACTGGGCGAAGCACTTCAGAGCGGACAGTTCGTGACGACCGGCACGACGATGGTACCGATGGAGATCGTCGAGGGTGACGACGTGATGGCGGACTTTGGCGTACTCGGTCAGATCCAGGTCTTTGTCGGCGTGTGATGCCGGGTGCGGTACCGCGTTGCCGGACCTGATTTTGCGATGAGATGAAAGGCGTCAACCGATGTCCAACGCTGCCAGTTCGTCACCGTTCGCGCGTGTTTCATTCGATGAAACCGCCACTGGACCGGGCGAAGGCTTGCGAATCGTCGACATGTCGCGCCTGGTGGCCGGCAACGCGCTGTCTCTGCAACTGGCTGACTTTGGTGCCGAAGTGATCAAGGTCGAACCGCCGGACGGCGATGCGCTGCGCCATTGGAAGGATGCCGGCCACGCGCTGCATTGGAAGGTCTACGGGCGCAACAAGAAGTCGGTCGTCCTCAACCTGCGTGAGGACCCGGCCAGGCAGGCGCTGCGCAGGATATTGCTGACCGCTGATGTGATGGTGGAGAATTATCGCCCGGGAACGCTCGAGAAGATGGGGCTTGGGCCCGATGTGCTGCTTGCCGACAACCCTGATCTGATCATCGTGCGCGTCTCCGGTTTCGGCCAGACCGGCCCCTACGCCAGCCAGCCCGGATTTGGCACTTTGGTCGAGGCGATGAGCGGGTTTGCCGCGCGCACCGGGTTTCCGGACCGCGAGCCGGTGCTGCCACCGCTGGCCCTTGCCGATATGATTGCAGGCCTGCAAGGCTCGATGGCGGTGATGATGGCGCTGCGATCGCGCGATCGCGGAAAATCCCGCGGCCAGGTCATCGACCTCTCCCTTATCGAACCGATCTTCGGTGTGCTTGGCCCGGAGGCTGCGATCTATCGCGAAACGGGTGACGTCAAAGCGCGTTGCGGCAGTGCGTCGAATACCTCGTCGCCGCGCAACGTCTATCAGTGCAGCGACGGCAAGTACGTGGCGCTGTCCGGGTCGATGCAGCCGATGGCGATGCGCCTGTTCGACGCGATCGGGCGTTCCGACATGAAGAACGACCCGCGATTCCGCCTGAACAATGACCGCATCAAGCACCGCGACCAGGTTGATGAGGCGGTTGGCGCCTGGTTCAAGACCAAGACGCGGGACGAGGCGCTGGCCATCATGCGCGAAGCCGCGGTTACGGTCGGGCCGGTCTACAACATCGATGAAGCGTTCGAAGATGCGCATTTCATCGAGCGCGAAATCATCGTCGACGCAGACGACGCGGACCTTGGTACGGTGCCAATGCACAATATCTCGCCACGACTGTCCGAAACACCTGGTGCATTCCGCATACCGGCACCGGAACTCGGCCAGCACACGAACGAGATCCTGGCCGAAGTGGGCTACGATGCCGAGACGATCGCGCAGATGCGCAGCGACAAAGTGATTGGATGACCGCATGTATCGATCGCTCCTCTACGTACCAGCCAACAACGAGCGGTTCGTTGCCAAGGCCGCCGACCGCGGCGCCGACGGGATCATCCTCGATCTTGAGGACAGCATTCCGTTGAGCGAAAAGGCGAACGCACGTGCGGCCCTCAAGGCGGCGGTACCACAGTGCCGGCGCAACGGGGCGGGGATACTGGTACGCGTCAACCGACCGATCCGGCTATGTATTCCCGATGTCGAGGCGGCGGTCGCGGCGGGTGCGGAGGTCATCCTGCTGGCCAAGTCGGAAAGCGTCGGACACGTGCGCCTGATCGTTGAGGCGATCAAGGACGCGGAAGCGGAGTTCGGCACGCCGCACGAGGTGAAACTGATCGCAATGCTGGAAGACCCGACAGCAGTGCTCCATGCGCATGACATCATTACGGCATCGGAACGGGTGATCGCCGCCGTTACGGGCAGCGAGGACGTCTCAACGGTGCTCGGCTCGGAGCCGACGCCGGAGGTGCTGCGCATGCCCAAGCAGATGGTGCATCTGGCGGCAAAGGGCGCCGGGCGGTATTCTTTCGGCATGTATGGAACGGTAGCCGACTATACCGATCGCGCGGCAATCGCGGAGCTTGTTGCCGAGGCACGTCGGCACGGCTTCGACGGCGCGAGTTGTATTCACCCGTCGGTCGTCGACCTGCTCAACGACGGATTCAGCCCGAGCCCGGAAGAAATCGAGCATGCCCAGCGCGTGATCGACGTGCTCGAGGAATCCGAGGCCAAGGGACTTGGCGCGGTCAGCCTGGACGGCAAGATGATCGACAAACCGGTAGCGGATCGTGCCCGGCAACTGCTCGCGAAGGTCAAACGGCCGGGTTAACTGGCGATCCGTCCAACGCAGTCCTTCACCGCCTCTTGCCACGCGGGCAATTTGATGCCGAAGGACTCGTGCAGCTTCGTGCAGTCAAGCGTGGCGTTCTGTGGCCGCGGCGCGAGATTCGCCGACGGGCTCGCCGCTTCCGTCACTTGCGCCGTTGCACCACCCTGCGCAGCCGTTGCCGTGCACGCCGCACGAGCGAGGTCGCACCATCGCGCCGTGCCGGCATCGGCAACATGATAGGTGCCCCACAGGCCAGGTGTCGTGTCACCGGCCGGCACGGCGGCGACACGCGCGGCAATATCGAGAATCGCGTTCGCGAGGTGTGGCGCGTAGGTCGGTGAGCCACACTGTACGTTGTCAACTTCAAGCTCCTGTGTGCACCCGGCGCGGTCGAGGATCATGCTGACGAAGTTGCGCCCGAACGGGCTGTAGACCCAGCCGGTGCGCAAGATGACGTGCCGCGGATTGAGACCCGCGACGGCCTCCTCGCCGGCGCGCTTCGAACGGCCATAGGCGTTGATTGGATGCGCAGGATCATCTTCAACGTAGGCCGAGGACTTCGCACCGTCGAAGACATATACGGTCGAGAGATGAATGATCGGCACGCCGAGTCGGGCGGCCTGGCTGGCGAGCGCCGCGGCACCTTCCGTATTGCGGCGCTGCGCGATGTGCGGTTCACGCTCGGCGCCCTCGACGTCGGTGTAAGCGGCGGTGTTGATGATCACGTCGGGCGCGATGCCGAACAGTGTGCGCCCGATTGCCGGCCGGTCGGTGAGTTCTAGGGCCGGGCGACCGACGGCGTAGGCTTCGACGTCATCACGCCGCGTCGCCGCCTCGGAGAGCGCCACCGAGATTTGACCGTGCCAGCCTGCCACCAGAATGCGCATGCACAAACTCTCAGGTCTTCGGTTCGGGGTTACGTTTGCGCACGAGGAGTTTCTGCTCTCCTTCCATGACAAGCTCGCCGTCCTGGTTATGCACGGTCGAGCGCAACACCATGACGCCGGTGGAACGCTGCGGGCGAAGATCGCTGATCGTCAGACGCGGATAAAGCGTGTCACCAGCATAAACAGGCGCCAAAAATCGTGACGACTGCTCGATGAAGGCAACCATGGCATCGCCGGTCATATGCGGCAGCTGGCCGGCGCCGGGGCAGGTCTGGATCGCAACCTGGAAACCGTGGGCGAGCAGATCACGGTGGCCGTGGCGTTTACAGTATTCGCGGTCGTAATGGATCGGGTGGTTGTCGCCGCTGGCGGCCTGGAACACCTGGAAATTGGCCTCGGTCATCGTCCGTGACGGAATCGGGAAAGTGTCGCCGATATTGAAGTCTTCAAAGTAATGGGTTTCGAAGAGATCGTGATCTGATGGATTGAAAGTTTCGTTCATGGTCGGTCTCGCTGACATCTGCACTGCCGAAAACTGTATCATACTTCAAGGCGGTCCAGCCCGGATGCGCCAGGATCAGCTTGTGATCAAGGCGTGTCGCTTTTCTCGCCGTCGCACAGTAAACGACGATGGGTCGAAGCGACGGCGATGTGAAGGCGCGTTCGACTTTTCCGGGCGCGCATCACTGAGGCCCCAGATCAAGGCGAGGATGATGAAGACGTGACGCCAATGGTCGAAGTCGATGACCAGACCCTCGACGATCAATCCGGCAAGCGCCGCGGTCGCCACAGCGAACCCGCTCTGCAATGCACCAATCCGCAACGAACCACCGAGACCAACAGCGAATGTGATCAATAGGCCCGCGACAAACAGCAGGCCGCTCAGCCAGCCGCCGTAATGGAACATGGTCAGATAGACGTTGTGCACCTCCTCGTGATGGTGCACCGAGCGGAACGTATGCGTGCCGATGCCGAGCGGGTTTTCCATAATGAGCCGGATGGCCTTCTGCTGGCCGCCGAAGCGGCCTTCAGGACCGACGTCGTAGCCCTGCATGAGACTGGCGCGCTGCTGCATCAACTCGCTCACCTGCGGGATCTGCAGCACCGCCACGAAGGTCAGCGAAAGCACCAACAGGCCGGCAAGGCCATAGATTGCCATGCGGATATGATCCGATTGGCGACGGGTACGCGTCAGCGCGATAAAGCCGAGCACGAGCAACGAGACCGCCAGCGATACCCAGGCGCCGCGCGAAAAACTGATCAGCAGCGCCGGCATCATGAACAGACAGAGCAGGGCCGGTACCATGGATTGCCGCGATGGCCGGCGCAGGATCAACCAGACGAGATAGATGATTGCCGGGCAAAGGGCGGCACCGAACACGTTCGGGTCTTTGAAGCCACCACGCGCGCGCCCGTAGTTGGTGAAAAGTTCATAGGCACCGGGCACGACCTTGAAGTAACCGAGATAACCGAGCAGGCAGGCCAGGATGATGGCCGCAACATAACAGTTCAGCACGAGGCGGGCGCGCGGCTCTGGATTCTGTGCGATGAATGCGGCGATGGCGGCGGCGGAAAGCACGAGAAAGAGCGTCACCGCCTGATGCTTGAAGGCTTCGCCGAAGTCGGGCGACAGGGTCGTCGCGACGAACGAAAACGCCACGATGGCGGTCCAGAGCACCAGGTTGAGCAGGGTCACCCGGCCAAGCCGGCCACCTCCTAGAACACACATCGCCACGATGAATCCGGCGAGTAGTGCGTCGACCGGTGCCGGCTCGCTAAACACGATCGAACTGGATAGGATCGCAACAGCGAGCAGCCCCGACAGCACGGCGCCTCGTGAAATCTTCAGGGTATGGAGGGCAGCGGTTGCCATTGTGGCCGTTCAAAACCTTCCAGTCGGTTTGCGGGTATCAGGCGTCGAAAAGACTCTCGCCTTAGTAGGCGTTCTTGCCACCGATCAGCGAGAACGGTGTCAGGGCAACGATGTAAAGGTCGAGCAGAACCGACCAGTTGTTGATGTAGTGCATGTCGTGGGCAACGCGCTGTTCGATTTTTTCCAGCGTATCGGTTTCGCCGCGCCAGCCGTTGACCTGCGCCCAGCCGGTAATGCCGGGTTTCATCTTGTGGCGCGCGAAGTAGCTGCGCACGGCGTCGTGGTAGAGATCGTCGCCGGCCTTGGCCTGCATTGCATGCGGGCGCGGGCCGACGATCGACATCTCACCGCGCAGCACGTTGAACAGCTGCGGCAGTTCATCAAGGCTGGCCTTGCGGATGATGCGCCCGACACGGGTGACGCGCGGGTCGTCCTTGGTGACGAGTTGTGCCGCCGCCGCATCCGACATGTCGGTGTACATCGAGCGGAACTTGAAGACTTCGATGAGTTCGTTGTTGAAGCCGAGTCGCTTCTGGCGGAACAGGATCGGGCCTTTGCTTTCGAGGCGCACCGCGAGGGCGACAAGCGCCATGACCGGCGCCGCCATGAGCAGAATGGCGAGACCGAGGATCCGGTCCTCGACGTTCTTGATCATACGGTCCGCATCGCTCAGTGGCCGGTCAAGAAC
>JBPCVZ010000398.1:0-3481 GCA_051010015.1 Hyphomicrobiaceae bacterium
CCGGGAATGCCTTCCAGGCGCTTGGCAACGTCGCTGGCGCGATGCTGCTGTTTGATGCATCGATTTAGTTCGTCGATCTGTTGTTGCAGCGAGAAGATCTGATCGATGAGAGCAGACAGCGCGTCAATCATCTCAGGCGGCAGCGCCCCGGTCGAGCGTGCATCCGCGACGATCTCAACGAGCTTCGCACCGCCTTCACGACCTGTCTCTGCGATGATGCCCATCTCTGCCATATGCGCTCGGAGTGCATTGATCAGTTGCGTGCGCTGGCGCATCAACAGATCGCGCGCACGATGCACCGCAAGTGCAGCTTGCTGTTCTTCTGTCTTCACGGGCACAAACCGCATCGACGGTCGGGTGACGGCTTCACAGATCGCCGCGGCATCCGCCGCATCGTTCTTGCTGCGTTTGACGTAGGCCTTCACATAAACCGGCGGGATTAGCCGAACGTCATGACCGAGCTTGATCAGTTCGCGCGCCCAATGATGGCCAGTCGCGCACGCCTCCATGCCGACGAGGCATGGCTCCATCTTTTCAAAGAACGGGATCACCTGGTTGCGGCGCAATTGCTTGACCACGACAACCTCGTCGTTCTCATCGATGCCATGAACCTGGAAGACATTCTTGGCGAGATCGATACCGATGGTTTGAATCTGCATGTGGACGCCCTCTCGAATGATTCGCGTTAAACGATCACCCTACGCTGGCCAGCTGACTGGCCGCCCGTGAAGTGCGTGCGTCGTCCACAGCATCAAGAGCAGTCGTAGACTACGAAGGCACAACCTTCGCATACATCCGAACGTCACGGGGTTCGTCTGAAATGTTTGGGTGCACAAAGTATCTCTTGAGAACCCCTTCAAAGGTCATACCTGATTTCTCCATGACACGCGCCGAAGCGACATTATCAAAATCGCAAAACGCCTGTGCCCGGAAAACACTTGTCTGTCTGAGAGACCAATCTATGAGTTTGCTAAGGGCCTCGGAAGTCATCCCTCGGTTCCAGAAGCGTTTGGCTAGGACATAACCAAAATTCACGGAATGTCCTTGAGGATACATGCCAATCGCTCCGATTGGGTTGCCTGGATCATCTTTCCGCTCGATTATGTACTCAAAGCTGGTTTTCTCGTCCCAATTCTCGATGCAGCGCCGAACAAAAGTCTCCGTCTCAGCTATCGTGGTGTGCACTACCCACGACGTAAAATACGGAACCTCTGGATCGGATGTGTACGCGTTGAACAGTCCTTCCGCATCCCTAAAGTCCGGTTTTCGGAGAACCAAACGGCTCGTGCTTAACAATCTTGGTGGCTGCATGGGAGCGGGTTTCCTGCCATAGGGCCGCAAAAGTCGCTTGCATTACATGAATGCGGAACCCCCTCAAGTCTGAACTTGATATCCTGGAACTGAAGTGTTCCGTTCGGGGTCAAAACCTGTCGTACCTGCAGCAACGATAGGTCGTCTGCACGCCCTTAGAAGCGGCCATTATCGCTTTTCGCTACTTGAGGTGCTTTCTCTAGTCGGACCCCATGTTCACAGAAAACCCGTTGGCGGCCTCGGACTTCATTGTGGTCGGTTTTTTGCGCATTCGCGCATGGGTCGGCCTTACGATGTGCCGACACGACCTGCTTCATCTGCCGCTAAATGTCGAACCGCAGTTTATCGAAATCTATCTGATCGCCACGCGGTGCGGGGTTGCCTGGTTCGTCGCGGTGACGCTCTTCATTGCCCTGACTGCCGCGCGGCGTGCGCGCTCAGTCTGCCCCTGTGGAGACGCCACTATCCACCGTTGCATCGCCGTATGGACAGCGGCAGGTCACCGGCAAAGAAGAATCTCATGTCTAACACCAACCAGCGCATCAAGCGGGCTGCGATAACCGGCTGCCTGAACATGGGCATTGTCCGCGGCTTCTTTGTCGGCATGCTCCTGATGGTGCCTACGCCATCGTCGCCGCCGCGTTCGGAATTATGGCCCGATTGGTATCCGATCCTGAACATCAAGACGCATTTCCTGATGACGTTCGGCCTGCTCGCCGTGATCTGCCCCGGCTTCGGCCTTCAGGAAATTTGGCGAGCGCTCCCACAGTCGACGAACGACAACACGCAGGCGCCGATCGATGATGAAATCGACCCCCACTTCGAACACGGCACCATCATTATTCCGCGGAAAGTCCCGGACCAACCGATCGATATGTAGCAATATCTATGCGGGTCTAAGCCGGGCTGATCGCCTCGGCCCAGGCTTGCATCATGTCGCGGCGTTCATCGAGATAATCGGTTCGCCGGTAGGCTGCTCGCACCTTGTCCTTGTCGACATGCGCCAGGGCTGCCTCGCTGACTTCATCGCGCCAACCGGACTCGCTTGCCCACACCTTGAATGTCGAGCGGAAACCATGCGGCGTGCCGGGCAGTTCGTGGTCCTTCATATACTTCGAAAACGTGCTGTCGCTGATCACCTGCATGCGGGGGCCAGGAAAAATAAGCGTCTCGTGCAGCTTCAAGCCTTTGGCTGACGGAAGGATCTCGATGGCCCGAGGCGCCAGCGGCACACGGTGTTCGCGTTTCGCCTTCATGCGGTCTGCCGGGATGGTTCATACTGCAGCATCGAAGTCGATCTCATCCCAAACAGCCTCGCGCACTTCTTTGGAGCGCGATGCGCAAAGTATGAGCAACTCAAACGCCAGTCGCGACATCGGCCAGACCCGATCGGTGGTTCTGAGGAAACACTGGCACGTCATCGAGCGGTAGGGCAGGGTGGTGCTTGACGCGATCCTTTTGTTTGCCAAGGAGGAGGCGGGTCGGTTCGGTTGGAGACGCCTTCTCGCGGTACTCGGCGGCGATGGCATATTGCATCGTCGCTTCGATGCGCTGCAGAACACGGCGCGCGGTCTCCGCCTTCGATCGCCAGATGGGCTTCAGCGCCTTCTCGACATCCTTCAGCGTGATGTCGGCAGCCGGGCGATTGCCAAGCACGGGGAATGCATGGTCTGCCAACGTCGTCGTCCATTGCGCGACGTGCTTGCCGTTGCTGAGCTGCTTGAGACGTGTGGCAAACATCTCCTCGAAGGTCTGCGCGACTGTCCTGCGACCATCGATAAGGGCTTCGTCGACTTCGGTGTCATCAGTAGCGTCGAGATTGCTGGCGCGCACGTCGACGCCACCGCGGCCCGCCTTGCGCATGTGTGCAGCTTTGACCCGTGCTTCGGCGAGCGTGACGCCATCGGCTTTGCTGTAACTTCCGTGGCCGCGCATCGTCCGCTTGCCGGCGATCGTCAATCGCAAGACCCAGCGCTTGCCGCGACGGTCAACTTGGCGGTAAAGGCCACCGCCGTCGGCGTGCATGCCGGCCTTGGCGTTCTCGACTTGCTTGTTCGTGAGCTGGTGCAAGCCTGCCATCGTTTATCGCGGTTTATCCACCTGCCTCGTCCTGGGTTCGAGTCCCTTAGCAGGTTTCAACCATTTTTATACCAGTAGGCATTTGCTTGCA
>JBPCVZ010000399.1:0-11762 GCA_051010015.1 Hyphomicrobiaceae bacterium
ACGAGCGACTTTCCGGCGGTGGCAAGTCGTCAGGCCTGATGAGCTTCCTAAAAATCGGCGACCGCGCGGCCGGTGCCATCAAGTCCGGCGGTACGACGAGACGTGCGGCCAAGATGGTTGTCGTCGACGTCGACCATCCCGATATCGAGGAATATATCGACTGGAAGGTGAAGGAAGAGCAGAAGGTTGCGGCGCTGGTTACTGGGTCCATCATCTGCCAGAAGCGCCTTAAGGCGGTGATGAGCGCGTGCGTCAATTGCGAGGCCGATGGCGATGCCTGCTTCGATCCGAAGAAGAACCCTGCTCTGAAGAAAGCGATCAAGGCGGCGCGCCGGGACCACGTGCCGGACAACTACGTCCAGCGAATTATCCAGTTTGCCCGTCAGGGTTTCAAAGAGATTGAATTCGATACCTACGACACGGATTGGGATTCCGAGGCCTACCTGACGGTCGCCGGCCAGAACTCGAACAACTCCGTGCGTGTTACGGACAACTTCCTCAAAGCCGTCGAGCAGGACCAGCCGTGGGAGCTGTCATCACGCACCACCGGCGAGACGACGAAGGTGATCAGTGCCAAGGACCTGTGGGAACAGGTTGGTTATGCCGCGTGGGCCTCTGCTGACCCGGGCATACAATTCCACACGACCATCAACGACTGGCACACCTGCGCTTCGAGCGGCCCGATCCGTGCATCGAACCCATGCTCGGAGTACATGTTCCTCGACGACACCGCCTGCAATCTGGCATCGCTCAACCTGATGCAGTTCCAACGCGAAGACGGTTCCTTCGACGTCGAGAAATTCGAGCATGCCTGCCGGCTGTGGACGGTCGTCCTCGAGATCTCGGTGCTCATGGCGCAGTTCCCGAGCAAGCAAATCGCCGAGCTCTCGTACCGCTATCGCACGCTGGGTCTCGGCTTTGCCAATATCGGCGGCCTGTTGATGTCGGCTGGGCTGTCCTACGACTCGGATGAGGGGCGTGCAATTTGCGGTGCGATCAGTGCGATCATGACCGGCACGGCCTATGCAACATCGGCCGAGATGGCGAAAGAACTCGGTGCGTTCCCAGGGTATCGCGAGAATGCCAGTGATATGCTGCGGGTGATCCGCAATCATCGGCGTGCGGCCTACGCGGAGACCACAGGTTATGAAGAGCTGTCGACTCAGCCGGTACCACTCGACCACGCCAACTGCCCCGATCTGCGTCTCGTCTCGGCGGCAACCCGCGTCTGGGATAGAGCCATCGAGCTGGGTCAGGCTTTTGGATATCGCAACGCACAGGCAACGGTAATCGCGCCGACCGGTACGATCGGTTTGGTGATGGATTGCGATACCACGGGCGTGGAGCCGGATTTCGCATTGGTGAAATTCAAAAAGCTCGCCGGCGGTGGCTATTTCAAGATCATCAATCGCGTGGTGCCCGCGGCGCTCAGGCGGCTCGGGTACTCGGAGGCCGAACTCGCCGAGATGGAAGCCTACGCCGTTGGCCACGGCTCGCTGCGCCAGGCGCCCGGCATCAATCACACGACACTGAAAGGCAAAGGCTTCACCGACGAGATGCTCGAGACGTTGGAGGGCACCCTTGCCACCGCCTTCGACATCAAGTTCGTCTTTAATCGCTGGAGCCTCGGTGATGCGTTCCTCACCGACGTCCTGAAGGTGCCCGCGGATCAGCTCGACAATCCCGACCTTGACCTGCTCGCATTCATGGGCTTCTCGAAGGACGAGATCGACGCGGCTAACGAGCATGTCTGCGGCGCCATGACGCTCGAGGGCGCACCGCATATGCGCGACGAGCACCTTGCCGTGTTTGACTGTGCCAATCCGTGCGGGCGCAAGGGCAAGCGTTACCTGTCGGTCAACAGTCACATCGACATGATGGCGGCAAGTCAGCCGTTCATCTCAGGTGCTATCTCGAAGACGATCAACATGCCGAACGGTGCCACCGTCGAAGACTGTAAAGACGCCTACATGCGCTCATGGAGCAAGGCGCTGAAGGCGAACGCCTTGTATCGTGATGGCTCGAAACTCTCGCAGCCGCTCAATTCACAATTGCTGGCCGACGAGGTCGACGACGACGCCGAGGAGCTGATCGAGCAGGTTGTCGCGAGCCAACCGGCGGCTGCGCGTGCTGCTGTTACGGCAGAGCGCATCGTCGAAAAGCTGATCGAGCGCAGCCGAGAGAAAATGCCCGGTCGGCGCAAGGGCTACACGCAGAAGGCCGTTGTCGGCGGCCACAAGGTGTATCTGACGACCGGTGAATACGAAGACGGGCGGATTGGCGAGATTTTCATCGACATGCACAAGGAAGGCGCGGCCTTCCGCTCGTTGATGAACAATTTCGCGATCGCGATCTCACTCGGCCTGCAGTACGGCGTGCCGCTCGAAGAATACGTCGATGCGTTCACGTTCACACGGTTCGAGCCAGCCGGTCTCGTGCAAGGCAACGATACGATCAAGAACGCGACCAGTGTGCTCGACTACATCTTCCGCGAGCTGGCTGTGTCGTACCTTAGCCGCAACGATCTGGCGCATGTTGATCCGGGTGAAACGTCCTCGACCTCGATGGGGCTGGCACAGGACGAAATGCCGGTCATGACACCGCATGTCGTGAGCCACGGTTTTACACGCGGTGCCTTGGTGGCGCGTATCGGGGGCGATGCGCCGGCAGGCGTCGATGGCCCCGCGGTCGATGCGGTGGGCGCGATGCAGGTCAATGTCGCCGCGGCATTTTCGAGCGGTGAGCCGACCTCTCACAGCGGCACAGAAGCCTCGATTGCCATGACGGCAGAAGCCGTGATGACAGACGGCAACCTGGCGCTGAAACCTTCGCCGGCACATGCCCAGATCGCGGAAGCGCGCATCAAGGGTTACGAGGGCGAGTCGTGCGGTGAATGCGGGAACTTCACGCTGGTGCGCAACGGCACCTGCCTCAAGTGTGATACGTGCGGCGGCACCAGCGGCTGTAGTTGATCGAAACGATAGATCCGCACCGCAAGTTAGTGGTGCGGATCGCCAATGCGGGGGCGTTGCGATGTTCTACTTCGAATTGATCGTTGCGGATACGGCCACGAAACGCCAACTTGAAGCGACGACGGAATGTGGCCCGTTCGTCGTTGAAGCGGAAGACGAGCAGGCGGCACGGATGCTGGTCGGGCTAAACTACGAAACGGTCGCGCCAAGAGCATCGGATGAGGTCATTTCAATTCCGATCTGGGACGACCCGGCTGCCAGCCATGCCACTCGACTGCCCGTTGAACCTGGATCATTGCGGCCGCGACAGGCATTGATTGGTGGTCAGGATCATGCCGCATACGAGCTTCGTCGCCCGGAGCTTGTTTGGGATGGCCGCGTTGTTGCCCGCATGATCTGGTGGCCCTGCACCGGACATGACGTCTATCCGTTCGGCGATGCCTTGCTGCTCGGCGGGGCAGACCCGGATGAACCGGTTCGCAGGCCTCAGCCGAATTGAGTTCATTGGTCGAATCGGTTCTTATCCGAAATTGGTGTCGTGTTGTTTGTGCGATGCCTCGTACTTGTCAGTTGTTGCGTTGTCCGTTGCTCACTCGAATTGGAGTACGCGATGACCGCCCAGCCGGCACCATCCAACCATCCTGTTTTTCTGCTTGCCGAACATCTCGATATGATCCTTGCGGCGATCGAAGACCTGCAAGCATGCCGTCCGTCACTGATTCCCGGCAATCCACAACGTGTCGGTGCGCCGCCGCAGGTGTCGCTTGCGCGCTACGTTGAGGAACTCAAAGGCCATGAAATGGCGGCGATCATGCGCGTTTTGCGTGCGCGCGACCTGACCCGTGAGCTGGTCCGGCGCGACAACCGCTTCGCGACGCTTGGTGGATTGTTTGTCGGTGGTACGGCCGCACTTGACGAGGCGGTGCAGCGCATGGTCGACAAGACCGGCAATGCGTTTACAACCGGGGGTGATCCGATCGGTTATCTTCGTGCGCGCGGCATGGTTGATGAGGAAGCCGGTGGCATCGGGCCAAACCAGTCTCTCAAGGGGACCGAAGCGTTTAAATTGGCGGGCAGCATTGAAATGGGCCCGCTGATCGAACTCGTTGAAACGTTTCTCAATACCATTGAGCTGCATTTCGATCTGTTTCCGGATTTGTCAGAACCCGAAGACCACATTCACGATGGCGGTGAATTGGTGAACTGACGCGCCAAAGGATGGCGCTTGGAAGCAAGCTGCCACCTGCCACAAAGCGCGCTTTGGTGGCAGGTGGCACCTGTGGCTGGCAGCAGCAACGACTTCCGGGTACTCTGGATGATCTTCTGTGCGCTATGCGCCGTTCTTGCTGATTCCCAAGATTCCGCGTCGCCAGACCATCTTGGAACGCGGCGGTGCAACCGGTTGTGTTGCCTGGGGCTTTGCCGCTGGTGAGGTGGCCGCCGTGTTGAGCGATGTGGACGGAGTTTCTTTGACGTTCGTCGGTGCCTTCGCGGCTTGTATCTTGACCGGTGTCACGGTTTTGTTGTTCTTGCGCGTCTTGGTCGCCGGACGGCCTTTCCGATTTCCAGACGTGGTTGCTTTCTTGCGAGATTTTGGCAGTTGGCGCGTCTTCTTTCTGTTCCGCTGGAGCTTGCGTGACGGTTTGATCGCCAGTGCCGCGATCTTGCGGCGTTTGGGCCGAACGGATTTTGACAAGCCAGCGAGTTGACGGCGAACCGTTCGAATGGGCAGGCGAATCTTGGGTCGGACGTTGAGGGCAACCGAAATCGGGCCAGTCTCCACCAAGCGCGCGAGCCAAATGCGTCTTTCAGCACGGTGGATGTTTTTGACTGGCAGGACAAGGTTCGCAAGTTTGATCGTCTTGGCCTTGATTGTGGGCGTTGACGGGCTTACTGCCGGGCTGTTTGTGGCGCGGGCCGCGCTGGCGATCGATTTGAAGCGCCCAAGATAGCCTTTCACCGGTGCATATTTGCGATAACGGCGATAAGTCGCCTGGCGTCGTGTCGGGGCGCTGATGACCTGCACCACGAGCCGGGCGACGCCGCGGTGACGGAAGCCGAGTTTGTCTGCCGCCGCGCGCGACAGATCGAGCGTACGGTTGCGCCAGTAGGGACCCGCATTATCAATGCGGATGATGGCAGCACGCTTGTTTGACGGGTTCCAAACCAGTAGCTTTGTTCCGTTCGGGTAGATGGGGCTTGCGGCATTGTCGGCACGTGAAGGCCGGAACTTGGCACCCGATGATGTCAGCCCGCATGGGTTGTAGCGATCGACCTTGCAATGCCTGTAGTAGGACGCGACCAGCGATTTGCGTTTGCCGACAAAGCGCCGGGTCTCGCGCAGCGTCAATACGCGGTGACACACACGATTGAAGCAGTAGGTTTTGCCTGGCGTCTTTGCCGTGGCACCAGGGCTGGTCACCACGGGAACCGCGACCAGTGTAGCTAAAGTTGTTCCAAGCAACGCGATGCCGGTTCGCAATCCACGCGAAACCGTCAGTGATTTTGACATGTGAGCCCCTCGGTCTTGTATGACGTCGAAACACGCGCAGGCTCGCGCGTGATCAGCCTCCAGCGTCGTTAACGGGATGCGTTAACGACGCTGGAGGCTGATAGGGCGATGAAATTTGGTGACAATGGTTAACCGGCCTGCGTCAAGCGACCGCAGACGCAATATGAGCACTAGTATCTAACTTATTGATTTTTTAGTTTAATTAAAAGTTCGTTGTACGCCTCTTCGAGGCGGGGGGCGTCGATCGACCGCAGCACGAGCTGCGTGCAGGGACGACCGTTCCGGATTGTCGGATAGCTCCCCATCGGGACATCCGGGTAGATCGCCTGATGCGCCTTCAACAAGTCGGCTATGCCCCCTTCGGGCTGATCGACATCGATTGAATGCGAATGCATCATACGACCCTTGCGCAGGCGCGGTGTCACTGCATCGAGCATGACCTGCATTATATTGGGTATGCCGGCCATCGTTATGACATTCTCGAGCATGAAGCCCGGGGCCGTCGATATCGAGTTCTCAACGAGAACAGCACCGTCGGGGATGCGGGCCATGCGCAGGCGTGCCGGGGTTAGCTCGACGCCGCGCTTCTTGAACGCTGGCATCATCAGATCGAGCGCGCGCTGATCGACGTCTATGCCGACGCCGAATGCCTTGGCGACGCTGTCCGCGGTGATGTCGTCATGGGTTGGGCCGATGCCGCCCGTGGTGAAGACATAGCTATACCTGGCACGCAGGGTGTTGATCGCATCGACAATCACGTCTTCATCGTCCGGCACGATGCGGACTTCCTGTAGCTGGATGCCGATGTTGGTGCAATGCTCGGCGATGTAGCCGATGTTCTTGTCCTTAGTCCGTCCAGAGAGGATTTCATCGCCAATGACGATAATGGCCGCAGTTACAACGTCGATCGCTGACCCTGCGTTTTTATCACGCTCGCTCATCGGTCCGGTTCTCCCCAGCGGCTTTGTTTGGACGTCTGTTCTTCCGGCGTTGTATCAGGTTTGATGGGCATCGCCACCCGGCCCGGGGATATCAATTTGTGCGCCGCCGAGACTTCCTTCCGCGCAAAATACGTCAGTGAGTCTGAACAATGCAGTTTGCAAAGCCGTTGATCCGAGGGCGACTTGTTAAGCGATATAAGCGCTTCCTCGCAGATGTTGTGCTCGATTCCGGTGAAACGATAACAGCGTCATGCGCCAACACGGGTTCCATGAAGGGGCTTGTCAGTCCGGGGTCGACGGTGTGGTTGTCGGAAAGCGATAGCACGACGCGCAAGTACCGTCATACCTGGGAAATGGTTGAACATGATGGCGGCAAGGGGCCGACGATCGTCGGCATCAATACTGGCCATCCCAACAAGATCGTCGCGGATGCGATCGAAGCTGGCAGGATCGCTGCGCTGAAAGGCTACAAGGAGCTGCGTCGCGAGGTGAAGTACGGCAAGAACAGCCGGATCGACCTTTTGCTGGAAGACCCGAAAAAGGGCTGCTGCTATGTCGAAATCAAGAACGTCCATTTCCTACGTAAGGCCGGCCTCGCGGAATTCCCTGATTCTGTGACTTCGCGTGGTGCCAAGCATCTGGTCGAACTGTCCGACATGGTCGCCGAAGGGCACCGGGCCGTGATGGTTTACCTGGTGCAGCGGGCCGATGCGACACGCCTGACGCTTGCCCGTGATATCGACCCGGACTACGGCGTAGCGTTCGATGAGGCACGGTCAGCGGGTGTGGAGGCACTGGCGTATCGGTGTGCCCTCAGCCCGCATGACATCAAACTGGACAAGAAGATCCCCGTGGTACCCTGAGTCTGGTGCATTGAATGTGCCGAAAACACGTGAGTGTGAGGCAAATTTATTCGACAAATAGCTATGTTCCGGAGATGATTTTCTCAGATTCTTTCAATTCGCGACGGAGAACCAACCTCATGATGAATCGTCGAAATCTGCTAATTGGCGGGGCTGCAGCGGCTGTTGCCGGGTGGCACTTCTGGCGGACGCCGGCCGAGGCGGGCAGCAAGGGAAAGTTCGAGATCACCAAGACTGATGATGAGTGGCGAAAAACTCTGACTAAAGAGCAATTCTATGTGCTGCGCAAACACGGCACGGAACGCGCTTTCACTCATCCGCTGAACGACAATAAGCGCGAGGGCACATATCATTGCGCAGGCTGCGATTTGCCCCTTTACAGTTCCAAGACCAAATATGATAGCCGCACCGGTTGGCCCAGCTTCTGGGCAGCGATCGACAATGCTGTCGGCACGACGACGGACTATTTCATCGGCTACCCGCGTACGGAAGTGCACTGCCGGCGCTGCGGCGGGCATCTCGGGCATATCTTCAATGATGGCCCACCGCCGACGGGTAAGCGCCATTGCATCAATGGTGTCTCGTTGAAGTTTGTCACCGCATGATCGAATGTTACGGCGCGGGTCGCCCGCGCGCTGCAGAACCTACAGGGAAGAAGCCAGCTTCATGATGTTACAGATCCGTCGACTGTTGTCGCTCTTTGCTGTCGTTGGCGCCGTTCATGCGATGGTGCTGACGGCGCCGGTGCACGCCGAGAAGAAAACGGAGATCGCGACTTTCGGCTCAGGCTGCTTTTGGTGCACTGAGTCGGATTTCGACAAGGTGCCGGGTGTTCTGAAGACGATTTCCGGTTTCATGGGAGGTCTCATCCGGAACCCGACGTATCGGCAGGTGACGCGGGGCGGGACCGGCCATACGGAAGTGGTCCAAATTACCTACGACCCGAGCAAGGTTTCGTACTCCGAACTGGTCGAGTACTACTGGCGACATGTTGATCCATTCGACAAGAAAGGGCAATTCTGCGATCGGGGCAACATGTATCGGCCGGCGATCTTTACCCATACGCCTGACCAAGCGACGATTGCAAAGAAGAGTCGCCGTGCAATCGATACAAGCGGGCGCTTCAAGAAGAAGATTGCTGTCGAGATCACGCCGGCGAGCGAGTTTACGGCCGCCGAAGCCTACCACCAGAACTTCTACAAGAAGAACCCGGGCCACTATTATCGCTATCGGCTCGGCTGCCGGCGCGACCAGCGCATTGAGAAAATCTGGGGCAAGTCCGCCAAGAGCTGATCGCGACTAACGAGGCCTCGGCGCATAGCCGCCGCGGCCGGTCCCTAAACCATGTCGCATCCAATCGGATTCAACATCAAGGTCGCGACCGCGGCCCGGCGCCTCGCGCCGCCCCGGCGGAGGCCCCGAGCGGAGCGAGGGAATAGCCGTGAGACCAAAGGAAACTAAAGCGGGGAGCATTTTATGCGACACGCATTAGTGACCGGGTTTTCTGCTGTGAGTGTCCGTCGCGGCGACTGCAAGAGACGAGACCGCGACGGCGATGTGATCACGCTTCAGAGCGCGTTCGGTCAACCACCGAACTGGCGCTGCCACCAACCACGGCGCGACGGTTTTGCATCGGCTTCGGTCGGCACCGTTGCGGCCGCGTCAACATCATCGTGATCGCCGTTTTGCTGACCGTTCGGGCTCACCACGACGCGCTGGATGACAGGTTCACTGGCCACCGGTTGCGAGCGGGCACTGCGATCCACCGTATCGGCCGCCTGCTCCACATCGTCTTCCTCAGCTGGTTCGGTGTCGGTCACCTCACTCGGTTCGATCTGTTCCTCTGCCACGGGTTCGGCCGGTACGGGCTCGTCGTGTACGGGAGCGGCTTCGACAGCCTCAGTCGGTGGACTGGAGGTCGGCGGTTCCAGACTCTCCATCCGTTCTGCCGTTGAGCGCTCCGGCTTTGGCATGGTGCCGTTGCCGGTCTTTGCCACGACCTCATTTGCCGCTGGATTGTCGATTTCGAGTTGCTGGTCCGGTTCTGCGGCTGGCTCGACGGGTTGTTCCGGCTGGTCAATGTCCTGGCCCGCTTCTGTTTCCGACGCGATGGCAGGCGGTTCCTGCGCCTCGGTTCCATTGGCTTGTAGGTCACTATTGGCAGCCACGTCCGTTTCGTCAGCTGCCGCCTCCAGATCGGGCTGCTGTGCGCCAGGTGCGGCAACGTCGTCCGCGGCAGCAGCACGCTGATCGCGGTGGCGGCGACCGCCACGTCGACCGCGGCGGCGGGAACGGCGGGGACGTTCTTCACCCGTGTCGGCGGCAGTGTCACTGTCACCATCCGGCTGCAAGTCGTCATTGGCTGCAGCGACTTCGCTGTCGGATATTTCGATTTCAGTGGTGGTATCGCGTCCGTTTTCATTGTCGCGGTTTTCATCGCGCCGTCCTCGTCGACGGCGGCGGCGGCGTGGTTTGGCATCGGACGATGATGCGTCCTTTTCATCATCGTTGTCGGCGACCCGATCCGAGGTGAAGCCCGTATCTATATTGACGGCGTCTCGTGCGACAGCCGCGCGTGGCCGCTCGGCAATGACATCCTGTAGCGGATCGATGGCAAAGTTGGCGCCTTGTTGCTTGCTGCTCGAGCGCACATGGATGACGACGCCGTAGCGCTCCTCGAGTTCCTGGATAAACGCCCGTTTCTGGTTGAGCAGATAGAGTGCGACCTCGGCTGAACAGCTTGCCACGCACGATGACATCTTGCCGGCGACCAGCGTATCTTCAAGGCCGCGCAGGACAGCCAACGACACGGATTCGATCGACCGGATAATACCACTGCCCTGGCAGTGGTCGCATGGCGTGGTCGATCCCTCGAGTACGCCAGTGCGCAGGCGCTGACGCGACATTTCGAGTAGGCCGAAATGCGAGATTCGGCCGACCTGAATACGTGCGCGATCCGCTCGCAACGAATCTTTGAGGCGCCGTTCGACGGCACGGTTGTTCCGTTTCTCTTCCATGTCGATGAAGTCGACGACGATCAACCCGGCGAGGTCGCGCAGTTTGAGCTGCCGGGCGAGTTCCTCGGCGGCTTCGAGATTGGTATTGAGTGCCGTTTCTTCAATGGAAAATTCGCGCGTGGATTTGCCGGAGTTGACGTCAATTGCGACCAACGCTTCGGTCTGGTTGATGACCAGATAGCCACCCGATTTAAGCTGGACGTTGGGACTGAACATCGCATTGAGCTGCTGTTCAATGCGGTACTTGGCGAATAACGATTGCGAGTCTTCATGCTTGATGACGTTTTTGGCATGGCTCGGCATCAGCATGCGCATGAAGCCCTTGGCTTCCTTATGGGCGTGCTCGCCGGCAACGACGACTTCGTCGATTTCCTTGGTGTAGAGATCCCGGATCGATCGTTTGATCAGGTTGCCTTCTTCGTAGACCAGAGATGGCGCCGTTGATTCCAGCGTCAGGCTACGCACGTTCTCCCACAGCCGCAGGAGATACTCAAAATCGCGTTTAATCTCTTGCTTGGTTCGGGCCGCACCGGCGGTGCGGATGATCAGGCCCATGCCTTCCGGCACTTCGAGTTCCTGGGCAATTGCCTTGAGGCGCTTGCGATCCTGGACGTTGGTGATTTTGCGACTGATGCCACCGCCGCGGGCGGTATTCGGCATCAATACGGTGTAGCGACCGGCCAGCGAAAGATAAGTGGTGAGTGCGGCGCCCTTGTTGCCACGCTCCTCCTTGACGACTTGGATCAGGACGATCTGCCGGCGTTTGATGACTTCCTGGATCTTGTAGTGGCGGGCGCGCCGGCGGGGGCGTTGCGGTCGAGTTCGGCGAGCAGGCGTGCCGGTTGACTCTTCTTCGCCGTCGTCATCGTCGGCGTCGTCTTCACCTGCGATCGCTTCGATGCCATCGTCGTCATCGCTATCGTCATTCAAGCTTTCGACGACATCGTCCTCGTCCGCCTCATCATCCGCCTCATCATCGGTGTCATTGTCGTCACTGCCGTCGTCCGGTTCAGCCGTGATATGGACATGCGTGACAGCCTCGGCCGGCGTCTCCGATGCGTCGTGCGGCGGCGCTGCACTCGGTGGTTCTGCGTCAGCTTCCGTGGTTGGCTCGATAACCTCGTCGGATTGTCTGATGTCTGCTGGCGACGTCGCGGCATCAAGCGCAACAGAGGGCGCCCCGGCTTCTGTGTGCTCCGGGTCGGGAGGGTCAGTTGCATCGGGGATGAGGTCGGTGACGTCAATAGCGTGTGCCTCGAAGTCATGCCCGGCATCGCTCGGTGCACTTTCGCTCACGTTCTCATCAGTGGCCGCATCAGCATCAGTGACCGCATCAGCAGCTTCCGCGGTGGCGCTGTCATCGGACTGTTCCGGTGCCGGCGCCGGTTCGGTGGCAATCTCTTCGTCGTCTAGCTCCGCGTCGTAGGCGGCCTGTTCACGGGATTCCTGTTCGAGCA
>JBPCVZ010000400.1:0-3577 GCA_051010015.1 Hyphomicrobiaceae bacterium
ACCTCGCCTGCGATATGATCTACGGCGGGTTCTGGTTCCGCTTTCTTTCAGGAACCGGGGCGCCGCTCGACGAAGCGTACGCAAATGACGTCGTCGATAGCATCACCGCCTATTTGATGCCGACAAAGGCCTAGCAACGCACGTGCCGAACAGTTGGCGAATGTGAAGCCGTGGCAAGGCACCGGGCGACAGATTGGCGTCAAGTGCGATCATTCTGCGAACGAATGCTCTTCGGTTTCAATTGCCGCGCCCACAGCACGTGTGATCATGCCGCCGCGAACAAGGTCGAAAAGCTTCTCGACGTCATCGGACACCAACCGATCCTCGACCATCACGTCAACGTGCTGCCTAATGATTTCGAATGCGGCGTCGGTGCCGATGCCGAGTTGCGGTCGGCCACGCAGATCAATCGCCTGCGCCGCCGTCAATAGTTCGATCGCAACAATACGCTCGGCCGCCTCAACCTGTTCTTCGCATTTGGCCACGACGAACGTGGCCATGGTCGAATGATCCTCGATGGAGCCGGCGACCGCCATGACATCGAGCGATGCCGGACCGGCCAGGAAACGCACCTGGGCATTCAGCATCGTCACGGTTTTCTGAAGGATTCCAAGCCCGGTGTTCAACCCTGGTTGGGCAATGAGCTGATCAGGCAGGTCCGTCATGCTCGCGTCATTCAACCGCAGCGTCCGATTGGTGGAAAGACTGCAGATCTGTGACAATGACAGGCCGAGCGTTTCAAAAGCCAACGCGATACCGGCTGGATGGAAATTGCCGTTGCTGACAATTTCCCCGGCTTCGGGTAACACGACCGGGTTGTCGCCGGTCGAGTTGAGCTCCAACTCGACAACCCGTCGCACGTTCGCCAGGACTTCCTGGCTCGGGCCATGAACTTGCGGAACACAACGAAAGCTGATCGGATCCTGCAGGTTTCTGACGCTGCGGCCTGGTGCCGATGCCGCGCGCATGAGCAGGCTGCGCAGTTTTGTGGTCGCCATGACCTGCCCCTGGTGCGGTCGCACGGGTAGCAGTCTTTCATCGAGTGGCGATGGGTTGGCGCCAAACGCTTCAATACTCAATGCCGCCGCGATATCGGCGTGCGCGAGTAGCTCGATGCATCGCGCCAGGACAAGTACACCATGCCCGACCGCTGCAGAATTCGCGCTGACGAGCGATAAACCGTCTTTGGCGCCAAGTTCGACCGGCGCCATTCCCGCCAGCTGCAGCGCCTCTCCGGCCGGCATACGACGGCCGCGATAGCGAACCTCACCCTCCCCGATCAACGGTAAGGACATGTGCGCAAGCGGTGCCAGATCCGACATGCCGACGGAACCGCGCCCGGGAACAACCGGAATTATACCCTCGTTCAGGAGCTGCATCAGTTGGCGGAACACGGCCGGGCTGATCCCGGCGCCGCCACGTGCCATACCATTGAGGCGCGCCAGCATGATCGCACGCACGACCTCGTCGGCAAAGTCAGGAGGGGAACCTGCGGCATGGCTGAGCAAGATCTTGCGCTGGTACTCGGCAAAGTCGTTGGATGCGATACGCTCTTCGCTGAGAGCGCCAAGACCGGTATTCAGTCCATAGATTGGGCGATCCGATGTCGCCAAACGTTCAACAACTTGTCGCGAAGCTTCTAGGCATTGCTCGGTGTCGGTGCTCACCACCACCTTGTTGCCGTCGTGGGCGACCTTGACGACATCTTCTATTGTCAGGTCCTGTCCCGCAATACATACGGGAGCATCTGGATTGAGCCGTCGCAACAGGCGACCCAGGCGGGCGCTTCCGACTGCTTCGTTGTTCACCAGTTCCTGCTGGTTCGGCTGCTCAGCTTCAGCTTGCGTCAGCACATCGCGCAGCCGTCCTGAGAGAAATCCGGCGACCATTGCGTAGAAGCGTCCGCCAAAAACAGGGTCGCGCTTCAGCTTTTCCGACAATCGCTCGTTCGACAGTCGAAAGATTCTGGTTGCTCTCGTTGTCGTTGCACTTGCGGTGGCGCCGCGGCGATCGATGAATGACACTTCACCAAGCAGTTCCCCCTCATCAAGAACCGCAATCTCACGCTCTGTATCGTCATCATGGACGCTCACCTCACCGTCCAGGATGAGAATCAAGTCGCTGCGCTCATCGCCCTTTTTAATCAAGCGATGCCCGGCTGCAATCTCTTCCGGGTAACCCGCCGACAGGAGCCAATCCAGATCGAGATCGCTCAATTGCGAGAGAAACTGCAAACCGCGCTTCATGGGCGACCGAACAGCGTTGAGGGCAATGTCCGCGGCGGGCTCGGCGGAACGCATTGCTTGGCACAACGGACGTGTCGAGTGAAAACTGTCAGCCAATTGGCAAAGGAGTTGGTTTTCTCAATTCTCAATACGCTGACCCGAGTTTCATGCCACAGTAAAAACGTTAATGGGATCCGTGTAACCAGATTTCGGCAGCACGTGCGCTCCAAGATCGATGGCGGGCTGGTCCGGTCCGAGGGCAGTGCGCGCTGCATTGCTCATAAGAAATGTCTGGCCGAGCTTTGACGCCAATCCATCCAGGCGAAATGCAAACCCGACGTTGAGACCGGTCAGGCTTTCTTCGGCAAGGGCCGCGTGGCCACCCAATGCGACTTGCCCATAGTGGAGCACCGCCCTGAACTTGAGAATATTTGGCCGCTTTTGAAGTCTTCGGAGTCCCGTGATCGCGGAACGGACGCCAGCAATATCTTTCGATTCATCACGCCAGTAGGCAAGGAAGCCATCTCCCAGGTATTTGTTGATTGCACCGCTATTTTCTTTGACGACGTCACTACAATCAACCATCCACTTGCCGCTGACAGCCGCCCAATCCGCCTCTGACATGGACTGCGCCTTAGCGGTTGAATCAACGAGATCAACGACGAGCAACCAGCGTTGCGCTGTCACGATATTGACGCTGGTCTCGGCAGGGCCGATTAGCGACTTCTTACTGGTGGACATACTGTCTCGTTGGCGAAAGACAATGCGCTTTGCCAGCTTGCCAATGGCGATCGTGTCACCATCGTTCAGACGCGCCGGCAGTGCCAATCGCTCATCGTTCCGGTAGGTGCCGTTACGACTGCCGAGGTCAATCAACCAGAACTCGCCAACATCTTGCTGCTGCACGAGTGCATGACGGCGGGAAACCTGTGGGTCCGAAATGGCCAGGTCATTGTTGTCGAGGCGGCCAATCGAAAAATTGGAAGCGATCGGTTGGTGTTCGCCGCCATCTACTTCGAGCCAAGCCTCCCAGTCATTGGTGTCCGACATGCGTCTTCCAAAAATTCGAACGAATGATCCAATCTACTTTGGCCGTGCTCCAAAACGCGAATTTCAATACCTCGGACCGGCAAACCTTGGGCAACACCTGATCCCGACACGCGTATCAACGACCTCCCGCGTATGAAGCCATAATCTACATGTTTGTTTTGCCGTGCGCAAACGAAGCCCCCGGCAGTGTTCCACTGTTCTGCCGGGGGTGATTGGTTTGTTTACCAGTAGCAGTTCTTGGCTGGCCGCCAGCGTTTGTAGGTTCGTTTGTAGTAGCTGGGCTTGCGCCAGGCCTTCTTCTT
>JBPCVZ010000401.1:0-13633 GCA_051010015.1 Hyphomicrobiaceae bacterium
TGTCGGGCGGCGAACTCGCGGCAATGGTCACGATCGATGCCTGTGTGCGCCTGCTCGACGGCGCGCTTGGTCAACCGGAATCGCTATTGGAAGAGAGTTTTGAGAACGGGCTGCTCGAATACCCCCAGTACACCCGACCGCGTCAGTGGGAGGGGCGGGAAATTCCCGATGTCCTGCTATCCGGTGATCATGCCCGAATCGCGGCCTGGCGCCGCGCGCAGGCCGAAGCACTGACGCAAGAGCGTCGACCGGATCTGCGCCCAGCAGGAGAGTCATCGTCATGATCGGATCCAACAAGCGGTTTGAAATTCGCCGGGCCCGACGCGATGACCTGCCAGCGATCATCGCCATGCTAGCGGACGACCCGCTCGGCGCCCAGCGCGAAGACGTTTCCGATCCACTGAACGCCGCCTACACCGCGGCATTCGACGCGATCAACCACGACCCCAATCAGCTATTAATTGTCGGCGATCGCGACGGCGGCATCGTCGGCTGCCTGCAGATCACGTTGATTCCGGGGCTGTCGCGGCTTGGACAGTGGCGCGGCCAGATCGAAAGCGTCCGGGTGGCCGCTGGCGGGCGAGGTGACGGGATCGGAAGAAAGTTGCTCGAATGGGCGATAAATGAGTGCCGGCAGCGCAATTGCGGCCTCGTCCAGCTGACGTCGGACAAAACCAGGGCGGATGCCGTGAGGTTTTACGAGCAGCTCGGTTTCATCGCGAGCCACGAAGGCTTGAAGCTCAAACTCTGAACCAGGCGTTTCAGACGAGGTTTCGCACCAAGTCGCTCTCGACAAAGCGGCCCAGATCGGCTATGCAGCGGCCTTTGGAATTCCCCAAATCGGGACGCATGAGCCCCCGGCAGCCTTCCCAGGCCATGATCGGTGCCGGCTCCTCTGCCGTGATGTCATAAGGAAAACGACGATGAACATCATCCAGGAGCTCGAACAAGAGCAGATGAACCGCATCTCGGCGATGCGTGCGATCCCAGAATTCGCGCCCGGTGATACCGTCCGCGTGATGGTAAAGGTGGTCGAAGGACGAAACACCCGTAACCAGGCCTATGAGGGCGTGGTGATTGCCCGGGCCGGCAATGGCCTCAATGAGAATTTCACGGTGCGCAAGATCTCATACGGTGAAGGGGTCGAGCGCGTGTTCCCAATATTCTCGCCGTTCATCACCGACATCGAAGTGATCCGCCGCGGCAAAGTGCGCCGCGCAAAGCTTTACTACCTTCGCGGCCGCCGCGGTCGCTCGGCACGCATTGCCGAGCGTACGGATGTTCGTGCCAAGCGCCTCAACCAGGCCTTTAAAGGTTTCCGTCGTCCGAAAGGCGACAAGGACGAGTTGCAGAAGATCGAAGGCGTTTCTGCCGGCCTCGAGACGATGCTGAACAAACTCAACATCATCAAGTTCGAGCAGATCGCGGCACTGACGGATGACGAGATTACCAACCTGGATGACGTGCTGAAGCTTGACGGCACCATTGAAAAGAACGACTGGCCAAGCCAGGCCCAGCGACTGATGGCGGAAGCGACGGTCGAAGAGGTGCCGGCCGAAGAGCCGGAAGAAGCGAGCGGTGACGAAACACCGGCGGATGGTGAAGCCAAGCCGGAATAAGCGGCGTTCGGAGTTCAAGTGCGAACGTCCAAGCACTGACGCCCGGCCTTGTGCCGGGCTTTCTTTTGGCCGCTCGACTGCTTGCTGCCAGATCAACCCGATCGTCGTTGCATTCGGGTTTGCTGCGCTCGGCCGGGCAAGGTAATCTGAAGGCGGGGTGGCAGTTCACGCGCGAAGAGCACATATCCTTGAATTGTTGGCCCGCATTGTCGGAGTAATTGTTTCCAAAATGTCTAATCTCGACGTCAGTAGATCGAAAACACTCGACCACGACATCCCGCTGCATGGCCCGGAAGCTTTCGCCGGCATGCACAAAGCCGGACAGCTGGCGGCATCGGCACTGGATATGCTCGTTGAGCACGTCCAGCCGGGCGTACCGACAGATAAACTCGACAAACTGGCTTTCGAATTTGCGATGGACCATGACGCCATTCCGGCGACGCTGAATTATCGCGGCTACAAGCACTCGCTGTGCACGTCGATCAATCATGTCGTCTGTCACGGCATTCCCGGTCCAAAGCCGCTGCGCGAAGGCGACATCGTCAATATTGACATTACACTGATCGTAGATGGCTGGCATGGCGACACCAGCCGGATGTATCCGGTTGGCCAGATCAGTCGCAAGGCGGAGCGGCTGCTGAAGGTGACCTACGAAGCACTGCGGCTGGGCATCGAGGCGGTCAAACCGGGGCACACGACTGGGCATATCGGTGCGGCCATCCAAAAGTATGCCGAAGAGCAGCGTTGTAGCATCGTGCGCGATTTTTGCGGCCACGGGCTCGGGCGTGTGTTTCATGATCGCCCGAACATCCTCCATTACGGCATTGCCGGTGAAGGTGCGCCACTGACCCCCGGCATGCTGTTTACGATCGAACCGATGGTCAATCTCGGCCGCGCGCAGGTCAAAGTGCTGAATGACGGGTGGACGGCGGTGACGCGCGACCGCGAGCTTTCCGCACAGTTCGAGCATGCCGTCGGTGTGACGGAAGACGGCTGCGAGGTCTTTACCTATTCCCCCGGCGGCTTCGATTGCCCGCCATACGTCGTCGGATAAGTTGTAGCGAGAGTTGTCGGATGAGCGGCAAAACCGGAGCCAAGCGATCTTTCGATACGAACCGTGATCTGCTCGGCGGTTTTGGCGATCTATCGGTTGTGGGACAGTCGTGCACACACAAGGTTGAGGCGAATAGCGAAGTCGCGCCGGGTGGACAATCTGACGGACGGGCCATTCCGGGCAAGGCTGGGCACCGCCAGCGTCTGCGCGATCGCTTCAGCAAGGGCGGGCCGGACGCCGTCCACGACTATGAACTACTCGAGTTGGTCCTGTTTCGAGCCATCCCGCGACGGGATATCAAGGACCTGGCGAAAACACTGATCGGTCGGTTTGGTTCGTTCGCGGAAGTGATCCACGCGCCGGAGCACCTGCTGCGTGAGGTCAAACAGGTCGGCGACAGCGTCATATTCGAGCTGAAACTGGTGCGCGCGGCGGCGCTGGAACTGATGCGTACCGAAGTGCTCGACAAGCCGATCCTGTCATCTTGGCAGCAAGTGCTCGATTATTGCCACGCCGTGATGAGCTACGAGACCCGCGAGCAGTTCCGCATCCTTTTCCTCGACAAGAAGAACAAGCTGATTGCCGATGAGGTGCAGGGCCAGGGCACCGTCGATCACACGCCGGTCTACATCCGCGAAGTGGTGAAGCGCGCGCTCGAGCTGTCATCGACGGCGCTCGTGCTTGTGCACAACCACCCCTCTGGCGACACCAAGCCGTCACGGTCGGATATCGACATGACGCGCCTGATCCAGGCCGCCGCGAAACCGCTTGGCATCGTGTTGCATGATCACATCATTGTCGGGCGCCACGGTCATTTCAGTTTCCGCAGCAAAAAGCTAATCTGACGCGCCGAGACAATGACCTTGGTCATCATCGTCAGGGCCCTGCATCCCCTTACCGCATGGGCAACCCGTCCAATACCATTGACCCGACAGAGCTTAAACCCCACCTTACGACCGACTCTTTCTGCTCACTGCCTGGGGCCGCTTTCCATGACCAAACACGCTTCCGTCCTGATCCTCGGTTCCGGACCTGCCGGCTACACGGCCGCGATTTATGCCGCGCGCGCGATGCTGAACCCCGTCCTGATCCAGGGCATTCAGCCCGGCGGCCAATTGACGATTACGACCGAGGTCGAAAACTACCCGGGCTTTGCCGAGGTGATCCAGGGCCCATGGCTGATGGAGCAAATGCAGGCGCAGGCCGAGCACGTCGGCACCGAACTTGTCATGGATCACATTACATCGGTTGACCTGTCAAAGCGGCCCATCGAGCTCACCGGTGACGGCGGTGCCAAGTATACCGCCGATACGCTGATTATCTGCACAGGCGCACAGGCGCGCTGGCTAGGATTGGATTCTGAGACGGCCTTCCAAGGGCACGGCGTGTCAGCGTGTGCGACATGCGACGGCTTCTTCTATCGCGGCAAAGAGGTGATGGTGGTCGGCGGCGGCAACACCGCCGTCGAGGAAGCGCTGTTCCTAACGAATTTCGCCAGCCGCGTGACCGTGGTCCACCGGCGAGATTCCTTCCGCGCGGAGAAAATCCTGCAGCAACGGTTGTTCAAGAACCCGAAGATCGAAGTGATCTGGGATACCGTTCTCGAAGAGGTATTGGGGGATCAGGATCCAAAGTCCGTGACAGCTGCCCGGCTCAAGAACGTCAAGACGGGCGCGGTTGTCGACCGGCCGGTGGATGGCATCTTCGTTGCCATCGGCCATGCGCCGTCGACCGAACTGTTCGCCGACCAGCTGGAAATGAAACGCGGCAATTATATCATTACGGCCCCGGATTCGACCGCCACTTCGGTTCCCGGCGTTTTTGCGGCCGGTGACGTCACGGATGATATCTACCGCCAGGCCGTTACCGCCGCGGGCATGGGTTGCATGGCCGCGCTGGAAGCCGAAAAATTTATCGCCGAGCAGGAATCCGAGTTGCAGGCGGCCGAATAGGCAGCAGGCGCTTGGGACGATCGGCGCCGTCTTATGCTGACAGGCGACATTTCGGCTCGTTCTGCGATACCATCATCTGTATCCCTTTAAATTTTGCCTGCGCGTGGCGACGCCCGCAGCGCAAAGCGAGGATTGCACATGGACTGGGACAAACTCAGGATATTCCACGCCGCAGCGGAGGCGGGCAGCTTTACGCACGCCGGCGATTTCCTGCGCATGAGCCAATCCGCGGTCAGCCGCCAGGTCTCGGCGCTGGAGCGTGATCTCAACGTTTCGCTGTTTCATCGCCATGCGCGCGGCCTTGTCCTGACCGAGCAGGGCGAACTGCTTTTCGACACGGCCAAGGTGGTGATGAACAAGTTGCACACCGCCGAGACTCTGCTGAGCGATGCCAAGACAAAGCCTGCCGGGGAACTGCGCATCACCTGCCCGGTTGGGTTCGGCACCGTCTGGGTGACGCAACGCATGCGCGAGTTCATGGACCTTTATCCGGACATTCGCGTCGAACTGCTCTTGAATGACGATCAGGTCGACATTGCCATGCGTGCCGCGGACGCCGCGATCTGGACACGGGAGCCCGAACAGGCGGATCTCATCCGGCGTAAGCTGTTCACCATGCAGGTGCGCGCCTACGCGTCGGCCAATTACGTCCGCCGATTCGGCGCGCCACGTTCACTGGAAGACATCGATTCCGGGGATCACAGGTTTGTTTCGCACAGCGGCAGTCCGGCCTATCATCTCTCGTTGATCCAGTCGCTGGAGACGCTCAAGCGAGATGGCCAGGAGCCGCGCCTGCCAGCCTTTCGAGTGAACAGCGTGATGGCCATGAAGTATGCCGTTCGGTCCGGACTGGGTATCGGGCTGCTGCCGGACTATCTGACAGAAGAGGAAACCGACCTACTACCGGTGCTCGAAGAGGTCGAATTGCCGAGCCTTCCGATCATCTTTGTCTATCCGGAAGAGCTGCGTTCATCGAAAAAAGTGCAGGTCCTGAGAGATTTCCTCGTTTCGCAGGCGCGCGGCTGGAAGCACTAGACACATTATGCATCCAGTTGTTTTACAAGCTATTTCATGGGTTTCGTGCGATTTTTGAACAATTGAAATGACCGCGGTTCAGAGGTATGCAATTTCTGCATGGCTCACATGCGACGCGTCGTCTTGCGCCCACTTCAAAAGACATCCTTAATGGAAGGGCTGTGACGGACAGCTGATGAAGGCTGTACCCTCCCTTCAACGCCTTCGACCCATCCCTTGAGATGCGGATACTCTAACCGGGCCATGTGCCCGGTTTTTTTTATCTGACATCCATGCAGCACCGAGCCGATTGCGGCGTGTCCGGTGACGATGTATCAAGTGCTCAAACACTGGAGGATACAGCGAACATGGCGAAAACGCTTTACGACAAGATTTTCGAAGACCATCTGGTCGACACGCAGGAGGATGGCACCTGCCTGCTCTATATCGACCGCCATCTCGTGCACGAGGTGACCAGTCCGCAGGCCTTCGAGGGGCTCTCCATTGCCGATCGCCAGGTGCGGGCACCAAAACGGACCCTGGCCGTCGTCGATCATAATGTTCCGACGACTGATAGGAGCAAGGGCATCGACGACGAGGAAAGCCGCATCCAGGTCGAAACACTTGCCAAGAATACCAAGGACTTCGGTGTCGAGTACTATGACGAGCGCGATATCCGCCAGGGCATCGTCCACGTCATCGGACCGGAGCAGGGCTTCACGCTGCCCGGCACGACAATCGTGTGCGGTGACAGCCATACGTCGACGCACGGTGCATTTGGTGCGCTGGCGCACGGCATCGGTACGAGCGAGGTCGAACATGTGCTGGCAACGCAGACGCTGATCACGTCCAAGGCCAAAAACATGCGGGTCACGGTGAACGGCACGCCGCCCAAGGGTGTGACGTCGAAAGACATCGTGCTCGCCGTGATCGGTGAGATCGGTACGGCGGGCGGCACCGGCCATGTTATCGAATACGACGGCGAAGCGATCCGTGGCCTGTCCATGGAAGGGCGCATGACGGTTTGCAACATGTCGATTGAAGGCGGCGCCCGTGCCGGCATGGTCGCACCGGACGAGAAGACGTTTGCCTACCTTGAAGGCCGGCCGATGTCGCCGAAAGGCGCCGCCTGGGATGCAGCGCTTGAATATTGGAAAACGCTCAAGACGGATGAAGGCGCGCACTTTGACAGCGTCATTACGCTTGATGCAGGCAACCTCCCGCCGATCGTGACCTGGGGGACGAGCCCAGAGCAGGTCGTCAGCATCGACGGTCGGGTGCCCGACCCAGCGCAGATCGCGGACGAGGCAAAACGCGCGGCCGCCGAGCGCTCGCTCGACTACATGGGTCTGGCGGCGAACACCAAGGTCACCGACATTCCGATCGACGTTGCCTGGATCGGTTCGTGCACCAACGGGCGGATTGAAGACCTGCGCGCTGTCGCCGAGGTGGTTAAGGGCAAGAAGGTCGCCGACAACCTCGACTATGCGCAGATCGTGCCCGGTTCTGGTCTCGTCAAGGAGCAGGCCGAGCAGGAAGGCCTCGACAAGATCTTCCTGGAAGCAGGCTTCCAATGGCGTGAGCCAGGCTGCTCGATGTGCCTTGGCATGAACCCTGACCAACTAACGCCCGGCCAGCGCTGTGCTTCGACATCGAACCGCAACTTCGAAGGCCGTCAGGGCTTCAAGGGACGTACGCATTTGGTGTCGCCTGCAATGGCCGCCGCAGCGGCGATCGCCGGGCACTTCGTCGACATCCGGAAGACCTAGCGGCGCGCGCATCGCAAGTTCTTCACGACATCGTTATTCCCGAGTGATCGAGGATAAACTCATAATCAGGTCATCCGCCTTGCGGGTGGCCCATTTTGGGGGCCAGCATACTCACGCCGCATCAAGGCAACGTGACATCTGTTTCATTGTGTCAACGGGGCCGACACGCGAATGTGCAGCACGGCCCAAGGGCCTGAAGGATTGATCCAAAGGAGTTCACAATGAGCAAGAAACTGACCACCGCCGCCATCGTCGCTGGTGCCGTCGCCGTCGCCATGACCGGCTTACAGGCCGATATCGCTTCAGCGGAAGGTGCCAAAGAAAAATGCTACGGTGTGTCTCTTGCAGGCAAGAATGATTGCAAGGCCGGTGCTGGTACCACGTGCGCCGGTTCGTCAAAGGTCGACTATCAAGGCAACGCCTGGACCTTGGTTCCGAAGGGTTCTTGCGAGAATCTGGCCTGGGACAAAGTACTGCCCGAGGGCCGCAAGGGCAGCCTGACCGAGCTGAAACGCGACGTTCCGAAGGCCTAATCGATCTTACCGCGCGATCATCTCGATCGCCGATGATGGATCGCTCCTGATGACGTTCGTTCCGCGCCAAGCGCGCGGACGAACGCTGGTCAGAGCCCCAAAACTGCGCCGGTCACGACCGTCTGGCGCAGATTACTGTAGAACAACGACCAAGGCCCGGATATGCGTTCAGGTTTCCCGGTAAGCGACAGGAAATTGGCCGTTGCCTTGCCGAGACGCGCCGGGGTCAGTCTCAAACCCGAACATTACGCCTCGATTGTTGCCGAGCGACCGAACGTCGGTTGGTTCGAGGTGCATCCCGAAAACTATATGGGTGCCGGCGGGCCGCCGCATCGCTACCTCGAGGCCGTCCGAGAACACTATCCACTGTCATTGCACGGCGTCGGCCTGTCGATCGGCTCGGCCGGGCGACTTGATGGCGACCACCTCGCACGCCTGAAAGCGCTCGTCGACCGTTATGACCCGGCTCAGGTGTCGGAACATCTGGCATGGTCGACCCATGACGAGGGGTTCCTCAACGACCTGCTGCCACTGCCCTATACCGAAGAGACGCTGGATACCGTGTGCACCCACATCGACGAGGTGCAGACCGCAATCGACCGGCGCATGCTGCTCGAAAATCCGGCGACCTATGTGGTTTTTCCGGAAAGCACGTATGACGAGATTGCATTTCTCGAAGCGATCGTCGAGCGCACCGGCTGCGGCCTGCTGCTCGACGTCAACAACGTTTACGTGTCGTCGACGAACCATAATCGCTGCCCTGAAGACTACATCGACCGTTTCCCGCTCGAGCATGTCGGCGAAGTCCATCTGGCGGGCCATGCGGAGGACAAGGATGACCACGGCAACCGACTGCTGATCGACAGTCATGACCGGCTCGTCGTCGACGCCGTCTGGAAACTTTACGACCGCGTTATCCGACGCGCCGGAGCCCTGCCGACGCTGATTGAATGGGACAGCGAGATCCCGGCCTGGCCGGTGCTTTTCAGCGAGGCTGAACGGGCCGAAGCGGTCATGGCAGCCCATACCGGCATCGGCGAACACGCCTCCACGAGACCGGCCGACCATGAATTGGCGTGAAACACAAAGCGCCTTTGCCGCTGCATTGCGTGATCCGTCAAAAGATGTTCCAGGCGCCGTCGGTCCACGTGACCACGACGAACCGCTGGCCCGATTCAACGTCTACAGAAACAATACAGCGGTCAGCCTCACGGAGGCGGTTGGCGACAGCTATCCCGTTGTGCGCGCCCTGGTCGGCGACGAATTCTTCACGGCACTGGCCCGCGCTTACGCGAGCCAATACCTGCCTGAAACGCCCGTGCTCATTCACTATGGCGACCGTTTTGCTGACTTCATCGACGCATTCGAGCAGACCCGGGCCGTGCCATATCTCGCCGACGTGGCGCGCGTCGAATGGGCCTGGCTGCAGGCCTATCACGCTGCCGACCGCACCAGCATCAATGCCGACGCGCTGCAGTCCGTTGCCCCGGAAGCGCTTAACGATGCTTGCCTAGAACTGCATCCATCCGTCCACCTGCTACGATCCGATTGGCCAGCCGTTTCGATCTGGAGTGCGCATCAATCAGATGCACCGGAGGCGCGGCAGGAAGCCCTCGCCGCGATCGCGCAGACCGATGAATGCGGCCTCATCGTACGCCCGGAATTCGAGGTCAACGTGCAGCTTGTGCAGCCCGCAGCATGGCAGCTCCTCGCCGCGTTTCGAGACGGCAGCACGCTAGGTGACGCCGCAGCTCAGCTCGAAGGCGACGACATCGAGCACTTCGGTGGTATGCTGGGATATATCTTCTCGACCGGGGCAATCAGCGCAATCCACCAAAAATGACCGTCTGACGACGGCAGCATGAAAGGGGAGAAACTCTCATGATCAACGGGCTGAGAATGCTCTACAACAGCGTATTCGGCGTCATTCAAACGATCACGGAAGACTGGCTGTTGGGGCTGGCAGCCCGGCTGATGTTCTCCAGCGTGCTGTTTCTCTACTTCATCAATTCGGCCTTGACGAAGGTTGGCTCGGGCTTCCCCGGTTCGCTGATTGTCCAGGGCAACACCTATGCGCAAATGTTCCCGAAGCTTTTCGAGAGCGTCGGTTTTGATGCCAGCAAGATCGAGCTTGTCCCTTACGGCCTGATCGCCTATGCCGGCACGTATGGCGAGTTCATCCTGCCGGTCCTCATTCTCGTGGGCCTGTTCACCCGTGCAGCGGCGCTTGGGTTCATCGCCTTCATCGCCGTGATGACCTACACCGACATCACCGGCCATGACGCCAAGATCGGCGGTTTCTTCGACCGCTTCCAGGATGCAGCGATCGCTGACCAGCGATTGCTTTGGTTGTTCCCCTTGGTCTATCTGGTCATTCGCGGGCCGGGACTGATATCGCTCGATGCGATTTTCGGGCGCATGTTCCAACGCGAGCAAATCTGACGGTCGACTGCCCCACCCAATATCGCTGGCGACGAGGGACAATCGGCCCCTCGCCGTGAACCGTCGGGCTTGCTAAGTGTCGTCCATCACAACCACCGCCGATGGACCAGCATGAACCAGAATCAGTCGAACACGCCGAGCCGCCCGACCGGGCGCCAGTTCTTCTTCAACCCGGGCCCGACGCACATCCCGGAAAGCGTGCTCGGGGCCATGCATCGTCCGACGATCGACTTCATGGCGCCGGAATTCAAGCAGGTGCTGGAGCGGGTGCATGCGGCGACGAAACGTGTCCTGAAAACCGATCAGCATCTGCTCTACTACGGCACCAACGGCCACGGCGCGTGGGAGGGCTCGCTCGCCAACGTGTTCTCGCCGGGCGACAAAGTGCTGATGCTCGAATCCGGGCATTTCTCGATCAACTGGGCACAGATGGCGCGCGAACTTGGTCTCGAGGTCGAAGTTCTACCGTCCGACTGGCGGCACGGTGTCGTCGCCGGCGCGCTGGAAGAACGCCTGCGCCAGGACGGCGGACACGCGATCAAAGGCGTCATGGTCGTCCACAACGAGACCGCGACGGGCCTCGTGCACCCGATTGCCGACATCCGCGCCGAACTGGATGCGGCGGGGCATCCGGCGATGTTGCTGGTCGATACGATTTCGTCACTCGCGTCGTTCGACTTCCGCTTCGACGAATGGGGTGTCGACCTCGCCGTCGGCAGCAGCCCAAAAGGCCTGATGATGATCACCGGCCTGGCGTTCGTCGGCATCAGCGAGCGCGCGATGGCGGCGTCGAAAAACGCGAAGATTACACGCAGCTTCGTTGACTGGCGCCAAATGATGACGGTGCAGCCCCAGCGCCTGCCGGGCACCATTCCGGTGCATCTCTTCTATGGTCTTGAAGAGGCCCTCGGCCTGCTCGACACGGAAGGACTTGACGCGGTGTTCGCACGCCATGCGCGGCTGGCCGGTGCCGTCCGTGCCGCCGTGCGGCATTGGGGCGGCGGCACACGCAGCGAACTGACAATCTGCGGTGGCACGTTCTCCGGATCGGTCGAGGCCGTCGAACTGCTTTGCGCTGACCCGGCGCGGTATTCAGACACGGTGACAGCCGTAGTGACGCCGTCCGGCTTCGATGCCAATGAACTGCGTCGCGTCGCGCTCGAGAAGTTCAACCTGTCGCTCGGACAAGGCCTCGGACCGCTTGCCGGCAAGGCGTTTCGGATCGGGCACCTCGGCGATCTCAACGAGCCGATGGTGCTCGGTGCCATCGCAACCATCGAACTGGCGATGCGTGAGTGTGGCATGCCGCATCAATCCGGTGCTACAGAAGCGGCTGTAAGCGCACTGTGCGGCAACTGATCAAGGGAAGAGACGACATGTCGAAAGAGCTGGTCAAGGAACTGTTCGGCGCCAATGCCGCGAATTATGTCGTCTCGGACGTGCATGCCAAGGGGGCTTCGCTGGCGCGGCTTGTCGAGTTGGTGGGTCCCGCCGCCGACTGGCAAGGCCTCGACATCGCGACCGGCGGCGGCCACACAGCGTTGGTCTTCGCCCCGCATGTCAAGCATATGATCGCCAGCGACCTGACACGCGAAATGCTTGATCAGGTCGACAAGCAAGTCACTGAAAAAGGCATCAGTAACGTCAACACGCACATTGCCGACGCAGAGGCGCTGCCCTTTGACGACGGCCACTTCGACTTGGTCACCTGCCGCATCGCGCCGCACCACTTTCCCGACATTCCCAAATTCGTGGCGGAAGTGTTCCGAGTTCTGAAACCGGGCGGAACGTTCGCGCTGGTTGACAACGCCGCCCCCGATGAAGCGACCAATCCTGGCTTTAGTGCCGACGATCTGGCGGAAGCGGCTGCAACGTACAACACCTTCGAGAAAATCCGCGATCCAAGCCATGGCCGTGCCTGGACGACGGGTGAGTGGCTCGAGTGTATCGATGCAGCGGGGTTCGACATCGAACACACCGAGATCCTGCCAAAGAAGATGTCGTTCGACACCTGGATCAACAACATGTCGGTGCCGGCCGAGAAAGTGCCGGGGCTCGCCCAGATGCTCAACGAGGCGAAGCCGGCATTTGCTGCTTACATCCAGAAACGCGAGGACGAAAAAGGCCTCGGCTTTACGATCGCGGAACTGCTTGTCATTGGCCGCAAGCCGGCGTAGAAGTTCGCCCAGCGCGTTCATTGAAACGCAACCATTGGGCCATTATACTATCAGCTATGGTTAAGACGCTTCACAGTGTGATCGGCATTCGAATTAGTGCCCCGGCAGCCTAAGGGCCGTCGGGATTGCGCACGTCTATTCGAACCAATCATACATTTTGTGGAGACCTGCCATGCTGACCCAGTCGTCGCATGATGCCGCCGTTGTCGATCAAACGGCCGATCACCCCGTTTCAGATAACCTCAAAGCCCTGTTCTACGTCGTTGGCGACGCGGACCCCGCGTTCCTGCCACGCCTGATCGAGCCCGTCGCGAAGCTCGGTCATGTGCCATCGCGTGTGCACGCCTCGACAGAAGCCGGCGACGGCAGCGTGATGACCGTTGATCTGCGGGTACCGGATGTCGCACAAGTCCTCGCCGAGCGCATGGAAAACGCCCTGCGCCGCGTCGTCGGCGTGCATCAGGTCATTGCGGTTTACGAGCGCGGCTGATCGATAACCCGATCAATAACCGAAAATCACGATGTGCATGAAGCGCGGGCCGTGCGCGCCGCGAATGTTCTGCGCTTCGATGTCGGCCGTGCCGCTGGTACCCGTGATGAAGTTGATCGACCGAGGCTGGGCGTTGCCGGCGTCACGGAGGCGCGCCCAATAATCTTCCGGGTAGCGCAGGATGCTGGCGCCATCGAGCAGAATGACGTGATGCAGCGGCAGGAAGTTGTAGAGCGTCGGGCTCTCGGGTCGCGATGCGAACACCAGTGAGCCGGTTTCGGCAATCGCCCAGTCGGCGAGGTTGACGACGACCGGTTCGTTCGGCCCCAGCGTCTCGACGGTCGCGATGTCGCCCCAATCGAGATCGCGCAATTGCGGCAGCGGCGGGCGTGAAATGCGTGGCGGCAGTTTGCAATGCTCGAGGTAGCGGGCGACGGCGGCGGCGGCAGCGGCGATGGATGGAACCTCGTCGATCGTGGCGGTCAATCGCTCCGACGTCGCGCGCTCGATGAAGCGCGCGCGATTGCTTTGCCCGTCGAATTTCGGCTGGAAGCGCGTCACATCGCCGAGCAAGGCCTCAGCC
>JBPCVZ010000402.1:0-4440 GCA_051010015.1 Hyphomicrobiaceae bacterium
ACGCCGTCGTCGTCCTCGGCGATGCGCTGACCCATCCGGTCATCTCATTCCAGCATCCAGACTGGCGCCCTCAAACGGACCAGGACCCCGATCTCGCGGTCAAGACACGCAAACGCCTGCTCGACAAACTGGCCACCGACGCCAACCGCATCATCGGTTACCACCTGCCGGTGCCCGGCATGGGACGGGTCGTGCGCAAGGGCCCCGGCTACGCCTTCGCGCAAATCTAGAATGTCAGCCGCCACCAGCCCGAAGCAAGCCGTGCGCAGCGGCCAGCAATCGTTCTCCCTCTCATCGTGATTTCTGCCTACCATTGCCAGGGGCGGCACGGCTAGAGCCGCGAGCCTTTAATTGGAACCATTCTGCCGAGCGGATTTGTTCCGAGATCAAGTGGACCGTCGCAGTGCGTGGCGGTGTCACGGACAAGACGGGACGCGCCGAGATCGGGGCAAATCCGCCCGGCCCGCAGGGTTCATCAACGGCGGCCGCCCAGTGCGTCGAAGCGCTTGCCCATAGCTCCAGCTATGGGCTGCGCACTCCTCCTGCTGGACCGGCGCGCCGTTGATGAACAGAATTGTCTCGAATTAAAGGCTCGCGGCTCTATGATCTGTTGCCGGAATCAGTTGAGAGGAAGGTGCGATGGGCAAGATCATAATCGAGGCGCGGATCAACGAACTGGCGCCGCGTGACGAAAACCCGAACGTACCCTTCCTGCCTGACGAGATCGTCCGCGACGCCAAGGCCTGCCATGACGCCGGCGCCTCGATCCTGCACTACCACGGCCGCACCGCTGACGGCGCGCCGGAACACGCTGCCAGCTTCTACCTCGAAACCAACGCCGGCATTCGCGCGCAGTGCCCGATCCTCATTCACCCGACGCTCGGCTATGTCGCCAACGACGCCGATGCGATGGGCCGCTTCGCAGCCGTCGAAGAGATGATGAAGGACGCCAGCACCGCCCCCGACTTCGCGCCGATGGATGTCGGCAGCGTCAATGTCGACTGGTGGAACCCGGCCGAAAACCGCTTTGACACCACCGATCTGATCTACAAGAATTCGACGGAAACGCTGCTGCACTTCGCCGAGCGCATCACGCATCACAACCTGAAACACTATCTCGTCTCCTGGAACGTCAGTTTTACGCGCCAGATCGAGGCGTTCTTGAAAATGGGCGTCATCCCCGAACCGGCCCACATCCTGATCGTCCTGACCGATGGCATCATGCTTGCCGGTCATCCCGGCACGCCGGCCGGCCTCGACGCGCAGACGGCGTTCATGCCGAAGGACCACCGCGTCACCTGGACCGCATCGAACTACAAGGGCGACCTCCTCCTGCTCACCGAAAAGATCATCAGGGACGGCGGCCACATCTCGATCGGCCTCGGCGATTATCCTTATGCCGAGTACGCACAGGACGGCCGCCCGCCGACCAACGCCGACGTCATCGCGCGCGTCGTCGCGCAGGCCCGAGCGCTCGGTCGCGAACCGGCCACGGTCGAGGACACCCGCGCCATGCTCGAGATGGGCCAGCCGCGCATCGCCAACTAGCACCCACGCCCGACCCCACAGGCAACCACGCGAGGAACCGACGGCGATGGCATCCATCGATATTCTGCAATCGGTCGAAAACGTTCCGGTCTCCAACGCCATCACGCCGGATGATCTGCGCGACATGCTGCGCACGATGGTGCGCATCCGCCGTTTCGAGACACGCACCATCGAACTCTTCGAGGAGGGGCGGATCCGGGGCACCGCGCATTCGTCCGTCGGCCAGGAAGCGATCGCCGCCGGTGCCTGCCGCGCGCTCGGTGCCGACGACTTCGTCCTGACGCACCACCGCGGTCACGGCCATACCATCGCGAAGGGTGCCGACATCCAGCGCATGATGGCCGAACTGCTCGGCAAGGCCGAAGGCTATTGCTACGGGCTCGGCGGCTCGATGCACATCGCCGATTTCGATCGCCAGATCCTCGGCGCCAACGGCATCGTCGGTGCCGGCATGGGGCTCGGCACCGGTGCCGCGCTTGCCGAACAACTCAAGGGCAACGGCAACATCGGCATTGCGTTCTTCGGCGATGGTGCATCGAGCGAAGGCATCTTCCACGAGGCCATGAACCTCGCCGCGATCTGGAAGCTGCCGCTGATCTTCTTTTGCGAGAACAACCAGTACGGCCTCACCACGGCAACCAGCGACGTGATCGCCGGCGGCGGTGTCGCGCGCCGTGCCGACGCCTACGGCATCGCCGGGCACCGCATCGACGGCAACGACGCGATCGCCGTTCTCGAGACGGTCCGGCGGGCGGCCCTTCGGGCCCGCAGCGGTGGCGGGCCGACGCTCATCGAGGCGATCACCTACCGCTGGGGCGACCACTCGATGCGCGCCAACCTGCCGGCCTACCGCACCGAACAGGAAGAGGCGGACTGGCGCGCGCTCGACCCGATCGTGCGGTTGCAGGATACCGCGCAGGCGCAGGGCGTCGTCACCGACGCCGAATTCGAGGCGCTCGGGCAAGCCGCCGACGACGAGGTCGAAGCCGCCATCGCATGGGCCGCGGACCTGCCCGCACCGGAGATGGCCACGGCCCAGACCCTCGTCACGTCGCCGCTGCCCGATGCCAACTTCGACGAACCGCTGCCCGGCGACCGCAAGCTGACCTACGCCGCCGCGATCACCGAGGCGATGCACCAGGAAATGACACGCGACCCGAGCGTCATCATCCTCGGCGAGGATGTCGGCCGCACCGGCGGCATCTTCGGCCTCACGCGCGGCCTGTACGACGCGCACGGCGCCGACCGCGTCCGCGATACACCGATCGCGGAAAACGTCATCGCCAACTGCGGTGTCGGCGCCGCGATGTCCGGCCTGCGCCCGATCGTCGAAATTCAGCTTTTCGACTTCGTCACCTTCATGATGGATGCGATCGTCAACCAGGCCGCCAAGGCGCGCTTCATGATGGGCGGCAGGCCCAAGGTGCCGGTCGTGTTCCGCGGGCCGCAGGGCGGCGGCCTGCGTCTTGCCGCCCAGCACTGCCAATCGCTCGAAGCCCTGTTCATGAACGTCCCCGGCCTCGAGGTCTACGCGCCGGCATCGGCCTACGACGCCAAGGGCCTGATGACCGCCGCGATGCGCTCGGACAACCCGGTCATCTTCCTGGAACACAAGCTGCTCTACCTCGGCGACGAAGACAGCGTCCCCGAGACGGCCTACGTGATCGCGCCGGGCAAGGCCCGCATCGTGCGCACCGGCAGCGACTGCACGGTGGTGGCGACCATGGCGATGGTCGAGCGCGCCGTCCAAGCCGCCCGCAAGCTCGAGGACCAGGGGCTCTCCGTCGAGGTCATCGACCCGCGCACCATCAAGCCACTCGACACGGCGACGCTGATCGAGAGCATCAGGAAGACCGGTCGTGCCGTCGTCGTCCACGAGGCGCCGCGCTTCGGCGGCATCGGCGGCGAGATCGCGGCGACGCTGATGGAGGAGGCCTTCGACTGGCTCGACGCTCCCGTGCGCCGCATCGGCGCGCCGGAGATGCCGGTGCCCTACGACGACCGTCTCGAACGCCAGTACCTCCCCGACGCCAACCGCATCGCCGACGCCGTCCTCGACGTGTGTTATGTCGCGAGGTAGCGGTGAAGGCAGAAGCGGCAGGGCCGAAAGTAGGGTTGGTGGTGCGCTTGGCAAAGAGAAAGTGACACGTCGTACGAGATAAAAATGCAAGCCCGCGATTTTGCTTCAGATGCGTTGCGGCGCGGCGCCGCCCACTGTCGTCATCCCGACGCAGGTCGGGACCCATTCGCGTTGCGTCGGGCGCTGCGTTTGCCGCGATGCAAATGGGTTCCGGCCTGCGCCGGAAAGACGACGTAGGAGGTAACGGCGGGCTTCTTCGCAGCCCAATTCGTTGGGTTGTGCGCGGGGCGACGCCTCGATCAACCGAACGTTTGGGGCCGCGCTGACCCAACCCAGTCCCGATCCTACGCCCGCCGCGCCAGTTGATGCGCCCGCCGCTCGTGCACACACTCTCGTCTGTCATCCTCGGCTTTATGCCGAGGACCCATCGCGCAGCGGGCGCAACACCAGCCGGTTCATGCCGCGCGTGCAGATTAGCCCGGCCACGGCGCCGCCAAAATCATCCTCACGCGCGGTAAAATGGGTCCTCGGGCCAAGCCCGAGGATGACACCTTTGGGCGCTGTGCAGCCCGCGCGTTTGTCAAACGCGAATTGCGCGCACTAGTCACTTCTCCATCGACACTTCACGCCGCCTGCGCCACCGCGCGCCCACCGCTGCGCGCGCCGCTTGGCAGGCGCCCGCTCCGCGCGAGCAGGGCAAACGCCGGCGGCACGAAGTAGAACGACACCACCGTCGAGAGCAGCACGCCGCCGCCGATCGCCATCGCGAACGGTGGCCAGAACCCGCCGCCGGCCAGGATCAGCGGCAGGAA
>JBPCVZ010000403.1:0-2511 GCA_051010015.1 Hyphomicrobiaceae bacterium
CGGCCGCATGCGTGAACTCGAGCTGCGCGCGCTTGCCGGTGCCGTTCTGGACGACGCCGACCAGCATCTGGTTCATCTGCTCGACGGTCTCGGGCGAGAAGATCGTTTCGGGCTCGAGTTCGTCGCGCTTGCGAGAGTAGATCAGCTCGCCGCGCGCATTGAACACTTCGATCAGGGCATAGGGCTGCGTCTTGCGCCCGCCGTTGGCAAAGGCCGCATAGCCACCGACGTGGCTGAGTGGCGTGATCCCGGTATCGCCAAGCGCCATCGAGCATGACGCGCGCGGCCCCTTGATGCCGAGCCGGTTGACCAGGTTGACGACGCGCTTGCGCCCGACCTTCAAGGAGACGGCAACCGCGGTGGTGTTGAGCGAGACGCGCAGCGCATCGGCCATGTTGACGCGGCGCCCCGAGCCGTAGCTGCCCGAATAGTTCTTCGGGCTCCAGCGCCCGCAGCGCACGCCGCTGTCGCGCAGGATCGAGCGCGACGTGTAGCCGTTTTCGAGCGCGGTGGCGTAGACGTAGACCTTGAACGACGAGCCGGGCTGGCGCCTGGCCGACGTGGCACGATTGAACTGACTTTCACCGTAGTCGGTTCCGCCGACGATGGCGCGCACGGCGCCGTCCGTTTCCATCGACACCAGCGCCGACGTCATCTGGCTGGAACGCCGCCGGGAGCGCCGGCTGGAGCGCGGGATGTTGGCCAGGACCGCCTCTTCGGCCGCTTTCTGGAGCTCGAGATCGATCGTCGTGCGAGCGGTCAGCACCGAGTAGCGCCGATCCTTGATCTTGCGGCGGATCTCCTCGTAGGCGTAGTCGAGGTACCAGTCCGGGCTGTCGGCGGTGCGTGTATCGATCGGGCTCGCCGGGTTCAGGCGGGCATTGTAGACTTGGCCGGAGGTGTAGAAGCCGGCCTCGACGAGGTTGGAAAGCACCTCGTTGGCGCGGGCCCGCGATGACGCCAGGTTGATGTGCGGTGCGAATTTCGTCGGTGCCTTGAACAGGCCGGCCAGCATGGCGGCTTCCGACATCGAGATCTCGCGCACCGACTTGCCGAAATAGAACTGCGACGCCGCCTCGACGCCGAAGGCGCCGCCACCCATGTAGGCGCGATCGAGGTAGAGCTTCAGGATCTGCTTCTTGGTCAGGCGCGATTCGAGCCAGAACGACAGGAACACTTCCTTGATCTTGCGCGTGATTGAGCGCTCGGGCGACAGGAACAGGTTCTTGGCGAGCTGCTGCGTGAGCGTCGAGCCGCCCTGCACGACCGAGTTCGCACGGACGTTTTCGACGAGCGCGCGGAAAGTGCCGAGGAAGTCGACGCCGAAGTGCTGGAAGAACCGGCGATCCTCCGTCGCCAGCGCCGCCTTGATCATGTAGTCGGGGATCTCTTCGAGCGGCACGGCGTTGTTGAGGTTGATGCCGCGCTTGCCGATGACGTTGCCGTTGCGGTCCTGGAAGGTGACCGAGAACTCGTCGAGTGCCAGCCAGTTCTTGCGGTCGATCTCTTCGAAGGCCGGCAGGGCGAGGACGTAGAGCACGACGAGGCCGCCGGCGCCGAGCGTCAGGCTTTCGGAGGCCAGTTCGTTGGCGATGCGCGGCCAGCCCTGCAGCTTGAAGCGGGCGAAGAAGCTCGACGCCGCCATGAATCTGCTCTTGATCCAGTGCCAGATCTGCGACAGTGAGGAGTCGATCCAGGCATCGATGCCGAGCCAGTTGACCAGCCTGTCGCGTCCGCCCTGTCTGAAAAACCAATCGCTCACTTTTGACGCCTCATGACGTGGTCGTGGGTTCCGGACCTGGCGGGCAACGCGCTGGGACCGGCCAACCTGGCCGGCCGTCCCTCTCCCACCGTCGATTTGCCAGACCAGCGGATGGAATGGCATATCTCAAACTCGTCGGAGAATCCGTCTTTATCATGGATCACCGCAGCATTGCGAGTAGGTATGCAAAACGGCAACACCCGTGACGTGAGCAGCGCAGAAGATCCGCCCTATTGGCGGCGCAAGTCCTTGCAGGACATGAACCATCGCGAGTGGGAGGCGCTGTGCGACGGGTGCGGCAAGTGCTGCATGCTGAAGCTCGAGGACGAAGACACCGATGAAATCTATCTGACGCGCCTGTCGTGCAAGCTGCTCGATATCGGCCAGTGCCGCTGCACGGACTACGCCAGACGCCACGAGAAAGTGCCGGACTGCCTCGCCCTGACACCGCGGATGGTGCGCGACCTGAGCTGGCTGCCGGCAACTTGCGCCTATCGCCTCATCGATGAAGGCAAGGACCTGGCGTGGTGGCACCCGCTCGTTTCGGGACGGCCCGAGACGGTCCACGAAGCCGGCATATCGGTGCGCGACTGGGCCATGCCCGAGACGGCGGCGCGCGCCGAGGAACTGCACAAATACCTCGTGATCGAGGAATAGCGGTGCGTGGCTGCGCAAAGCCGTGTGGCGGGCGCAGGGCTGGTCTGCGGCCGCGATACTCGCCATCGTGGTGCAAAGCGCATAGTAAGGAG
>JBPCVZ010000404.1:0-15411 GCA_051010015.1 Hyphomicrobiaceae bacterium
GATCCGGGTGCGCCTTGAGCAGCGCGAAGAGTTGCACGCCGGCTGGCAGCGTCGACAGGAAACGGTCGAAGCCGACCAGTGCCGCATCCGGATTGACCGTCTGCGACAGCGCTTCGACCAGCACCGGTTGCACCTCGGTCAGCCGTGCGCGGGCGCCTTCCGAGCGCACAGCAGGGTAGCGGCCACGATGCCAAGAGCGGATCGTGCTGAGCACCTGGGTCGGCTGTGAAAAGCCCATCACCGCAAGCGACTCCACCGTGTCCGGGTCATCATCCTCGCCGGCAAGGACGAGATTGGCCGTTGCCGAACTGAGTTCGGGGCCATCCTCGAACAGCGCCGAATAATGCGTTTGCACACTCTCGAGTCGTTTCAGCAGCGCTTCGGAAAACACCGTCAGCGAGGCGTAACCGGAAAAATGCCCAAGCGTCGTCAACGCCTCCTGATCGGACGGCAGCTGATGCGTCTGTTCGTCACCGGTCATCTGGATGCGATGCTCGATGCCGCGCAGGAACTGGTAGGCCGCGCCCATATCGCTGGCGACTTCCTGCGTGATCCAGCCACGCTCGGCCAGTTCCTTTAGCGTTTCGAGCGTCGGTCGCGTGCGCAGTTCGACCTGCCGTCCACCTGCGATCAATTGCTGTGTCTGTACGAAAAACTCGATCTCGCGAATGCCACCGCGGCCGAGCTTGATGTTGTGCCCCGCGACGGCGATCTTGGCGAAGCCGCGATGCGCATGAATCTGGCGCTTCATCGCGTGAATGTCGGCGATGGCGGCGAAGTCGAGGTATTTGCGCCAGATGAAGGGCGACAGTTCGCGCAGGAAGCGCTGCCCCGTTTCGATGTCTCCGGCAGCGGCGCGCGCCTTGATCATGGCGGCGCGCTCCCAGTTCTGGCCGAAGCTCTCGTAGTAGTGCAGGGCCGAGTTGATCGAGATCGCGACCTGGGTCGCGCCAGGGTCGGGACGCAGGCGCAAATCGGTTCGGAAAACGTAACCATCCGCCGTGCGTTCATTGAGCAGCTTGACGAGATCGCGCGTCATCTTGACGAAGAACGCGGGCGGCTCGAGCCCGTCGCGCAGCCGGCTGCGCTCGGGATCGTAAAAGACGATCAGGTCGATATCACTGGAGTAGTTGAGCTCGAACGCACCGTGCTTGCCCATGGCAAGCACAAAGTAGCCGGACGCGCGCTCAGGATTGGCATCGCCGGGCGCCGCCATCCACTCGCCCTTGCGCACGGCCTCGGCAAACAGATAGGCAATCGCCGCCGAACACGCGGCATCGGCGGTCTCGGTAAGCGCCGCGGTCGCGCGCATGATCGGCCAGACACCGCCGAGGTCTGCGAGCGCGATCAACAACGCCGCTTCGGATTTGAACGCGCGCAAACGCGTCATCCATGCCTTCTGCGCTGCCCCGTCCGAGGTCGCTGCATGCAATTCGGCAATCAGCTGCTCGAGGTGCCGATCGGGATCGCACGTCAGGACGCGATGCGCCCGCGCTGCATCCTGCATCAGCACCATGTTGAGATAGCGCGAGCCGGTCATCGTGCCACCCAGCAAGGCCTCTACCGGCGGCTCGTCGAGCAACGCCAGCGCTTCACTGCCAAGCTCTGCGGCGCGCCAGCTGCCGCGCAGGTCGTCGAGAAATGCCGCCGCGCGCTGGTCGTCGGCAACATGCGGCGTCTGTGATAACCGCTGCCAGAGCGGAAGTTGATCGGTCATATCTCTGCCGTTGTGGTTTTGCGCGAAGCCGGCGCCGATGGCGCCGTCACCGCAACGCCCGCCAAATCATCTCTTGATGCTATCACGCGTTCGGCAAGGCGCTCCACCGGTAGGTGCAAAACCACTTTCAAACCAGGCTCATTGTCGGTCAGTTCGATGGACCCGCCATGCTGGCGCACGACGGCGGCGACGAGGCTGAGCCCGAGGCCCGTCCCCGGCTTGCTGCGCGCTGCGTCAAGGCGGACAAAACGTTTCAGCACGCGACCATAGTCCGCCTGACGCATGCCGAGTCCATGGTCGCCGACCCAAAGTTCGGCACCGTTCTTGATCTGCCGCACACCGATATCGATCACGCGGCGGGCCGCTGGCAGCGTGTCATCGAGGCCATATTTCAATGCGTTCTCGATCAGATTGGTCAAGGCCTGCGAGATCAGCTGGCGATCGGCGCTCAGGTGCAGCGGCCCCTCGGCGATCACGTTGAGGCTGGCGGATGCCTCCTCGGCAACCGGCTCGTAAAACTCCGCGAGATCCTGGATCAGCGCGGCGACGTCGAATGTCTCGAGGTTGTCGCCGAGCGTGCCGGCCTCCAAACGCGCGACGCGCAACAGGGCATTGAACGTGCGGATCAATTCATCGGCCTCGTGCAGCGTCGTCTCGAGCCCCTCGCGGCACGCCGCATCGCCGCGCGGATCGCGCAGCGCTTCTTCGGCCCGAATCCGCAGACGGTTGAGCGGTGTCTTGAGATCGTGGGCAATGTTGTCCGACACCTCGCGCAGCCCCTGCATCAGGCTGTCGATGCGCTCGAGCATGCGATTGAGATGGGCGGCCAGCGCGTCGAACTCATCGTCATGTGTGCTCAAGGGGATACGGCGCGAGAGATCGCCGTTCATGATTCCATCCGCCGTACGCGTCATCGCATTGAGGCGCGACATCAGCAGATGATTGATGGCCCATGCCGCAGCGACGGCAACCAAAGCAAGCAACGCCATGCCGATCAGGAACCAATCGCGGATCGCGCTCGCCAGATCGCGTTGCTCCGTGACATCGCGCGCCACCAGCAGGCGCGTGCCATCGGGCAGCCGCAACGTCGCGCCAATCGCAAGGTGCGGCGTGCCGGCGGCTTCTGGCCCGGGCCCGGTTGCGCCATCCGCTTGCTGACGCCTGAAACTGAAGACGCCGGTTTTGTTGTCACGCGCGAGCGCATCGGGCCAGTTCGACACCCCGCCAAGCCAGACGGTCTGGCCTTCCGAGTTGGCCAGGCCATAGATCATGCCCGGCGACCGCGCGCGCCGCGACCGCAGCGTCGCAAGCAGCGTCGTCGCGCCGTCGCGCACGGCAAGCTCGCTCAGGGCACGCGTTTCGGCAATCACGCTTGCTATGTTGCGGTTGGTCAGGATATCCCGGGTCTGCCAGTAGATCGCGCTGACCACCAGCGCCGAGACCAGCACGAACAGCGCCATGATGGTCAGGGTGATCCGTATGCCGCTCGTGCGCCAGAACATGGCCGTCAACCGCCCTCGCCGTCGCGCATGACATAACCGGCGCCGCGCACAGTATGGAGGAGCGGGGTGTCGTAGTTCTTGTCGATCTTGGCGCGCAGGCGCGAGATATGCACGTCGATCACATTCGTCTGCGGGTCAAAGTGGTAGTCCCAGACGCCTTCCAGCAGCATCGTGCGCGTCACGACCTGCCCGGCGTGCTTCATGAGATATTCAAGCAACCGGTATTCACGGGGCTGCAACTGGATCGGTTCGCCGCCGCGACTGACGCGATGGGACAGGCGATCGAGTACGAGATCGCCGACGACATAGCTGGTCTTTTGTTCTTCCGGCTGGACCCGTCGACCGAGCGCTTCGACGCGGGCGAGCAATTCTGAAAACGCGAACGGCTTGGTGAGATAGTCATCGCCACCCGACTTGAGACCCTTGACCCGGTCATCCACTTCGCCAAGCGCGGACAGAATGAGGACCGGCACATCGCGCCCTTCCGCGCGCAACATGCGAATAATCGACAATCCATCGAGACGCGGCAGCATGCGATCAACGACGAGCACGTCATAGCCTTCGTCGCGCGCCATCGAGAGGCCGGTTTCACCATCGTGCGCCACGTCGGGGGCATGCCCACTCTCGCGCATGGCCTTGGCAATGAAGGTTGCCGCTTCCTGGTCGTCTTCGATGATGAGTACACGCATGGCCCATCCGATCGTATTGGTGTCGCCGGGGCTGCCCCCGATACACGTCGGCCCGGCGCCACGACGTAGGTGGCACCGGGCCTTGCTTTTCCAGGCCGTAGCGGCGGCAAGCCGCCGGCCGGCCCAAGCTTCTCAACTAGCCTTTCTTGGCATTCAGCTGGACAGCGATGAAGCGGCGTTGCTGGCCACGCTTGACGACCATCAGCACGGCCTTGCGGCCCCGCCGCTTGGCGCTCTTGACGTGTTTGTCGACATCCGCCGGGCGGCTCACCTTCTGGCTGTTGACCTCGACGATGATGTCGCCCGCACGCAAGCCTTTCTCCGCGGCATCGGTGTTGTCGTCGACACCGTCGATCGCAACACCGTCACCGTTCCGCGCCCGTTTCAGGCGCAGCCCGAGATCGGCCAGTGCGGTTGCCTTTGCCGGCTCCGGTTTGGCGGCCGGCGGCGCACTTGCCACGCGGCCCGAGCTTGGGAACGTACCAAGCAGGACATCGAGCGTCCGGTCACGATCACCACGGCGCACCGAAACCGCCACCTTGGTACCCGGCGCATAGTCGGCGACCTTGCGCGCCAAGTCGCGGCTGTCTTCGATCCGGCGACCGTTCACGGCCGTGATCGCATCACCCGCTCTCAAGCCGCCTTTTTCTGCGGGGCTGTTCTTGGTCACTTCGCTGACCAGCGCACCGAAGGCGCTGTCGAGGCCAAGCCCTTCAGCCATGTCCTTGGTCACGCTTTGGATCTTCACGCCGAGCCAGCCGCGCTTGACGGTGCCGCTCTGCTTGAGCTCGTTGATCACCTCGAGGGCGGTTTTCGCGGGCACCGCAAATGCGATCCCGACGTTGCCGCCGGAGGGGCTGTAGATCGCCGTGTTGACGCCGATCACTTCACCTTGAAGGTTGAACGTCGGGCCGCCCGAGTTGCCCCGGTTCACGGCCGCGTCGATCTGGATGAAGTCGTAGGGACCGGAACCGATGTCGCGCTGCAGCGCCGAGACGATGCCGGCGGTCACCGTGCCGCCGAGGCCGAAGGGGTTGCCAACGGCAACGACCCAATCGCCTTCACGGCTGACCTTGTCGGCGAAGCGGACATACGGGAACGTCTTGTTCGACTCGATCTTGAGCAAGGCCAGGTCGGTGCGCGGATCGGTACCGATCAGCTTGGCCGGCAGCTTGTCCTTCTGGTCGAAGCTGACCATGATCTTCTCGGCGCCGGAAATAACGTGGTTGTTGGTGACCACGTAGCCGTCGGCCGAAATGACGAAGCCCGAACCTTGCGCCTGGCGGCGACGACGTGGCGTACCGCGCTGGCGGCCCGGCCGCCCGTTCTCGCCGCGCGGCATGCCGCGGAAGAACTCGTTCAACGGATGATCGTTGGGCAGATCGGGGAATGGCTTGGCCCCGCGCGGCTGTTGCCGGTTGCGCGGCGTTCGGCGACGGCTCGACGTTCGTTTGCTACCCGCGACGACCTGGATGCTGACCACCGATGGTTTGACACGCGAGACGAGATCCGCGAACGACGCCGGCGCACCCGGCACCGGGGTCAATGCCGATGTCGAAGAGCGCTGCGCAACGGCGGTGTGCGGCACCACCAGCGCGACAGTCGCGACCAAAGCCAGGCCGGCCGCTGCCATTGTCATGGGCCTCGATAGAAGATTTGGAGACCGGTCGGCCTCTGTCCGGGCGATATCCCGTTGTTGCTGCATGGATCTAACCTTCCTGGTTCGATAGGGGATGCGACGAAACGTAGGGTGTCGTTCATCAAAACCTCTATCGCGTTCGACCTTAACTGCATCTTTCAGCATTGTTACGCATTTGTAATGTTACCCACGAAATTGGGGAAAACGACATCTCACCGCCGTTTTGATCCTGCTATAACGAGCCGCTGGGAATGCTGGAACACGCTATTCTGATGATGCCGACGAGGGAATTCGATTGCAGCGGGGCTTGGGATTGATGCGCACGTTCGCCGCGCCGTCGCGCGCGCTTGTTACCGGCCTGCTCACGTTGGCGCTTGCCCAGGCGCCGGGTGCCGCAACCGCCGCCGTGTTCGGCGACGACGATCGCCGTCCGCTGCCATCGAACCTCGCGGCACTCACCGATTCGATCGGCCTTGTAACCAGCGACACAGCCCGCACACTGTGCACTGGCTTTTGTGTTGGCCGTCGAACTGTCGCAACGGCGGCGCATTGTCTGTTTCGAACGGCGGGCGAGCGCCGCCCGGACCTTGCGAGCTTTCGCTTCGTCGTCGGGCCCGGGGGCGCGCGCAAAAGCGCATCGATCACCGGGCGCACGACCAAGGTGGTGCATCAGCACGTCGTTGCCGGCTCGGCAGCGCTCAGCGTCAGCCCGCCCATCGATGCCACGCGCGACTGGGCCTTGATGCGGCTCGCGCAGCCGATCTGCGCCGGCCACAGCCTCTATGTTGACAAGATGCCACCGATCCGGATCAACCGTCTCGCCGCGCGCGGCCATCTGCTGCACGTGGCGTTCCACGGTGATCTAAGAAATTGGCGGCTCGCCGCCTCGCGCACCTGTGACGTCACCTCGCGCATGACGCGATCGGCACGCAGGCAACTGAAACGGGATTTCACCGACATCTCGGCGCTGGTCCTGCACGAGTGTGACACCGGCCTCGCGTCGTCCGGATCCCCGCTGCTGTCGATCGGCCCGAACAATCGTCTCAAAGTCGTCGCGATGAATGTCGGCACCTACCAGCAGACGCGATATCTCGTCACCGGAGAGACCGTGAAACGGCGCTACAAGCCGGCGACGGTTGCCAATACGGCCGTCAGCGGATCTGCCTTTGCCGATCACGTCCTCGCCTTTACGCGGGCGGATGTTCTCGTCGACCCGCGCGGCATCGCCCAATTGCAGGCCGCACTCAACCGCATTGGCTTCAATGCCGGTCCCGAGGATGGCATCTATGGCGAGCTGACGCGTGCCGCCGTCGTCGATTTCGAGCGCTCGGTCGGCGAGCCCGGCATCGGGCTCGTAACGCGGCAACTGTTGCGCAAGGTCCGGCGCTATCGCCGGCCATGAACTGTCATCAGGTCAATCGCGATCGGCCGGCTCTTTGAGGATCTCTGCCAGCCGTTTCTGATCGGCTTCGCTGAGCGCGTCGCGCGTTGCCGCATCGGGGCGCTGCCGGCGCATCACCCCGCGCGCCAGCCAGATGGCAACGACCAGCAACAGCACCGGCGAGAGCCACAGGAGCAGCGTCGCACCGCTGAACCGCGGCCGCAGCAGGACGAACTCGCCGTAGCGCGCAACGATGTAATCGAGGATCTCACCGTCCTTGTCGCCGGCCTTGAGGCGTTCGCGCACGAGCAGCCGCAGGTCCCGCGCCAGTGGTGCGTTCGATTCGTCGATCGACTGGTTCTGGCAGACGAGACAACGCAGTTCCGCCGACAGCGTCCGGGCCCGCGATTCGAGCGCGGGATCGGCCAGGATCTCATCCGGCTCAACCGCCAGGGCGCCATGGCCGGTCCCGCCAACCGCCAACGCGATCGCGAGCAGCAGGCAGCTAATTACCCTACACAGCCGGCGCATCGCTGGCCTCCTGACGTGCCGCACGACGTGGCGCGCCGATCCGCAGTTTGCGATCCGAGAGGGAAAGGAACCCGCCGATGAACATGATCACCGCGCCGATCCAGATCAAACGCACCAGTGGATTGAAATAGAGCTTTATCGAATAGGCACCAGCATCCTTCTCGTCGCCGAGAATGACGTAGAGATCGCCCATCGCGCTGGCGCGGATACCCGCCTCGGTGGTGTTCTGTCGGCTCGCCTGATAGACGCGCTTGGCCGGGCGCAACGTCGTCAGCGCCTGGCCGCCGCTGCTCACTGCAAAGACGCCCTGCTGCTCGACGTAGTTGGGCCCGCGTGCCGGCGCGACACCCTTGAAGGTCAGTCGATAATCGGCAAAGTCAACCGACTGCTCCGGCTTCATGACGATGTTCTGCTCGAGGCGATAGGCACTCGTCGCCGCGATGCCGACCACCATCAAGCCAACGCCGAAGTGCGCGCATGTCGTGCCGAAGGCGCCACGCGGCAGCCCGCGCAAGCGCGCCAGAGCGACCGTGAACTTGAGCTCGCCAAAACGGCTGCGTGCGATCAGGTCCTGCACCGCCCCGGCCATTACCCAGACGCCGAGACCAATCGCAAACGGTGCCAGCCACGGCCCTCGATAGGCCACCGCGAACACGCCGACGACCGCCACCAGCGCCAGCACCAGGCTCGCCAGCAGGCGTTGCATCGCAGCCGGCAGGTCACCACGCTTCCAGGCCAGCGCCGGCCCTAGCGGCAACGCCATCAGCAGCGGTATCATCAGCGGTACGAATGTCGAATTGAAGTAGGGCGGCCCAACCGAGATCTTGGTGCCGTTGAGCGATTCGAGGAACAGCGGATAGAGCGTCCCGATCAACACGGTCGCACAGGCCGTCGTCAGCACGACATTGTTGAGGATGAGGCCGCCTTCACGGCTGATCGGCGCGAACAGACCGCCCTGGCGCAACGACTGCATGCGCAGCGCAAACAGCCCCAGCGAGCCGCCAACGAAAATCAGCATGATGCCGAGAATGAACACCCCTCGTTCCGGATCGACCGCGAACGCGTGCACTGACGAGAGTACACCCGAGCGGACCAGGAACGTGCCGAGCAGGCTCAACGAAAACGTCAGGATCGCGAGCAGGATCGTCCAGACCTTCAGCGCCTCGCGCTTTTCCATCACGATCGCGGAATGCAGCAACGCGGTTCCCGCCAGCCACGGCATGAACGAGGCGTTCTCGACCGGGTCCCAGAACCACCAGCCGCCCCAGCCAAGCTCGTAGTAGGCCCACCACGAGCCCATCGCGATGCCGATCGTCAGGCACATCCAGGCGGCCAGCGTCCAGGGTCGCACCCAGCGCGCCCATGCCGCCGTCGTGCGCCCCTCGATCAAGGCTGCGACCGCAAACGAAAACGCAATCGAGAAGCCGACGTAGCCGGCGTAGAGAAATGGTGGATGAAATGCCAGCGCCGGGTCCTGCAGGATCGGATTGAGGCCGCGCCCGTCGAAAGGTGCCGGGTCGAGCCGGGCAAACGGGTTCGATGTCAGGATGATGAACAGCGCGAACGCCACGGCGATCGACGCCTGCACCGCCAGCACATTGGCGCGCAAGGAGAGCGGCAGGCCGCGCCCGAAGAAGGCGACGGCTGCGCCGAAGCCCGTCAGCATCAGCAGCCACAGCAGCATCGAGCCTTCGTGATTGCCCCAGACGCCGGAAAATTTATAGATCAGCGGTTTTGCCGAATGGGAGTTCTGATAGACGTTTTCGACCGAAAAATCGGAAACCAGGTAGGCATGCGTCAAGGCGGCGAAGGCAATAGCCGTCATCGCGAACTGGGCGATCGATGCCGGCATCGCGACCTGCATCAGCGCGACATCGCCGCGCCGCGCGCCCCAGAACGGGACCACCATCTGGACGATTGCCAGGACCAGCGTCAGGATCAGTGCGAAGTGCCCGATTTCGACGATCATACGTGTCTCCGCTCAACGCCCGCTTAGTTTGTCGGGTTCTTGTGAACCGCACCCTTGCCGAGTTTGACGCCTTTTTCCTTGAGCGACTTGGCAACTTCCGGCGGCATATAGTTCTCATCGTGCTTGGCCAGCACACTGTCGGCCTGGAACGTGCCACTCTGATCGAGACGCCCTTCGGTGACAACACCCTGGCCCTCGCGAAACAGGTCCGGCAGGATGCCGTCGTAGACAACCGGCACGGTCTTGATCGTATCGGTCACCTTGAACTGCACTTTCGTGCCCGAACCGCGTTTGATCGACCCTTCGGCGACGAGACCGCCGAGGCGGAAGCGCTGGTCCTTGGCGAGCTTCTGCTCGGCGAGATCGCTCGGCGTATAGAAGAACACGATCGAATCGCGCATTGCGAACAGCACCAGGATGGCAGCGAGGCCAAGCACCACGACACCGCCACCGATCAAAGTCGCTCTGCGCTGTTTTCGCGTCATTTCCGTTCAAACCACCTCTTGCACGGCATTGTCGATGCGCCGCTAGCCGGGGCTCATGCCGAGTTCACGGGCAAAGGCGTCGAGCTTCTTTCCAGCGGCGCCATCGCCGGCATACTGTTTCTTGGCCCGCGCCAGGGCACCGGCCGACTGCTCGCGCCGCCCGAGCACCCAATACGCGCGAATCAGGCGCTGCCACTCCTGCACGCTGCCACCGTTTTCCTTGAGCCGCTGGTCGAGGCCGGCGACCATCTGCTCGATCATCGCCGCGCGCTCTTTCGCCGGCATCGCGGCGGCCATGCCGGGCGGCGGCGATGGCACCTTGCCCGCTTCCGGCAAGGCCGATGGCGCGGTCGCCTTGCCCGTTACCGCGGCGAGGCGCTGCTTGATCAAGTTTCGGATCGTCGGTGGCAGCTTGTTCTTACCATCGACCGTACCATCCTTCAGGATGGCCTGGTAGGCGGCCGTCGCCGCGTCGCGCTTGCCATCCTGCTCGAGCCCAACGGCGAGCCAGAATCGCGGCGCGATCAACTTCGGTTGCTTGGCGAGGAGCTTTCGAAATGCATCACGCGCCGGCTGCACGACCATGCCGTTGGCGGCCGCCAGGTGGGCCTCCGCGAGACCGCGCAGGCGCGCCCGGTTCTCACCAAGCAATGCGATGGCCCGGCCATAGGCCCGCGCCGCATCGTGGTTGCGTCCCTGTTTGAGATAGACCGGCGCCAGCACGTCCCAGCCCTGTCCGTCGTTTGGCACCTCGCGCAGTCGTGCCTCGACGCGGGCGACGAGTTCCTGGATGGGCGCTGTGCTCGGCGAGCGGCTCGCCCGCTCGGCGAACGGTTGACCCTGGTAACCGGGCGAGCCGATGCCGAGATAGAGCCCGAGCGTCGACGCGACGATGAGCACCGACGTCACAGTGAAGACGAGGCTGGAAGGACGGGTCGCAGCGCTGGTATCGGCGCCGCTCTCCGGGTTCAACGCCAGGATACGGCGGGAGATTTCGATGCGGGCGGATTCACCTTCTTCCGCCGTCAGGAGCCCTCGGCCGATATCCCGCTCGACCTCGGCCAGTTGTTCTTTGTAGACCCGCAGATCGGAATCATCGGCCGCATCGTCTGGTTGCGCGGCCGCCATGACGGGGCGCAGCGACACGACAATCGCGACCACCGTCAACAAGGCGCATATCAACCAGAAGATCATCGGCACTCACATCTTTTGCAGCTTATGTGAGGGGCAATTGTGCCATGATCAAGTTTGCCGGCCGGACAGGTCACACGGACGCGTTGTCGCGCCGGCATTGAGCGCTAAGCGGCAAGGATTGTCCACTGGTGCTTCACAACCAGGCATGGTGGTGGTGCTCAAGCGGCACGCCACGTGCCATCCTCGTTACGGCACGCCGTACCGCGCATCACTTCCGGGCGGCCGCCGATATAGACGGTGTGCGTATAATCACGGCAATCCAGGCTGCCGCGCCGGTACGGCCGAGACGGAACGATTTCGCCATAATTGCCGTTGCGCTCGTTGCGCCAGACGCGGGAACGACCGGACGTGCCGCGCTCCAGCGCGTCATATTCGGCCTGCTGTGCCAGCTGGCGGTCCTGTTTGTCCATGCTGCGGCCGATTTCGCTGCCAACGATGCCGCCGAGAACGGCGCCAACCATCGTTGCCGCGACCCGTCCGCCGCCTTTGCCGACCGAGTTCCCGATCAGGGCACCCGTCAGCGCACCGATCCCGAGACCGGTATCCTGCTTGGTCACGCGATCACCACTGCAACCCGCCAACGCAACGCCTGCAATCAACACAACTGCATATTTCAGTTTGGTCATGCGCCTACTCCGGCATTCGCCTCCACGCGTCGCTGAGATGCGACGTTTTCGTCATATTAACCACAACCCTATCAGGCCGATTCGGGCGGAACTTGGACATCACACGGACAAATCAAGGCTTCACCGCGGGGAGTGTCAATTCTGCCTTCAGTCCCCCGAGTTCGGACCGCGAGAGCTGCAATTCGCCGCGATACGACGTCACGAGGTCGCGCACAATAGACAGGCCCAGGCCACTCCCCGGTTTTGTCTCGTCGAGCCGTTGGCCGCGCTTGACCATCGCGTCGCGTTGCGCTTCCGGCACACCCGGCCCGTCGTCCTCGATCGTCATCCGCAGCTGCTGTCCGGCATGGGCGCGGTCCGCCTCCGTGAAGCGGCCCGTGAGCCGAACGTGGCCGTCAGACCACTTCGATGCATTGTCGAGCAGGTTACCGAGTAGTTCCTCGAGGTCCTGCTTTTCACCGCGAAACGTCAGCTTGTCCTCGCAGTCGACCGCGATGCGCACGCCCTTTTCGAGATGAATGCGCTCCAGCGCGCGCTTTAATCCTTCGACCACCGGCTGCACCGTCGTCACGCGACCGATCGTATTGGCGCGCGCCGCCATGCGCGCCCGGTCGAGGTAGTGCGAAATCTGATCGCCCATGATCGACGTCTGCTCCGAAACCTTCTCCGAGAGCGGCGACTTGGTCTGATCGGCCTCGTTGGTCAGTACCGCGAGCGGCGTCTTGAGCGCATGGGCGAGGTTGCCGACCTGCGTGCGGGCCCGCTCGATAATATCCTCGTTCGACTCCATCAAGGCATTGAGTTCGACCTGCAGCGGCTCGATCTCGGCCGGGAATTGGCCATCGAGCCTTTCCGCCGCACCGGTCCGGATATCAGACAGGCCGTGCTCGATCACCGCCAGCGGTTTGAGCGCCACCTTGACCTGCAGGAGCGTCGCCGCCAGCAGCGCCACCCCGGTGAGGCCGAACGCCAATGCCAGGATCAGTCCGAAATTGTTGATCGTCGCGCCCGGCCAGTCGAGCGGGCCGGCGACCGCGAACAGGTAGATCGGCGCGTCGTCCGCCTCGCTGATGGTGCCGATCAACTCGACGACGCGCAATGGCTGGCCGAGCGGCCCCTTGACGTCGAGCCAGTGCATGTCCCCTTCGGTGCGTGCCGATTCCGCCTCGTGCGGCGATGGCAGGCTGCCGGTTGCCAGCGAGTTCGAAACGAAAGTCCGCCCCGGTCCGCCCTTGTAGGGTTTGATCCGCCAGTACCAGCCCGAGTTGGTGACACCGAACAGCGGTTCGGGCAGTTCCTTGGGCCGCGATGGTTCACTGCCACCGGTGATCGCCTCCGACTGCAGCACCCAGGCGTGCTGGCGCAGGCGGTTGTCAAACCCTTCCAGGATGAGGTTGCTGATCAGGCTGTAGATGATGATGCCAACGACCGGCAGCGCGATCAGCGTCCACGCTGCCGCGGTTGCGAACAGCCGGAACGCGAGGGAATTAAACTTCATCCTCGTCGCTCAGGCAGTAGCCCAGCCCTCGCACCGTTCGGATCAACTGCGCCGGGACTTTCTTGCGCAGGCGACCGATGAAGACCTCGATCGTGTTCGAATCGCGATCGAAATCCTGGTCATACATATGTTCGACAAGTTCCGTGCGTGAAACGACGCGCCCCTTGTGGTGCATCAGGTACGAGACCAGCCGGTATTCATGTGATGTCAGCTTGACGATCTGGCCGTCGTTGGTGACGCGGCCCGACTTCGTGTCGAGGCGCAGCGGCCCGCATTCGATCTCACTCTTGGCGTGACCGGCCGCGCGGCGCACTTGCGCGCGCACGCGTGCGAGCAATTCTTCCATGTGGAACGGCTTGGCGAGATAGTCGTCCGCGCCGGCATCCATGCCGGCGACCTTGTCGCTCCAGCGATCGCGTGCGGTGAGAATAATCACCGGCATCTTGCGGTCTTCGCGGCGCCACTGCTCGAGCACGGTCAGGCCATCCATCTGCGGCAATCCGAGATCGAGAATGACAATGTCATACGGCTCCGTCTCGCCGAGGAAGCAGCCTTCCTCGCCGTCTACCGCCGTATCGACGACATAGTCAGCGTCTTCCAGCGCCGTGACCAGCTGCCGGTTGAGATCGGGATCGTCCTCGACGACGAGCGCACGCACGTCATTCACCTCTCAAGTTTTCAGCCGAACGTCCTTTCCTCGACATCCGGTTCTGCTTCGTTAGCCAGGATCGGGCAAATCGGCACGAAAATCAATCGATCGCACGATATGCGTCATTTGCCCGGGTTCTGCGCATCGACCTTGACGCGCTGCATGCGCCCGTCGTTGCGCCGAATGACCAGTCGGTAGAAGTAGGCGCCGTTGTTCGTGCACAACCGCGCCGACATGATCCGGCCGTCGAACTTCTGTTTCGCCAGCTTGCTGAGCTTGGCGACATCGACCATCTTGCGCTTCTGCACGATGGTTGCCGCCTGGGCCCAGTCGCCGATGCACTGCTCGGGCGAGCCGGCCGAAACCGCACGCGGTCCAACGATGACCGCGAGCATGATCGCCGCGACGCCGCCCAGGGCAAGAACTGTAGGATGTTTCATCATGGCGGCCACACTAGACGCTGTCATCTGAACCCGCGATGAACATTACTTTATCTGACGTTCAGGTTTCCGCCAGTCGCTCACAGCTTGAGCTGCATCTGACGCCGTTCGAGAGGTTGCAGCGCCCGCATGCGCCCATAGATCGTCATCAGCGTGCCGGCCAGGCCACCGATCGCCTGCACGATCGCAACCACCTGCTCGCCGGCCTGGCGCACGATGTCCGGCGTCACATCGACACCGATTGCCGGCCCGATGATCGGCAGCACCGTCGACAGCGCCGTGATCGCCGCCCCCCAGATCGTCATCGAGCTGCCCCACCATTTCGGTGCCGCAACCGCTCCATCCAACGTTGTCATGTCCGCTCCTTTCGTGTGCGTGCTTGAGACCTGCGCGATCGCCGGCGGCCGGCCCAAGCGGGCTCGCGCGCGCGCCTCGGTGCGCGCCACCCGGTTGAGCCAGCCGCGCCCGAACTTCCAAAAGTGTTTCAGCGCGCGATATTTTCGCCGCCGCGCTTCGGCGTAGTCGTCGATGAGGCGCAGTTGATCAGCGCGCGTCACCGCCGCCATCGTCAGCGGCCCGATCTCGCCGTCGACCTCGAGTGCGGGCGACTGCGCTTTGAGCGCCCGCTGCAGCAGTTTCGCTGCGCCGCGCACGCCGTGATTGACCGATGCATCGAAGTGCATGAACGCGATCGCCGCGGGCATCTCGGCTGCTCGCGACGGGCGCCAATAGCGTTTGCGATAGATGTCCTCGACCAGGGCATCGGATATTTCGCGCAGTTCCCCGACCCGCGCTGTGCGCGTCGCGTCGCTGAGCGGCCGGCCGGTATGACGCGCGTAGACCTCGAGAATGATGCCCTTGTTGGTCGGCCCGCCGGGATCGTCCGGATCATCCGTAAAGCCGCCTTCCATCTCCAGCACGTGCGCCAGCAGCTCTTGAAACACCTCTGCTTCGCGCGCGGGCGCCCGCTCCGTATTTGTCGCCGCCAGCGACGGCGCGGGCCAGCGAAATCCGAGCAGGCGGTCTTTCGCGAACGCATCGACCGTCACCGCGTCATCTTGATTGCCGCCGAGCACGATGTGCGCCGTCGC
>JBPCVZ010000405.1:0-10725 GCA_051010015.1 Hyphomicrobiaceae bacterium
TTGTCGCAACGGGCAGCTATACGGGGATGACGGAGGAGGAAAACGTGGCGGCGCGGCAGGCGATCGAGGATGCCATCGGGCTGGAAGGGTTTTATGAGATCGAGGAGCAAACGGTCGAGGAGACGAAGTGGGGGAAACGGTGAGCGAGACTTGAAAATCGTCTCGGTGGCACCAACATTTAACCCGGGCAAGCGTTCAACACCTGGATGAAAGGCGTTGTACGTATGTTGATTCCTACGACAATGATTGCTTTGTTGATTGCCGCAATGGCCTACTCCCTCTTTCCGCATTGGTCCGCGTACTTTTTGGCCGCGCTCACGAGCATTCCGATCTATGCTGCCTACCGCACATTGAAGGCGGACCGACAGCGCAAACGCGCAAGCAAGCAGCATGCTTGCCATCGTAAGGTTATCGACAACGGCTATATTCGGGACTCGGCACGAACTTCATCACTCGTCGGTGACGAAACGATCGACACAGGCAATTGTGGCGATTGAATCGCCCCACAAATTACGCGAAAAAGGTGGGGGACTCTGATGCCTGTCGACACGTTCGGCTCCTTCTTGCTGGCCATCGTCGCACTTCTCATCCTGTGGCTCTTTTCTAAGATTCGCTCCTACTTCTGCAAGCACGTAGATTCCTGCGAATGTATGGGCCACTTCTATTGCCGAAAATGCGGAACGCGCCTCGGCCACTGGAATCATCATCACAAATAGCTGATCTCTGGTTTTCCCTGGGACACACTCTACATGCAGCACTGGACACCTCGCCAGGGATCGCACAATCTAGGCGCAGTCAGATCCCAACCGAACAAAGGTCCGCCCGTGTCCTATCCCGTCGACATGTCCGTCCATCCCGACGTTACCGGCTACTTTGATAGCGAAAGCAATACGATCAGCTATATCGTGAAGGATCCGGCATCGAACGCTTGCGCGGTGGTCGATGCGGTGATGGAGTTCGACTATTCGAGCGGGCGCACGACGTTCGCGCAGGCCGACAAGATGATCACCGACATCGAGGCCCGCGGGCTCGAGCTGCAATGGCTGATCGAGACGCATGTGCATGCCGATCATCTGTCGGGCGCGCCCTATATCCAGGAAAAGCTCGGCGGCAAGATCGGCATCGGCAGCCAGATCACCGTGATCCAGGAGACGTTCGGCAAGATTTTCAACGAGGGCACCGAGTTCCAGCGCGACGGCAGCCAGTTCGACCAGCTGTTCGAAGGCGGCGATACCTATCAGATCGGGGAAATGAACGGCTTCACGATCCACACGCCCGGACATACGCCGGCCTGCATGACGCATGTCATCGGCGATGCCGCATTCGTCGGCGACACCTTGTTCATGCCCGATGGCGGCAGTGCCCGCGCCGACTTCCCGGGCGGCGATGCCGGCCAGCTTTATGACTCGATCCAGAAAATCCTCGCCCTGCCCGACGCGATGCGCCTGTTCATCTGCCATGACTATGGCCCGAACGGCCGCGACATCACCTGGGAGACGACGGTCGGCGACGAGAAGACCCACAACATCCATGTCGGCGGCGGCAAGACGCGAGAGGAATTCGTCAAGTTCCGCACCGAGCGTGATGCGCAGTTGTCGATGCCGAAGCTGATCATTCCGTCGCTGCAGGTCAACATCCGCGCCGGCAACCTGCCGACCGACGCAGATGGCAACCAGATGCTCAAGGTGCCAGTAAACGGCCTGTGAACGGACTGAAGGCCATGGCCGACGATACTGACCTATCGTTCAAACCACTGACACCGAAGCTGATGGATGACCTCGGCGTGGTCCTGAAAGGCAGTTGGGGCGCGACCTGCTGGTGCATGTTTCCGCGGCTCACCGACAAGCAGATGAAGGAGCTGCCCGGCGACGGCGCCGTCAAGGACCGACGCCGCGCGGCGATGACGAAGCTGGCGCGGCGGCGCAGCCATGCACCGGGCCTGGTCGCGTTCGATGGCAACGAACCGGTCGGCTGGGCAGCGTTGGGCCCGCGACCGGAATTCATCCGCGTCGACAAGTCGAAAGCAACGCCGCCGGTAGACGAGACACCGGTCTGGATCATTCCGTGCATCACGGTGCGCAAGACGGCGCGTGGGCAGGGGATTGCAGTGGCACTCATCAAGGCGGCCACCGCGTATGCGTTCGAAAGAGGCGCGGCCACCGTTGAGGCCTACCCACGCGCCGATGACAAACGCACCGGCGCCGACAATATATTTTTCGGCACGGAGCCGCTGTTTCGCCGCGCGGGCTTCGAGGTCGTGCGCGGGCCGATCGAAGGCCGGCCGAAGAACTGGATCGCGCGGGTGGCAATGCGCGCCGTGCCGTGAACGAGGCGATAAACCGTAGATTGGGTTAGGGTGGCCCGGACATCGAAATTTAGGACCATCGTCGACCCACCCGTAACCCAACATGGGCCCGTCGTGTGATGTTGGGTTACGCGGGCAATGCCCGTAGCATGGGCAACGACGGTGGACCGCTAACCCAACCTACCGATCGCGACGTTGCACTTTGCTGGATCGCGCGGGTGGCGATGCGGTGCGAAAAGGGAGAATATTAAATTATTCTTTCCTTTCGCTACGTCGTTGCAGTCGCCTTCAGCAGATCAGCACCTTTTTCGGCGATCATCATCGTCGCGGCATTGGTGTTGGCGGACGGCATTGTCGGCATCACCGAGGCATCAATGACGCGCAGGTTGTGAAGACCTTTGACGCGCAGGCGCTCATCGACGACGGCCATCGGATCAGGCCCCATGCGACAGGTGCTGATCGCATGATAGACGGTCGCGCCGCGCGCGCGTGCATAGTCGAGAATTTCATCGTCGGTTTCAATGTCGCGACCGGGCAGTGTCTCGGCCTCGAAGTACGGTTTTAGGGGCGCGGTGGCGAGGAAACGACGGCACCAGCGCACCCCGGCAACGAGCGCGCGCTGGTCGGTTTCGGCGTCGAGATAGTTGGGCTGGATCAGTGGTGCGTCGTGCGGGTGGCGCGTGCGCGCACGGACATATCCTTTGCTTTCCGGACGCATTTGCCAGGTGCCCGTCGTCATACCGGGAAACGGCTGCAGCGCGCCGATCATGCCCTCGGCATAGCTCGCCGGCGTGAAGACGAACTGCAGGTCGGGCGTGTCGAGGTGCGGCATCGATTTCAGAAAAGTCGCGACGTGCGCCGGGCTGAACGCGAGCATCCCCTTGCCGGCGGTCATCCATTTCACGACCTCCCAGCCGAGCCGCAGGCCGCGGGCGCGCTCATTGAGCGTCTGGTGGTCTTTGACACGGGCGGCAACACGCACGGCGTAATGGTCCTGAAATCCTTCACCGACACCGGGCAGTTCGTGGCGGACCGGCACGCCGATGTCGCGCAGCAGGTGCCCCGGTCCGATGCCGGACAGCTGCAGCAGCTGCGGCGAGGCGATGGCACCGGCACTGAGGACGACTTCGCGCCCTGCAAGCGCCTGCATCGGGCGACCGTGATGGCGGTAATCGATGCCGGTCGCGCGCGTCCCCTCGAACGTGATGCCCGAGACGACCGCGCCGGTGATCACCGTCACGTTGGGCCGACGCATCGCCGGGCGCAGGAAGGCATGCGCAGCGCTCCAGCGACGGCCGTTGCGGATGGTGCGCTGGTAGTAGGAAACGCCGTCCTGCGTGCCCTTGTTGTAGTCCGGGTCGACCGGAATGCCGAGTTGCCCGGCACCTGCGATGAAGGCTTCGCACAGCGGATGCTTCTCGTGGATATCGCTGACATGAAGCGGCCCGTCGTGGCCACGCACGTGCGGGTCGCCTTCCGGCCGATACTCGGAGCGCCTGAAATAGGGCAGGACATCGTCGTAACTCCAGCCGCGGTTGCCGAGTTGCGCCCAGGTATCGTAGTCGCGCGCCTGGCCGCGCACGTAAAGATGGCCGTTGATCGCGCTCGATCCGCCAAGCGCCTTGCCACGGGGAAACAGGATGGCGCGGCCCTTGACGCCATCCGACGGCTCGGTGAAGAAGCACCAATTGAAGCGTGGATCATCAACCGTCTTGATGAAGGCGGCCGGCATCTCGATGAACGTGTGGCGCTCGCTGCCACCGGCCTCGACGACAAGAACGGAAACACTCGGGTCCTCCGACAGGCGATTGGCGAGAATGGAACCGGCAGATCCGGCGCCGATGATGATGTAGTCAAATGTGCGTACTGATGCCATGGAACCCTGGGCCGCTCTTGCCACTTTCGGTTGCGACCGTTCAATCCCACTGCGCGCGGCTTGACAAGCCTTCCTGCTCTGATAGCTATACACGTCATGGGGCCTGCGAACGCCCCGTGAGGCCACGGCCCAAGATTCGCGTCCTGATCAACCCGCTTTACTGGGAGGACGCGTTATGCCGTCACCAACTGAAATCACTGTACCGCAACTACTTCGCCTGATCGGCACGCCACAAGCGCCGGTCATCGTCGATGTTTGTATCGACGAAGACTATCATGCCGACCCACGCCTGATCCCCGGCGCGTTCCGGCATCCCTACACAACCATCGAACAGCTGAGCGACGACTTGCACGGCAAGCGTGTCGTCATCGTGTGCAAGAAGGGCAAGAAGCTCAGCCAGGGCGCAGCCGCCCTGCTTCGCGCGCGCGGCGTCGAAACTGAAAGCCTGCAGGGCGGCAACTTCGCGTGGCGCGACGCTGGCGCACCGCTGGTGCCGGCCGCCGCCATTCCAGGCGAGACGGTGACCGGTGGCACGCGTTGGGTGACGCGGCAGCGCCCGAAGATCGACCGCATCGCATGTCCGTGGCTGATCAAGCGGTTCGTCGATCCCGCCGCGACGATCATGTTCGTGGCACCGGCCGATGTGCTCGAGGTTGCCGAGCGGTTCGATGCGACACCGTTCGACATTGAAGGGGTGCCTTGGAGCCATCGCGGCGAGATGTGCACGTTCGACGTGATGATCGAGGCGTTCAAACTGGCCAGCGAGCCGTTGAACCGGGTCGCCGACATCGTGCGCGGCGCCGATACCAACCGGCACGATCTCGCACCGGAAGCGGCCGGACTGCTGGCGGTCTCGCTCGGCCTGTCGCGGATGTACCGCGATGACCTCGCGCAGCTCGATGCCGGCATGGTGGTCTATGACGCGCTGTACCGTTGGGCGCGCGATGCCACCGATGAAGGCCACGACTGGCCGGCAGCCAGCACGCAGTCATGAGCCGGTGATCTCTGTCGGATAGGTGTCACCGCTATGCGCGTGGCGCCGCCATCAAGAGCACATCGAAAACCGTTCGCGTCCCCGGACCTGCGCCTTTCGTGCGGCGTCCGGGGCCATCCCGATTGTTAAGAGCCATGAACAACGCTACACGACACACACCCGCACTCCCCTCAACGGCAGGCCCCTCCATGACCGAGCGCACCGACGACACAAGCGACAGTGCCTCTGTCTCGTTCGCCGACGCGCTCGGCGTCTGGATCAAGATCGGGCTGCTGTCATTCGGTGGCCCGGCCGCCCAGATCGCGCTGATGCACCGCATGGTCGTCGAGGAACGCCAGTGGCTGACCGAGCGCCAGTATCTCAATGCACTGAGCTTCTGCATGCTGTTGCCAGGGCCGGAAGCGATGCAGCTTGCGACCTACGCCGGCTGGCGCCTGCATGGCATTGCCGGGGGGCTGGCCGCCGGCCTGGCGTTCGTGCTGCCCGGCGCGAGCGTGGTGCTGGCGCTGTCGATGGTTTACGCCGCATTTGGCAATGTGCCGCTCGTCGAGGCGATCTTCCTCGGCGTCAAGGCGGCCGTGCTGGTCATCGTCATCGAAGCGCTGCTGCGCATCGCCAAGCGCGCACTTGACGGCAACGAAGCATGGCTCCTCGCGGCGTTGTCGTTCGTCGGCATCTTCTTTCTGGCGCTGCCCTATCCGCTGATTGTTCTTGCCGCCGCGATCTGGGGGTTTCTGCGCGCCAACACCACCGTCGATGCAACCGCGCCGCCGCCTGAGAAACTCGAGCGATCAACGGGCGGCACGATCGCGACGATCGCTGTTTGGCTGGCGATCTGGATGGTGCCGCTGCTCGCGCTCGGCTGGGCGCTCGGCTTCGATCACAAGCTCGCACAGCTCGGGTATTTCTTCTCGAAGCTCGCGGTCGTCACGTTCGGTGGCGCCTATGCCGTGCTCGCCTACATGGGCCAGGATGTCGTCACCCGCCTCGGCTGGCTCGAGGCCGGGCAGATGATGGACGGCCTCGGGCTTGCCGAAACGACACCCGGCCCGCTCATCCTGGTGACCGAGTTCGTCGGCTATGTCGCGGCGTGGCGTGACGGTGGCATCGCGCTCGGCCTTGCCGGTGCTGCGGTATCGCTTTGGGCGACGTTCGCGCCGTGCTTCCTGTGGATCTTTGCAGCTGCACCATACGTCGAATGGATCAACGCGCAGCCCCGCCTCAAGGGCGCGCTATCGGCAATCACGGCGGCCGTCGTCGGGGTCATCCTCAACCTTGGCATCTGGTTCGGCCTGCACGTGTTCTTCGGCACCGTCACGCGCGTCGAGGCGGGGCCCCTGACGCTGTGGACGCCGGAGATTGCAACGCTCGACTGGCGCGTCGTGGCACTGGCTGTGCTGAGCGGCTACCTGCTGCTCTGGCGCCATTGGGGCATCCCGGCTGTGCTCGGCGTTGCGGCGGGGCTGGCCTTGGTGCTGCGGTTCGGGTTGGGATAGGGCTTCGCGTTTTTCTCCGCAATAGGGAGACCCGCTTCACGGCTGCGACCGACCCGGATCTGCTGCGCGGAGTTCGCGGCGGAGGGCGGCAGGCTGTCGTTTGGTCGCAGCGATTGCCGCTGTTGGGTTACGCGGTCGACGTCTCATCATTATGCAACGACAGTGGACCGCTAACCCAACCTACCTGCCCATCGTCCGATTTGAACGTTGCGGCAGACCGGTGACAGGTAGGTTGGGTTAGCGGTCCACGATCCTGTCGGTACCAACCGATGTCGACCGCGTAACCCAACAAAGCAGCACGCCGCGTTTCAACATCACCGTTCGTCAGTATTCGTCGCGGTGCTCGGTCGCCTGGAACGACGGGCGGACGGAAGCGGTTTCGTAGAACGCCGCCAATGCCGGGCGATCGTCGCGCCATGCGATGTCACCATAGCGGAAATCGGCATAGCCGAGTGCGGCGCCGATGGCGGCGTGCGCCATGTCGAAGTCGCGCGCGGACAGGGCTGCAGCCTCGCGTTCGAGCACATCAAGGGCCGCCGTGAATTTCAAGTGCATGGCCTCGTTGAAGGCGGTGTCCTGTTCGGCGGCGGACTTGCGATGCTCAGCCAGCCAGCCGACCAGCAGATCGAGCAGGCCGATGCCGAGCGCCGTCTGGCGCATGACCTCGCGGCGTGTCGCGCCCGATGCCGGCAGCAGGCGTGCGCCGCTTCCGATTTCGTCGAAATACTCGGCAATAACGCGGCTGTCGTAGAGCGCCGTGCCGTCGTCGAGGACCAGCGTCGGCAGCTTGTTGAGCGGGTTGTGCGCCATCACCGCCGCGTTCGGTTTGGCGGCGGCAACGACGACCTGTTCGGTTTCGATCTGGCCGGCAACGCCCTTTTCATGCGCCACGACCATCACGAAGCGCACGAACGGTGAGCGAGTCGACCAAAACAGCTTCATTTCAAACCTATACCTGACCGGTTGATCGGGTCCAGGGTTTGATCCCTGGCCGGGGAGTTTGAGTGGCTGGAAGCCCCTCATGAATTGCCCGCAGGGCAATGCGTCAGGGTCTCTGGCCCTAACAACCTGGCCAAAGGGTATTTCGTTTGGAACCCTAGATGACGCCCTTGTCCTTGAGCTTTGCCAGTTCTTCGGCGCTGGCGCCAACGCGGGCGAACACCTCGGCGTTGTGCTCGCCGAGCCGCGGCGCAACATGACGCACGGCGATGCTCTCGCCCATCTTGATCGGTGTTCGAATATGCGGCACGTCGCCGAGGACGTCATCGTGGGCATGCACGACCATCTCGCGGGCCTTGAGTTGGGGATCGTTGAACAGCTGGTCGTAGGTGTTGACCGGGCCGCACGGCACGCCGGCTTCCGTGAGGACGTCCGACCAGTGCGCCGTGGTGTTGGTCTTGAGTACGCCTTCCATTGCCGCCTCCAGGGCGGGACGGTTTTGGACACGCGTCTTGCTGCTCGTGAAGCGCGGGTCGTCGACCCATTCGGGATGCCCCATCGCTGTTGACATGCGTTCCCACAGCGACTGGCTGCTGGCACCGATCATCATGAAACCGTCACCGGTCTCGAAGCGCTGGTAAGGCGCGTTCTGGCGATGGCGCGAGCCCTGGCGTGTCGGTTCCTTGCCATCGGCCAGGTAACCGGCGCTGGTCCAGGAACTGAAGCCGATGGCGGTCTCGAACAGCGAGCACTCGATCAGCCGGCCCTTGCCGGTGCGTTCGCGTTCGTAGAGCGCGGCGAGAATGCCTTGCGACGCCCACATGCCGGTGCCGAGATCGCAAATCGGCACGCCAACCGAGGTCGGTGGGCCATCGGGTTCGCCGGTAACGTGCATCAGACCGCCGGCGCCCTGCGCGACCAGGTCGAAGCCGCCACGTGCCTTATAGGGCCCGTCGTAGCCGAAGCCGGAAAGTTGCCCGTAGATCAGCCGGGGATTGAGCTTTGACAGCTCCTCCCAGCCGAGGCCGGCGCGCGGCATCACGGTCGGGCGGTAGTTCTCGACGAGAATGTCGACCTCGGCGGCGAGTTTCAGGAACAGCTCGCGGCCTTCGGGCTCCTTGTAGTTGAGCGTGATGCCCTTCTTGTTGCGGTTGATGTAGCGGAAGAACGGATTGAGCTCCTCGCCGGCATCGCCCCAGTTGCGCACGTTCTCGCCCTTGCCCGGACGCTCCAGCTTGATGACCTCGGCGCCCATGTCGGCGAGGATCATCGTGCAAAACGGCCCGGCCATGTGCTCGGTGAGGTCGAGGATCTTGATGCCCGCCAACGGGCCCTGTGCTTCATCGATATCTTTCATCGTAGAACTCCTATGTCCCGCTGCATCCCGTTTTCAGGGTTCAGAACCTTGACCCGCCTACAACCAGGCGTAGTCCGGGCGGTTGTTCTCAAAGGCCGTGATGTCGTCGTCGCATTCCATGGTCATGCCGATGTCATCGAGGCCGTTGAGCAGGCGATGCTTGTCGAACGGTGCGATGTCGAAATTGAACACCGTGCCATTGAGCGCCGTCACCGTCTGCTTCTCCAAGTCGATGTCAATCTCGGCGCCGGGTGCTTCGTGCATGTGCGCGCGCAACGTATCACAATCTTCGCGCGGCAGGATCACCGGTACGACGCCGTTCTTCATGCAGTTGCTGCGGTGGATGTCGGCAATGCTCGGTGCGATGACGGCACGAATGCCGTTGGCAACCAGCGCACCGACGGCATGCTCGCGCGATGAACCGCAGCCCCAATTGACGTCCGCGACGACAATCTTGGCATTACGATAGGGTTCGTTGTTGAAGATGAAGTCCGGTTTCTCGCTGCCGTCCTCGTTGAAACGCAGGTCGTGAAACAGGTACTTGTGATAGTCGGGGTCGTCGAGCGGGATGCGCAGGAAGCGGGCCGGAATGATCGCATCGGTATCGCAGTTGGCGATGTCGACCGGCAGACCCATGGCCTTGAACGATTTGAACGGCTGCATATTACGCGTCCTCCATCATCGAGCGCACGTCGGTGAAGTGACCGGTCACGGCGGCTGCTGCCGCCATCGCCGGACTGACCAGATGCGTGCGGCTGTTGACGCCCTGGCGACCACGGAAATTGCGGTTGCTGGTCGAGGCCGAGCGTTCACCAGGTTTCAAGAGGTCGCCGTTCATGCCAACGCACATCGAGCAGCCGGGCAGGCGCCACTCGAAGCCGGCTTCGGTGAAGACCTTGTCGAGCCCTTCCGCTTCCGCCTGCTCCTTGACCAGGCCGGAACCCGGCACGACGAGCGTTGGCACGGTTGCCCTGCGCCCCTTGGCGACGGCTGCCGCCGACCGCAAGTCTTCGATGCGCGCATTCGTGCACGCGCCAATGAACACCTTGTCGATAGCGATCTCGGTGACCGGCGTGCCCGGCTTCAGGTCCATGTAGTCATAGGCGGCAACCATCGTTGCCTTGCGGTCGGGATCGCTTTCCTTGTCGGGATCAGGCAGCCGTTCGGTGACCTGAACGGCTTCCTGCGGCGAGTTTCCCCAGGTGACCATCGGCGCGATCGCGTTGGCATCGACGGCGACTTCCTGATCGAACGCCGCGTTATCGTCTGACGGCAGTGCGCGCCAGAATTTCTCGGCCATGCCCCACTTGTCGCCCTTGGGCGCGAACGGCCGGCCTTCGACATACGAAAGGGTCGTGTCGTCGGGGGCGACCATGCCGCAACGGCTGCCGGCCTCGATCGTCATGTTGCATACCGTGAGACGCCCCTCCATCGACATGTCGCGCATTGCCGAACCGGCATACTCGATGGCGTAGCCAGTGCCGCCGGCCGTGCCGATCTGGCGGATCACGGCAAGGATGACATCCTTGGCGGTGACGCTGAAGCCGAGTTTGCCGTCGATATTGATGCGCATCGTCTTCGGACGCTTCTGCCACAGCGTCTGCGTCGCCATGACGTGGGTGACTTCGGAGGAGCCGATGCCGAACGAGATGCAGCCGAGCGCGCCGTGCGTCGAGGTGTGGCTGTCGCCGCATACCATCGTCAGTCCGGGCAGCGTTATGCCCTGCTCCGGCCCGACGACATGCGCGATGCCCTGGC
>JBPCVZ010000406.1:0-5237 GCA_051010015.1 Hyphomicrobiaceae bacterium
GTGCGTAGCAGGTGTATGCCTTGGTATAGACCAGCGGAACATTGATGCCTTTCTTGTCAACGCCAGATGTCCCATCAAAATCACAGACAATACGGTCGGCCAGGATATCGAGCTTCACCTTCAACTCGATCGGACGATCAAAGCCATCGATTGTCATCGCCCCTTCGGCAGACTGACGCGGCAAGGCTGCAATGCGTTCCAGAGTTGCACGGCGGGAGTTGTCCAGGATGAATGCTGCAATTTCGGTCAAATCCGTGAGCTGGAACTCCTTCATCATGTCGACGAGGCGTCGATGGCCAACCTCGTTGCAGGTGGCAAGCGCGTAGATATCACCAACCAACTGGTCAGGCTCGCGTGTGTTGCCACGCACAAATTGGATCATGGTCTGGTTGACGGTGCCGCGATCGATGAATTTCATGATCGGAATGTAGAGGCCTTCCTCGAAGACAGAGTTGGCATCGGCCCCGAAGCCCCGCCCACCAATGTCGACGATGTGCGCGGTGCAGGCAAAAAAGCCAACGTGAGCACCGTCGTGGAAAGAGGGCGTCACCACGGTAATGTCGTGCAGATGACCGGTGCCCTCCCAGGGATCGTTGGTGATGTAGACATCGCCCTCGAACATGTTCTCGCGCCCGATGCGGCGGATGAAATGCGCAACGGCATCGGCCATCGCGTTGACGTGACCCGGCGTTCCAGTGACGGCCTGGGCAAGCATTCTGCCTTCGGCATCGTAGACGCCGGCAGACAGGTCGCCGGCTTCGCGCACGGACGTCGAAAATGCGGTGCGCACGAGCGCCTGCGCCTGCTCCTCGACAACGGAGATGAGCCGGTTCCACATCACCTGGTGTGCAATTGTCGAGGCCTGTTTGCTCATGCTGCTGCTCCCTGCCGCGTGAGGTCGATGCAGCCGTCGCTCTGCGCGACAGCCCGCTGACTGCTCGGCACGATTATTGTTGTTTCGTCCTCGGTGATGACGGCAGGGCCGATGGCACCCTGGCCTGCTGCGATGGCATTGCGCGCGATCACTTGCGACGTCACGGTCGCTTCCAGAGCCGGGTCGAACACATCACGCGTCCCATTGGCCGGCACGGCCTCTGCGAGCGATCGTTCATCTACGGTGGACACGGGCGTTGGCGGCGTGGTGGCGTTCACGGCCCACACCGCAATCTCGATATCGAGACCTTCCACCGGGCGACCAAAGAGCGCCGCGTAGTCGCTCTCGAACAGATCCCGGAACACCTGGCTGTCCGGATTTGCTGCCTGTTCGGCGGTGAGCGCGATCGGGATCTCCCAACCCTGCCCGGTGTAGCGCATGTAGGCTTTGAACTCCGAACTGATCGAGGCGTCGGCGTCGCAGGTTCGCACGAACTTCGTTGCTTCGGTTTCCAGTTCGGCGAGTATTGTGTTTACTTTGGCTGCATCGAAATCCGATAGCCGCATGTAGGTGCTGCGGTTTGCTTCGAAGCTGAACGGCGCGCGCAGAAACCCGATCGCAGATCCGACGCCGGCGCCGGGCGGGACAAGGCAACGGTTGACGCCCAACTTCTCGCACAGGCGCCCGGCATGAAGCGGCGCAGCCCCGCCGAAAGCGACCATCGTGTATTCCGAGAGGTCCTCGCCATTCTCGACCGCGTGCACCCGCGCCGCATTCGCCATGTTTTCATCGACGACTTCGGAAAGCCCGAAAGCCGCCGTTTGCGCGTCCATGTCGAGCGGTTCGCCCAATACCTCGACGAGTGCGTCGCTCGAGTTGCCGGCATGGAGCTTGATCGTGCCACCGGCAAAATTCTTCGGATCGAGCCGACCGAGAACAAGATCGGCGTCGGTTACCGCCGGCTTGTTGCCGCCACGTCCGTAGCAGGCCGGTCCCGGCTCCGAACCTGCAGATTGCGGGCCGACGCGGATCTGGCGCATCGCATCGACATGGGCCAGCGAGCCGCCGCCGGCACCGATTTCGACCATATCGATGACCGGAATGGAGATCGGCATACCCGACCCCTTCTTGAACCGATAGGTGCGCGCAACTTCGAACACGCGGCTGGTCTTTGGCGTCTGGTTCTTGATCAGGCAGATTTTCGCGGTTGTCCCGCCCATGTCGAACGAGAGCACCTTGTCGAGGCCGTAGCGTGCGGCAACGTTGGCTGCGAACACGGCGCCACCGGCCGGGCCCGATTCCACGAGTCTCACAGGGAAGTCAGCCGCATTCTCGAGAGAAATAATCCCGCCGCCCGAGTGCATGAGGAAAACCGGGCAGTCGACGCCTTCTTGGTACAGGCGTCCTTTGAGACGACCCAGATATGACTTCATCAACGGTTTGATGTAGGCGTTCGCCACAGTGGTATTGAACCGCTCATACTCACGCATCTGCGGCGACACTTCGCTTGAGAGTGACACCATGACATTCGGGAGTTTTTCGGCCAGCACATCGCGAACCAATTCTTCGTGTGCCGCATTGGCATAAGCGTGAATGAAGCCGACAGCGACGCTTTCGTAACCCGCGAGAGCGATCTCGTCAGCCAACGCCTCGACTTCGCTGCGATTCAGCGGAATGAGAACATTTCCGGTAGCATCGAGACGTTCGCTCAACACGTAACGTTGCTGGCGCGGAAGCAACGGCTCGGGCAGCTTCAGGTTGAGGTCGTACTGTTCGAACCGGGATTCGGTTCGCATCTCGATCACGTCGCGAAAGCCCTTGGTCGTGATCAGTGCGGTCTTTGCGCCGCGCCGCTCGATGAGGGCGTTGGTCGCAAGCGTTGTCCCGTGAACGATCTGGCCGACATCGGCAAGACTGACACCAGCCTTCGTGCTGACCTGCTTGATGCCGTCGATGATGGCATCTTCTGGTGCGCTGTAAGTCGTCAGCACCTTTGTCGAGTATTGCGCATCACCGTCTTCCAACACGACGTCGGTGAATGTGCCGCCAATGTCGACACCTAATCGGATGGACGCTCGTCCCATGGCACCAAATCTCCCAGAACCTCAACAACCTGGAGACTAGGGAACTCAATTCATAAATTCCAATTATTTTATTCTATCGGAAGCATCATTATTTTTTATTGTTTGAGGGCGAATGATCGGCATAGTCCGTTGCCACTTTCCGGGCTAACTCGGCCGCCTGACCAACGAAATTCAATGACTTGTCGGCGTCGTAACGGGCGAAGAAATGAAGCGGCTCTGGAACCCATGCATAGTTGAGCTCAACCAGCCCGCCGCTCGACAGCTCGTCTCGGATCATGGCAGCAGGCAACGCCGCGACGCCCATACCCTCAATCGTCATGTGCAGGCAGGGTGCGATGTTGCTGGTCGGCACGAGCTTGCCATTCGATGCGACGTGCCTGTCGAAATGGGCCGCAACGTCGTCAAAGGACTTCGTCCCACGGGAGTGGATAATGATCGGATGCTGCAACAGTTGATCAATCCCGAGCCGCTTGGACGGCAGTCCCAAAGTTGGAGAAGCGACCCATATCGTCGGGTACTTGCCGAGATCCTCGTTTCCGGTTGTTGGCCGCTCGAAAGGACCGTTTTGAAAGGCGAGATCCAGCGAGCGTGAAGACAGCTCTTTTGTCAGGTTCAATGAATTGTCGACTGTCAACTCGACGCTGAGGCTGGGCAACTGCTCCTTGAGGGCTTTCAGGAAATCGCGCAGCCACGTGTTGACGACCAACTCCGTCACGCCAAGTCTTAGCGTGCCGTCTATCAGAGACTTTTCGTCGGCGGCGACAACCAGCTTATCCATGGCATGGAGCACGGCCCGGGCATGAGCAAGTAACTCGTGCCCCTTACTGGTCAACCGAACCGAGCCAGCATCGCGCTCCATGAGCGATATGTTCATTGCTGACTCGAGCGACGAGATCCGAGCGGAGATATTGGGTTGCGTCGTGTTTAGCCGATCCGCGGCTTTTCTGAAGCTGCCGAGATCGGCTACCCAGACAAACGCTTCCAACTGCTTGAGATTGAGGCTCAACAACTCTCTCCGGTTCCCAGACTAATCCGATTGCCTGGCGGAACTGTGCGACAAGCTTCAAGAGCATTGCTGGCCGCCGCCCACGATGGCCGCGCACCCTTTGACAAATCGTTGCTCACCTTTCGTTCCCTTGATCGCAGGATGGTCATCAGTTGTGCGTCGTCTCGATGCTGAGGCTCGACGATCGATTCAGGAAAATATTCGTTGCAGTTCATCGACAACGACCTCACCCGCACGGATCAATGGCCGTGTCTTTGGCCAAGCCACAAGATAGACCTGTGTGATCTGCGGTTCGACGATCTTTCGGGCAAAAATTGTGCCCAGTTGGACTTTGTCAGCAACCGCACTATGCGGCAGAATGCTGTTTGCTGACCCACTCTCGACATAGCTTCTGATCATCACGAGCGAATTCGACTCAGCATGAACGTTCAACGCTATGTCATGCTGTCGGGCTAGCCGGTCCAGTTCGTGCCGCAATGGATTGCTTTTTTCCACGACGACCAAAGGTTGGCCTGCCACATCGCGAAAGCGGATGGTCTTCTTTAGCTTGCGCCCGTCCTGCGGGGCCGAGCCGACAAAGCACATCGCCTGGTTCAGCAATGGTCTCGAATTCACGCTCTTCAGGTTTTCATGACCGGGCAGTATACCAAGGTCGACCCGAGCGTTCTCCAATGCCGTCTGCACCGATCCACTGTCGATTGCGTTGATACGAAGCGTTACCCGCGGAAACGCCGCAGAAAGCCGCTTGAGCAACGGCGGTACGATCTGCTCGGCAACGGCACTTGCTACAGATAGCGAGACCTCGCCCGAAACTTCATTCCTTTGCGCCTGAACGTCTCTTTGAGCAACAGCGACCATCTCGAGAATGGAACGGGCATGTTCAACGAGTATCCGTCCGCTCTGTGTCAACCGCGTTCCCTTGGAACTGCGATGCAAAAGCTTGGAATCGAGAGTCCCCTCCAACGACGCGAGCTGCTGGGTCAGGGCGGGTTGTGCAATGCCGATCCTGCGCGCGGCCTTGAGCATGCTGCCCTCTTCGGCGACTGCAATGAGATAGCGAAGCTGGTGGAGTTTCAAGTTTGTCAACTCCAACGATTGCGGAGATATATCTAAAACTTATAATAGATAGACATGTTTTATGTCTACCTTATCGAGCCTTTTGGAGACAAATTCGCGGATGGAACCCAGAACAGCGGAGAGCTATCCATGAAATCTTCCAAGAACAGGCCAGAAGCGATCAATCGCCGAACCGTGCTACAGGGCGCAGCTGCCC
>JBPCVZ010000407.1:0-4680 GCA_051010015.1 Hyphomicrobiaceae bacterium
ATAACGACACGCATCTCTGGTTCAAGCGCGCGAAGAGCTCCGAGGTGTTTCTCGGCGGTTCGGCCTACCACCGCGAGCGCCTGATGCAGCATTGGAACGTTTGAGAGGACGGCAGCGATGAGTGAACACACCGAACAAGCCGTCCGCGCCGAAGTCCGCCAGTGGCTCGCGGACAACTGGGATGTCAGCCTCGGCCTGCTCGAATGGCGCAACAAGCTGATCGACAGCGGCTGGGGCGCGCCGCACTGGCCGAAAGCGTGGTATGGTCGCGACCTGCCCGTCGGGCTCGTGCCGGTTGTCGAAGAGGAGATCGAGCGTGCCGGCGCGATTGGCATCCTGATGATGGGCATCCGCCCGCTTGCAGCGGCGACGATCCTCGCGCACGGCACGGATCTGCACAAAGAGAAATTCCTGCGCCGCATCCTCACCGGCGAGGACACCTGGTGCCAGCTGTTCAGCGAGCCGGGCAGCGGCTCCGATCTTGCCGGCGCGATCACGCGCGCCGAACTCAAGGGCAACCGCTGGGTCGTCAACGGCCAGAAGGTGTGGACAACGAGCGCCCATCGCGCCCAGTACGGCCTGCTGCTGGCGCGCACCAATCCTGACCTCGTCAAGCACAAGGGGCTTGGCTATTTTATTTTGGACATGCAGCAGCCCGGCGTCGAAGTGGTGCCGCTGCGCCAGATGAACGGGCACGCCTCGTTCAACCAGGTGTTCCTGACCGACGCCGAGGTCGCGCCGGAATTCATGGTTGCGCACGACGGCGACGGCTGGGAGATCGCAACGACGACGCTGATGCACGAGCGCCGCGGCGCCGACGCCTTGAAGCGGTACCAAAAACCGTCGACGCGGCCGGAGCGGATTTTCCAGGAACAGGCCGAAGAGGTGAAGGTCGCGCTCGAGCCCTACACCTGGTACCCGCAGCGTGCCGGCCGCGTCGACCTCGTGGTCGAGCGCGCCAGGCAGACCGGCGCCAACGCGGACCCGGTTATCCGCCAGGAAATCGCCAAGCTCATGATCCTGAACAAGGGTGCCGAATGGACCGCAAGGCGCGCGCGCGCGGCGCAGGAGGCGGGGCGGCCGCAGGGCCCGGAAGGCTCGCTCGGCAAGCTGGCGTCCAGCTACATCGCGCGCGCGGCCAACCGTGTGCACACGATGATCACCGGTGCCGACGCGATGCTCACCGGCAACGACAGCCCGATGGACGGCGTGATCACCGAGATCCTGGTCTCGACGCCGGCGATCTCGCTGGCCGGCGGCACCGACGAGATCCAGAAGAACATCATCTCCGAGCGTGTCCTCAAGATGCCGAAGGAGCCGCGCACGGACACCGACCGTCCGTTCAAGGACGTGCCGAAAAATTTGGCGACGTGAGGGGGGCGGGCCGGCGCCGGATAGGAAACGCTGATCTAACCAAACACGGAACCTCTTGGCTCGTTCAAGCCGAAATTCAACCGAACACTTGGCCAGATCCTGCTACGCAAGACCCAAACCCCGCTGGTGAGGTTCGCTTGTTGCGCTCAAGATTTTGGCATACCAGATTGTTATGCTTACTCCACTAAAATAGCAGTTATTTTATTTAATTACAATATATTAGCACGTTTCACTTGTGTTCATTAAGCACAAAAAACTTGCATTGAAACAGCATTATTGACTTGTTATGATTCGCCGCATTACACTTGCGAATGTACGGCATCAAAAACTTGAGTTAATCCGCAAGGAGAACGCATTGGCAACACCGAACGAGAGGTTGGCTACGTCGCTGGAGCGGCTTAAAGAGCTTCAGGAAGGAGGGCGTTGCGTCTTCCAGTCCAAGGAGTTCGCACGCGTTCACAGGGAGCGGCTCCTTGAGAACGGCTTCCTACGCGATGTAATCAAAGGCTGGCTGATCTCGACGAGTCCCGGCACAACCGAGGGCGACACCACTCCTTGGTACGCCTCGTTCTGGGAATTCTGCGCCCGTTACTGCGATGAGCGGTTCGGTGATACATGGCATTTATCGCCGGAGCAGTCGCTGCTCCTGCATGCCGAGAATACGGTCATACCGCCGCAAGTGGTTGTCTATTCGGTCAAGGGCACCAACAATAATCTCGACCTGCTCTTCGGGACCTCGCTCTACGACCTTAAGCAAAACAAGATGCCGCCCGCCGCCGACCTCACGGTTAAGGACCGGTTGCGGCTCTATGCTCTGCCCGCAGCACTCATCAAAGTGCCGGAAGCCTTATACCAGACCTACCCGGTTGAAGCGCAGGTAGCGCTCAACGCTGTCCGCGACGCTTCCGAAGTCTTGGGTCGCTTGCTTGACGGTGGTCACTCGGTGGTTGCCGGACGCCTCGTCGGGGCGTTCAGGCGAATAGGTCGCGCGAACCTTGCCGACGAAATTCTCAGGACCATGCAAGGAGCCGGCTACGATATCAGAGAAAGCGACCCGTTCTCCGGCGAACAGAAGCTCATAGAAATTGCAGCCGGAACGCCCCCCGTCGTCGGCAGGCTCACCGCGCTATGGGAAGAGATGCGCGGTCCGGTCGTCAAGAACTTCCCCGAAGCGCCCGGCTTGCCCGAAGACCCGCAAGCTTTCCTCAAATTCGTTGAAGAAAGCTACAAGCACGACGCCTACCACTCGCTCTCGATCGAGGGTTACACAGTCACGCCCGACCTCATCGAGCGGGTTCGCGAAGGCAACTGGGACCCAAAGGGCAACCAAGACGATCGCAACAACAGTAATGCGCTGGCTGCTCGCGGTTATTGGCAAACCTTTGAGTTGGTCAAAGGCGATGTCGGAAAAATCATCGCAGGTGCGCCAGCAGCTGAACTGGTCAGCGAAGCTCACCGGAACTGGTACCGCGAAATGTTCGCTCCGTCTGTGACAGCCGGTCTTCTGAAAGCGGGAGCGCTTGCCGGTTATCGAAGCCACCCGGTATATATTCGCGGCTCGCACCACGTACCGCCGCGATGGGAAAGCCTGCCGGATGCGATGAAAGCGCTCTTTAATCTGCTGGCAACCGAAGAAGCCGCGAGCGTCCGAGCGGTTCTGGGCCACTGGATGTTCGGCTATATTCACCCGTATTCTGACGGCAACGGTCGCATGGCGCGCTTCCTCATGAACGCGATGCTCGCTTCTGGCGGATACCCTTGGACAATCATTCGCGTGGATGATCGCAACCGCTACATGGAAGCTCTTGAGGCAGCCAGCATCGATTTCAACATTCAGCCCTTCACCGCTCTCATTGTCGAGCGGGTTGGGCAAGCTGTGGCCGAGGCTGCGTGATCAATGTGCAGGTAATTTGGCCGGAATCAGCTCCTTAAAGCAGTAGAGTCTACTCAGTTGGTTGGGAATCCGAGAGGCTAACCTCCCGGCCCCACCCTCTTTGTGAAAGTAACTGGAGGGTCTGGGAGGCCGTGCCTCCCAGCGGCGTGCGGGGCCGTCCCCGCTGGCGCCGGTAGGCGCCAACGTGGTTGCCGTTTTTCTTGCGGCGATGGCGTTGTCAGTCGTCAGCAGCCGTGGCGCACCATGCAGCGGTCGAAGCGCCAGCTGCGGCGGCCCCAGCGGGACCGGCATTCGTTGAACCATGCTTCGCAGCGGCTGATCCGACGGCGATAGCGGCGGCGATGACGACGGCAGCGCACGTTGCCAACGCCCGGGATGTGGCGATGGAAGCGCCGCGGGCCCCATTCACAATAGCGATGCCAATCGTGGATTTTTTGGACCATGCTGCCGGATCGGTTCGACAGGTCGACGGGCGGCGCGGTGGTCGTGAGCGGAGCGGCCGAAGCGGCCATCGCGCTGCCGATTAGCACGAGTGCTGAAAGAGTGATGCTTGTCTTGCGCATGAGTGAATCACCAACGATAGTTTGGCTGGAGAGCGTGTCCAAGTCGCGGGGAACGAACCAGCCTTGTTTGACCGAAACGTGTTATCCTCAGAGACGTTGTTTCGAGGCGGACCGCGCATCCGCGCGAGCGTATCGAAACGAATGATTAGGGCCGCCAACTTGAAAGAAGACTGACAAGCCTGTTCATTTCCGGTTCATCTTCGAACGCGGCGAACATTGCCTCATTGCCTTGCAGCGGAGCCGCTGCAAGATGCAACAAGAGCGATTTGGTTCTGCACCGGTCGCGCGCATAGAATCTGGAGACGTCACATGCAAACCCGTCAACTCGGAAACCTCTGGCCGGTCAGTGCGCTGACGCTTGGTGGCGGCGGTGTCGGTCAGCTGTGGGGCGCGACGACGCAGGACGAATGCATCGCGACCGTGCGGGCCGCCGTTGACAACGGCATCACGCTGCTCGACATGGCGCCGGCTTACGGCGATGGCGAAGCCGAGGTTGTTGTCGGCGCTGCGTTCGAGGGCACGCTACCGGATGGCGTGCGGGTGACGACCAAGCATCGCCTCGGCACGCCGGCGCCGGGCGAGGTGGCAGGCAACCTCGAGCGCTCGCTCGACGAGAGCCTGGCGCGGATGCGTCTCGAACATGTCGATGTCTTCTTTCTGCACTCCAACATCATTCCTGACGACTACGACGCGAGCGCCTACACGGACCGCCCGGCGACGCGCTGGGCGACCTACGCCGATGCGTTTGTGCCGGCCTGCGAGAAGCTCGTCGCGCAAGGCCGGATCGGGGCATGGGGCGTCACGGGCATCGGCATTCCCGATTGCATTTTGCGCGCACTCGATGGCGCC
>JBPCVZ010000408.1:0-18757 GCA_051010015.1 Hyphomicrobiaceae bacterium
TAGTCGTCTTTGCGCCGGGCCAGGATGTCGATCATGGTTTTGTCGACGTAGCTGCCGACACTGTCCTGCAGGGCGGCCATCTGTTCCTCGCCTTCGAAGAAATGATTGGCTTCCGGAATGATGTCGTGCTGCAGGATGATGCCTTTCTGGACCTTGGTCTTGACGGCGAGTTCGGCGACCGATGCCGATGGCACGACGCGATCGCGGTCACCGTTGACGAGCAGACCGGACGCCGGACACGGTGCCAGGAACGAATAGTCGTAGAGGTTCGCGGGCGGTGCGACGCAGATGAAGCTGTCGATTTCGGGCCGGCGCATGAGAAGCTGCATGGCGATCCAGGTGCCAAACGATACACCGACGATCCAACAGGCGCGGCTGTCGGGCTTGGCGATTTGCAGCCAGTCCAGGGCCGTGGCGGCATCGGACAATTCACCCGGGCCGTTGTCGAAGTAGCCCTGGCTGCGCCCGACGCCGCGGAAATTGAAACGCAGCACGGAGAAACCGCGCTCCACGAACGTGTAGTAGAGGTGGTAGACGACCTGGTTGTTCATCGTGCCGCCGAACTGGGGATGCGGGTGCAGGATCATCGCGATCGGGCTGTCGCTGGCGCTCTCGTGATGGTAGCGCGCCTCGAGACGTCCGGCGGGACCGTTGATTATCAGTTCAGGCATTGAGGTGTCCTTGCTGGGCGGCGCCGGGAAGCGCGGCCGGGGTATGAACCGTATTTGAGATGCAGCCACGCGCCGGTCAAGCGTGCCCGCGCATCGCGCGCGCTGCATTTTTCTTCGATTTAAACTTGACTTGTCCAGTCGGGATTTACATATAGCGATCGAGACGACGGTCCGGTGCGTGGCGATCCTTCTAGCACAAACCGATGACCTTATTGCAAGTGGGCCTGGCGCGGCTGCGTGCCGCAAATGTCCGGTTGTGTATCTGAGATTCAGTCTGGGTTCTGACAAGTGGAATTGAACACGCGAGGACGGTACGCGGTGATGGCGATGGCGGACATCGCCGACCAGGCCGTGCAGCATGGCCGGGACCGGGCCGTGCCGCTGTCCGAGATCGCAGCGCGCCAGCATCTTCCGATCGCTTATCTCGAGCAGCTGTTCGGCAAACTTCGCGAGGCGAACCTGGTGGCGAGTGTGCGCGGGCGCAGCGGTGGCTATCGTTTGGCGCGACCGGCACACAAGATCGTGGTGGCCGAAGTGTTGACCGCCGTCGAAGAGCCAACCCGCATGACCCGCTGTCTGGGTGGCGACGCGCCTGGCTGTGTTGGCGAAACGCGCTGTCTCACGCACGGGCTGTGGTCGGCGCTGGGCCGTCACATCCACGGATTTCTGGCCGGCGTGACGCTCGCGGACGTGATCGCGGACCAGGTGTCGACGGAGTCCGGCAAGGCGCTGGCGCGGGCCGTGGAGGCGTCGCATGGCTAGTCCACGCATCTATCTCGACCACAATGCGAGTTCTCCGCTACGGCCTGAAGCCGAGGCGGCCATGATTGGCGCGCTGAAGCAGCACGGCAATGCGTCTTCCGTGCACGGTGAAGGCCGCGCGGCGCGGCGGCTGGTCGAAGATGCGCGTGAGCAGGTGGCCGGGTTGGTCGGCTGCCAGCCCGCGGAGGTGGTTTTCACCAGCGGCGCGACGGAGGCCAATTGTGCAGCGCTCGGTCGTGGCTGGGATGTCGTCTATATGGCGCCGATCGAGCATGAATCGGTTCTGGCGCCGGTGCGCGGTTCGGGCGCGCGGGTCGTCGAGCTGGCGGTGGACCAGGACGGCATCGTTGACGTGCAAGGCATCGCAGACGGCGATTTGCCGACAACCAATGTCGGGCAGCGGGCGCTGCTGACCCTACAGATGGCCAACAACGAGACGGGCGTATGCCAGAATGTGGCAGCGGGCGCGGCATTGGCCCGGGAACACGCCACGTGCGTCCATACAGATGCGGTACAGGCGTGTGGTCGTGTGATCACAGATTTTTCCGCGATCGGCGCCGATCTGATGAGCGTCTCGAGCCACAAAATTGGCGGCCCGATGGGGGCTGGTGCCTTGATTGTGCGGGATGGATTGGCACGGCCGGCCTTGATCCAGGGCGGCGGCCAGGAGCGGCGCCGGCGGGCGGGCACCGAGAATGTGGCAGCGATTGCCGGATTCGGTGCTGCCGCTGTTGCCGCAAAGGCCGAGTTGGATGCCGAGATGACACGTCTCGGCGCGCTGCGCCGGCATCTCGAAGCGGAGATTTCGAAGAGTGCGCCAGATGCCATCGTGATCGGCGGAGGAGCGGATCGCCTCGCCAATACTCTGTGCGTGGCATTTCCCGGCGAACTCGCCGAGACAACGGTGATCAAGCTGGATCTGGCAGGCTGCGCGATCAGCGCCGGTTCGGCCTGCAGCTCGGGCAAGGTGGGTACGAGCCATGTTCTGACGGCGATGGGGCTGCCGCCCGAAATCGCCCGCTCGGCGGTTCGCATTAGCCTCGGTTGGAATACAACGGAGAGTAGTTTAGAACAATTCTTAAGTAGGATCCGCGGCCTCCTGATCGCGGAGCGCCGTGCCGTCGCCTGACTCGGTCACACCAACCTAAACGTTTCGAAATAAAGCGAAATTTCCGGAGTATTCAATGCCAGCTGTCCAGGACACGATCGATCAAGTCAAGCAGATCGACGTTGATCAGTACAAGTACGGCTTTACCACCGACATCGAGACCGACAAGGCGCCGAAGGGGCTCGACGAGAGCACGGTGCGGTTCATCTCGGACAAGAAGGGTGAGCCGGCATGGATGCTGGAATGGCGGCTGCAGGCGTTCGCGCGCTGGCAGGCGATGAGCGAGCCGACTTGGGCAAAGGTCAACTTCCCGAAAATCGATTTCCAGGACCTCTACTACTATGCGGCACCGAAGGGCACGGAGGGGCCGAAATCTCTCGATGAAGTCGATCCGGAGTTGCTGCGGACCTACGAGAAGCTCGGCATTCCGCTGAAAGAGCAAGAGCTGCTCGCCGGCGTGCGCAAGCAGGGCGAGCCGAGCACGCTCGATGGCGACATGCCGGAGGGTGACCCGGGGCAACGCCGGGTCGCGGTGGATGCCGTTTTCGACTCGGTTTCCGTGGTGACCACGTTCAAGAACGAGCTGGCCAAGGCCGGTGTCATCTTTTGCTCGATCTCGGAGGCGCTGCGCGAGCATCCGGAACTCGTGCGTAAATATCTTGGATCGGTCGTTCCGCAATCTGATAATTACTACGCAGCCCTTAATTCTGCTGTATTTTCAGATGGTTCCTTTGTATACATTCCTGAAGGCGTGCGTTGCCCGATGGAGCTCTCGACGTATTTCCGCATCAACGAGATGAACACCGGGCAGTTTGAGCGCACACTGATTATTGCAGACAAGGGTAGCTATGTTTCCTACCTCGAAGGCTGTACCGCGCCGATGCGCGACGAAAACCAGCTGCATGCCGCCGTGGTCGAACTGGTCGCGCTGGATGACGCCGAGATCAAATACTCGACCGTGCAGAACTGGTATCCGGGCGACAAGGAAGGCAAGGGTGGCGTCTACAACTTTGTCACCAAGCGCGGCGACTGCCGTGGGCACAGCTCCAAAATCTCGTGGACGCAGGTCGAAACCGGTTCAGCAATCACCTGGAAATACCCCAGTTGCATCCTGCGCGGCGACAATAGTCGGGGCGAATTCTACTCGATCGCCATCTCAAATGGGTATCAGCAAGTCGACAGCGGCACAAAGATGATCCATCTTGGTAAAAATACATCAAGTCGGATAATCTCGAAGGGGATTGCTGCCGGACATTCGGACAATACCTACCGCGGATTGGTTTCGGCACATCGCAAAGCGACGAACACGCGCAACTTCACCGTGTGCGACTCGCTCTTGATCGGGAACAATTGCGGCGCGCATACGGTGCCGTATATCGAGGCGAAGAACGCGTCGTCGCACTTCGAGCATGAGGCGACGACATCGAAGATTTCGGAGGACATGCTGTTCTACTGCCGACAACGTGGTTTGAATGAAGAAGAGGCGGTCGCGCTGGTCGTCAATGGGTTTGTCCGTGACGTGCTGCAGCAGCTGCCGATGGAGTTCATGGCGGAAACGCAGAAGCTGATCGGGATTTCGCTGGAAGGCAGCGTTGGTTAACGTTGGGTACGAGTTGAGTTGGGTTTGAGATGACGGATCGTTCCAAGCGACAAATCGAGATCGTCGACAATATGATCGTCGATGCGCTGGTTTCCGCAAGGGAGTTCGAGCGCGATTGCGATGCGTTCGTTGCAGACCAGAAGGTCGATAGCACGACCGGTGACCTGGCAGAACTCATCGATGAACTCAGCGAGTGGATCGAAGAGCGCGATGCAGATCGGCTCGAAACCTTCGGCATAACTATGGAAGAAGATGCCAAGGGCCAATTGTTGTTCCGAATCGATGCTTTGGATGAACCGTTCGTCGTGCGCCCGCGCGACGACATGACGATCGCGGCCGGACGCGAGATCCTTGCGATCGATCCGGAGTGTCCGGTGCTGGAGGAAGAACTCTATGCTGAGGTGCTGGCGCGGATTTTTGTCTGGGCCGGCGTTGCGGAGGACAGGTGAAGCGATCCGCTGGTCGCGGATCGGAGTTGGAAGAAGGTGCCGGGAGCCGCAAGGTGGAACGTGCGTTGCCAGTATCGACGAGTGGTCGCCTTTCGAAATGGGCGTCGCTCGTTGCGGTCATACTGTCAGCTTCGTTCGTGACTTGGCATTTCATGGTGTCGGCCGCGTTGGATGGTCGTAAACCGTCGATCTTCGAGGTCTTCGGTTGGGTGTTCTGGATGACGGCGCTTGCCGTGCTGTTCATCTGGGCCTGCTGGGTCAAGACGCGATCCGGTTGGCGTTGGCGTTGGCAGCGGTTCTGAACGGATCCGACTGCTGCCGAGACAATGACGATTGAGAATGCAGGGTCTTTTGGCAAAGTCTCTGAGGTGTACCGAAAACGAGCGTGAGCCAGACGCTTAGTGCAGTTTGAGACCATTCAACGGCTCCCCCCGGAAAGTGAGCCGAATACACTGATGAGACAGGAGGTAACGATCATGGCTACTGAAGTTTATATCGCTGATCTGGAAAAGCATTGGCTGGCGGCAGAATCGAAGGCGGATGAACTGAAACAGGAAGCCGAACGTACCAAATCACAAGATGTGTTGGCTCGGCACGCAGAAGCGGACAAGGCAGCAAGCGATGCGTTCGATCGGCTCTGGATGGCACGCGACGGCGGCCAAGGCGGTGAGCAACGCGCGGTCGGGTAGTTACCGACAAAACCGGCGACGCACGAAAGCCATGATCCGATCTGGCGGTTGGCGGCGCCAATGCACATATAACTTCAAGCCGTCTGAGGCCGGAAGCTGGGAGAACCACCGTCAGCAATGAATGCTGGACGGCGGCGGTGAGCGGTCGCGCCGGAGATCTGTGCGTTTGCATCGGGGCAATGGGAGAGACCGTGCCGTGCTGTCGGCAGCTGAAATGGGGTTGAGGCGACGGAACTGGGTGCGGTTCGCGGTCGGTTTGCTGATTGTCGGGATCATCCTGACGGCCGGTCGATGGATTGCCATTCCCGGGATCGATCGGGCTTTGATGAACGAGACGATTGCGATGTGTTCGGGACGCGGCCCCGCGATGTTCTGGCCGCATCCGATGGTCTACTGCCCCGGCCCGTCGCTCCTCCATCTCGAGATGGGTGGCCAGGCACTTCTTGGCAGCGCCGCCCTGGTGGCGGCCATAGCCTTTTGGTTTCGGCGCCTATGGGCCCGCCAATTCGACGAATGATGATCTGAGACGTAACAAGGTAAGACAACCATAATGCTCGAAATCAACGATCTGCACGTCAAGTTGGAAGATGAAGACAAGCCGATCATCAAAGGCCTGTCGCTGTCGGTTCCGAAAGGCGAAATTCATGCCATCATGGGTCCCAACGGCTCCGGCAAGTCGACACTTGCCTATGTGCTCGCCGGGCGCGATGGCTATGAAGTGACCGGCGGCGAAGTGCTTTGGAACGGCGACAATGTCCTGGAAATGGAGCCCGAAGAGCGCGCCGCCTCCGGCGTCTTTCTGGCATTCCAGTACCCGATGGAGATTCCCGGTGTCGCTGGCCTGACGTTTCTGCGCACGGCGACGAATGCGCTGCGCAAGGCGCGCGGCGAGAAGGAACTGACGACGCCGGAATTCCTGCGTCTCGTCAAGGAGAAGGGGGCCGAGCTTCAGATCGACATCGAGATGCTCAAGCGGCCTGTCAATGTCGGGTTCTCGGGCGGTGAGAAGAAGCGTTCGGAAATCCTGCAGATGGCGCTGCTCGAGCCGACGCTGTGCGTTCTCGATGAAACCGATTCCGGGCTCGATATCGATGCCCTGCGGGTGGTTTCGGACGGTGTCAATGCACTGCGCTCGCCGGAGCGCGCGATGGTAGTGATCACCCACTATCAGCGCCTGCTCAATCATATCGTTCCGGACAAGGTGCATGTTCTCGCGCAGGGCCGCATTCAGCGCTCGGGCGGCAAGGAACTCGCGTTGGAGCTGGAAAAATCGGGCTATGCGGAATTTACCGGTGCGGCGGCTTGAGAGTGAAACGCGAGACATGACAACGAACCTAGAGATCATGAAGACGAAGGCGGAAAAGTCGCTGGCGGAGCACTTTGCATCCGTGGCCGCCGACTTGCCGCCGGAGGCCGTGGTGCTGGCGGACAGACAGGCGGCGATGGCGCGCTTTGACGCTCAGGGCCTGCCGCATCGGCGCATCGAAGCCTGGAAATATACCGACCTGCGCAACGCGCTGGGCGAGGTCGATGCGCCGTCTATCGGCCAGGCCCCGGACGTATCGTCGGCCGAGCTGGACACGGCGCTGGGACAATTGGCCGGCCTCGATGCTTATCGGGCGGTGTTCGTCAATGGCCGCCAGTCTGAAGGCCTGTCGCGTCTGCCGGACGTGGCGGGTGTCGAGATTGTGCCGGTAACCGGTGCCCCGGCGCTCGATGAGCCGATCGAGGGCGAGTCGATCGTTGCGCTCAATACGGCGTTCGTGACCGGCGGTTTGGCGATCCGGATCGCTGACGGCGTGGCGCTCGACAAGCCGTTGATGATCGTCTCGGCGCGCGCCGGTGGCAGCGACATGCTGGTGACGACGCGGCATGACGTGTCGGTTGGTGCGCAGGCGTCGCTGACGTTGATTGAGACGGCAGTATCGATCGGCGCGACGGCGGGACAGGCGAACGGTTTGATCACGGTTGCCGTCGAGGACGGTGGCCGGCTCGACCAGATCAAGGTCGGGTCGCAAAGCGCGATCAGCGACCTGGCGACATGGCGCGTGCATATCGGTGGCGAAGCGACCTACAATGCCTTTCAGATGATCCCGGGCGCACCGCTGGCGCGCAACCAGATCTTCGTGACGTTCGACGGCGAGGCGAGTTCGCTCGATTTTGCGAGCGTGGCACTCGGCAACGGAACCGACCACATCGATTCGACGATCGTCGTTGACCATCGTGCGCCCGGTTGCACGAGCCGCGAGTTGTTCAAGGGGGTCCTCGATGACCGCGCCCGCGGCGTCTGCCAGGGCAAGGTGATCGTGCAGCGGATCGCGCAGAAGACGGACGGCAAGCAGATGGCGCAGGCGCTGATGCTTTCCGAAGACAGTGAGTTCGATTCCAAGCCGGAGCTTGAAATCTACGCCGATGATGTTGCCTGCGGGCACGGGTCGACGTCGGCCGAGATTGATCCGGACCTGGTCTTTTACTGCCGTTCAAGGGGCATCCCCGAAGAACAGGCCAAGGTGCTATTGACCGAGTCGTTCGTTGCCGAGGCGATTGACAAGGTTGCGTGGGAGGACCTGCGTGAGGCACTGAGCGAGATCGCGCGGGCATGGCTGACGGCCAATCATGCCAAATAGGAGCACTGGTAGGAGCACTGGCGCATGAATGCAGCAACCACTGGGGTGGCGTCCGAACTGCGTGTCGTCGGGGATCAACCGGCGTTCGATGTCGCACGCGTACGATCTGATTTTCCGATCCTCTCGCGCGACGTGAATGACCGGCCTCTCGTCTATCTCGACAGCGCGGCATCGGCGCAAAAACCGCTTCAGGTTATCGAGGCGATGGATTTCGCGATGCGCTCGGAATACGCCAATGTGCACCGCGGCATCCATTTCCTGTCGAACACGGCGACGCAAAAATACGAAGATGCGCGCGAGACCTGTAGGCGGTTTCTCAATGCGAAATCGGCCGACGAGATCGTCTTTACCAAGAACACGACCGAAGCGGTCAATCTGGTCGCCTATGCCTGGGGCCAGGACAATATCCGCGAGGGCGACGAGATCATCGTTTCGGTGATGGAGCACCACGCCAATATCGTGCCGTGGCACATGTTGCGCGAGCGCGAGGGCGCGGTCCTGAAATGGGCGCCGATATCGGACACCGGCGAGTTTCTGCTCGATGAGCTGGAAGACTTGATCACGCCGCGCACGAAAATGATTGCGTTGACGCACATGTCGAATGTGCTCGGGACGATTGTTCCGATCGCGGAGGTTGCCCGCATCGCGAAGAAGCATGGGGTGACGCTGTTTGTCGACGGGGCACAGTCGTGCGTGCACACGAGCGTCGACGTGCAGGCGCTCGATGTCGATTTCCTGACCTTTACCGGGCACAAGGTTTATGGGCCATCGGGCATCGGCGTGCTCTACGGACGCAAAGAGCTGCTGGCCAAGATGCCGCCGTTTCTGGGTGGTGGTGCCATGATCGAGAGCGTTTCGAAAGACGAGATCACTTATGGTCCGCCGCCGGAGCGGTTTGAGGCGGGCACGCCCCCGATCGTCGAGGCGGTCGGGCTTGGCGCAGCGCTCGACTACATGATGATGCTGGGGCGCGACCAGATTGCCTCGCATGAGGCGTCGCTGTCGGACTATGCCCACGAGCAACTCGATCGACTGAATTGGCTGACAATCTATGGCCGGGCGCCGGGTAAGGGTGGTATCATCTCGTTCACGATGGACGGGCTGCATCCGCACGACATCTCGATGGTCGTCGATCGCTCGGGCGTCGCGATCCGGGCGGGCCATCACTGTGCGCAGCCGCTGATGGAACGGTTCGGCGTGCCGGCGATGTGCCGGGCATCGTTCGGGATCTACAATACGCGTGAGGATGTCGATGTCCTCATCGAGGCACTTGAAAAAGCGCACGATCTGTTTGCGTGAGATAGGCGATGATGGACGATAAGCCAACGGAACGTGACATGCTCGAGCTCAATGCAGCGTCGGGCGCGGCCGCACCGGTGACCGACACCGGGCGTGAGGACGCTGTGGCCGAGACCACGGCAACACCGGAGCGGCATCCCAAAGCGCTCGATCTGGACGCCCCGTCAGCGACGGGCTCGGCGCTGTCGAGCGAGGTGATCGAGCAGATGACGGCCGATATCGTGGCTGCCATCAAGACCGTTTATGATCCGGAGATTCCGGCCGACATTTATGAACTCGGCCTGATCTACCGCATCGACATGGATGACGACCGCAATGTCGACGTGGTGATGACGCTGACGGCACCAGGGTGTCCCGTTGCCGGTGAAATGCCGATCTGGGTCGAGAACGCCGTGGCGTCGGTTGCCGGTGTCGGGCGCGTCCATGTTGAGCTGACGTTCGATCCGCCGTGGGAAATGAGCCGCATGTCGGACGAAGCACGCCTTGCGCTCAACATGTTTTGACACGGCGGCAAGGAAGCGATTGCCGCCCGTTTACCATGGCACCGGGGACGCGATGCCGTTGCCAGTTGTCGGTTTATCAACGTTCGAGGGCTACGCTCTCGACAATTCGCGCCGCGTTCTTATGTTACAATGAGCGCAAACGCCGTCTTGGAGGATATCCATGCCCGCAACTGACCGCCCGCGGCCACAGATCATGACCGTCACAGAAACGGCGGCCGAGCAGATCCGCGCCGTCATGGCAACCAAGCCGGATGCCGTGGCACTCAAGATCGGCCTCAAGAAGGGCGGTTGTGCCGGCATGGAATATACGCTGGACTGGGCCGATGAAGTGGGCAAGTACGACGAGGTGGTCGAGACCAACGGGGTCAAGCTGCTCGTCGACCCAATGGCCGTGATGTACATGTTCGGCACCGAAATGGACTGGCAGGTCGACAAGTTCTCCGCACAGTTCGTGTTCAACAATCCCAACCAGACATCGGCCTGCGGCTGTGGCGAGTCGGTTGAGTTGAAGCCCATCGACAAATCGACACTGGCTCCGGCTGACGGCTAGAGCCTGTTGCGAGAGATTTTCACGGATGAACGCTGACGCGCCGGACAATCTGCAATTGCCCGAGACCTGGGCCGAGGATGTGTTGAAGTTCTGGTTCGAAGAACTGGAGCCGGCGGACTGGTTCAAGAAGAGCGACGAAACCGACGCAACGATCCGAGCGCGTTATCTCAACCTTTATGAGCGCCTGGCGCAGGTTTCGGTCGACTCACTGCTGGATTCGAGCCGCGAGGCTTTGGCAGCGGTTATCGTGCTCGACCAGTTTCCGCGCAATCTGTTTCGCGGGGACCCAAAAAGCTTTGCCACCGACGCCAAGGCCCGAGCGATCACGGAAGCGGCGATCGATGCCGGTTTCGATCAGGGCATGTCGGTCGATGAAGCAGTGTTTCTCTATCTGCCGTTCGAGCACAGCGAAGACCTTGCCGATCAAAATCGCTGCGTATTGCTGATGGAAGCGCTGGGCAACGAAAACTACACGCAGTATGCGATTGCGCATCGCGATGTGATCGTGCGTTTCGGGCGCTTTCCCCACCGCAACGCGATCCTCGGCCGGGCGTCAACTGCTGAAGAAGACACCTATCTGGTCGAACCTGGCAGTGGGTTTTAGGCGGACTTTTTAGCCGTCAACCTCGGCCGGCGGGACTTCGCGCTGGCTGCGCGAGGCGTTCTTGGCCGGTTTTTGCGGTCGAACCGGGCGCTGCAGGAACGCCGGCAGGTTGCCCTCATGAAAACTGTTGGCGTTGCCACTTGCGGGCTGAGCCGGTTGATTGTCGCGTTGCTTGTTGCGCGCGCGTTGGGGACGTTCGCGCTGGGTGTTGGATTTTTCCGAGGCCGTGTGGCGCGGCTTGCGGACAGGTTCCGCTGCCTGCGAGCTGGATGGCACCAGCGTTTCGGTATCGATCACCGGCTGATCACCCGAGCCGGGAATGTCGGCTTCCGCGCTACGGCTACGCCGACGACGGGGCGTGCTCGTCTGTTCCGCATCAAGTTCGACAGGCGGCCGCTCGCTGCGCGAGGTGCGGCGGTGCGATGGTGTGCCCTCCGGTGATGTCGCTTCCGCGTTTTCGGGGGCCCTGTCCGATCTGGCTCGTGACGGACGGCGTCCGCGGCTGGAAGCTGAGCGGCTGCTCGAGGCGCTGCCACGCCCACCGCGGCCACGACGCCGTTTGCCGGCCTCGGCGAAGTCCTCTTCGGTTGGCGCATCGCCGAGCCAGACAGGCTCTTCGCTCGTGACCGATTCAATGCCTTGCAGCAGTTTCAGATCGTCCGGCGCGACGAGCGTTGCGGCGAAGCCTTCGCGACCGGCGCGGCCGGTGCGCCCGATGCGGTGGACGTAGTCGTCGCCAACCCAGGGCACGTCAAAATTGAATACGTGACTGACTTCGGGAATGTCGAGGCCCCGGGCGGCGACATCACTGGCCGCCAGGATCGTAATCTCGCCATTGCGGAATTTATCGAGGGTGGCGGTGCGGTTGGATTGGTCCATGTCGCCGTGCAGGGCGCCGGCATTGAAACCGTGCTTGACCAGCGATTTGTGGAGGATGGCAACATCGCGCTTGCGGTTGCAGAAGATGATGGCGTTCTGCACGTCCTGACTATTGATCAGGTCACGCAGCATTTCGCGTTTGGCCCAATCCTCGCCGTCTGCGCAGAACTGGAAGCGCTGGGTAATGGTTTTCGCCGCCGTTGCCGGACGGGCGACCTCGATGCGGGCCGGATCCTTCAGGAATTGGTCGACGAGGCGTTGGATTTCCGGCGGCATGGTGGCGGAGAAAAACAGCGTCTGGCGACGCGGCGGCAACAGCTTGCAAATCCTCTCGATGTCGGGAATGAAGCCCATGTCGAGCATCCGGTCCGCTTCGTCGATGACCAGGATCTCGACGCCGGTCAATAGCAGTTTGCCGCGCTGGATGTGATCGAGGAGGCGGCCGGGCGTCGCGATCAGGACGTCGACACCACGGTCGAGCTTGCGGTTCTGCTCATCGAACGAGACGCCGCCGATCAACAGGGCAAGGGTCAGCTTGTGGTTGACGCCGTATTTCTCGAATGCCTCTGCAACCTGCGCCGCGAGTTCGCGGGTTGGAGCGAGGATCAGGGTTCGCGGCATCCGGGCGCGGGCGCGGCCTGATTCGAGACGGGTGATCATCGGCAGCACGAAGGCCGCGGTCTTGCCCGTGCCAGTTTGGGCAATGCCGAGGACATCCTTGCCGGTGACCGCGACAGGGATGGCCTGTGCCTGGATTGGGGTGGGCTGCGTGTAACCGGCCGCTGCCACGGCCTCATATACCTTTGAACTCAATCCGAGTTCAGCAAAGCTGGCAGTTTCCAAGAGAGGGGCTCTCCAAAATCTATATCGGTCATCGTGGCTGAAGGCGCCCTACATGTCTTGGGGGCGTGGCATCCGAAACTCCGTTTACCGCGAGATCGAGATGCTTGGGGGTCGTGGTTCAGACCACATCGGTATCGAAACGGTGAGAAGCATTACTCATCAGGTTTCGAACTAACTCCGCCTGCTTACACAACTATGGCGATTTCGCAAGTGCAATCGGGTATCTGAGGGCGAATTGTCGTTAATCTCGGGCAATTGAGTTACTTTGTACAGTGCGCCCCCACCTATTGCCATGTGCTTTGCCAGCATCGAACAAAGTCAGATCACTCGCACGATAGGGCGCGTCATCGGTCGACACCTCACCGCGTCAGCGAGAAACGGTAAGTTGCGCCGAAAGTTGCTGAAAATTGGTCTTCGGATTCAACAATGGGGCTGTCGGCGGCATCGCCGATCAGGCGCTTATATCCAACGCCGCCCTTCAATGTCCATCGCGTATCGATCTTGTAGGTTGCGCCAAGATAGACGTTCACATCTTTAAAGCCGGCTTCCGTGTCGAAAGCGGCAAGTCGAGCTAACGAACTCGCGGATTGTGCGGCTGAAATGCCGAAATAATCCGCCATATATTCTTCGCTGGCGTAGGTGGCACCCGCGCGAACCTTAGCTGTCAACCTTTGCGAAATCTCAAAGCGATTTGATACCCCGATGCGAAAGAAGCCTCCCGTATCACCACTCACGATGTGGTGGTACGAGACGTCAAATAAGGCGGTACCAATACGATAACCCAAGAAAGCGCCGGCAACGATACCGCCGTCCACGTCGCCGAGCCCGGCAAGCAACGGACCGTCGTCCTGATCACGCCCAAACGCATAGCCACCGAGGACGCCGGCTTCGAATCCATGACTTTCAAAAACGCGCAAACGGATGTCGTCCAATCCGTTGATTGTGAAGGTGTTATTCGATGTTGACGCGAACACTGGATAGGCAATCGGTGCGCCAATTACTTCATACGAGTCAGAACCTTCATAGGTTGGTTTGACGATACCGATGCCACCGACCCGGACGTCGGTTGCGGATGCCTGGAGGCTCAAGCCGGCGAGCAGAACGCCCGCACAAGATGCGGCAGTGATCAAACGGCAAATAGCCATGGAAGTTCAGCACTCCGAGTAAGTGTCGTGCGCGCGAACGTGACAGCGCCACGGATAGAGGTGAGCTAGGCAACGAAATACCACGACTGGCGCCCGAAGAATCAGGGTTTCGAAGCCTAGAACCCAAATCTTTCGGCTTTGTTGCCGAATTGACCCTTCTTTTGCGAAGTCGATCGAGGAACGTACCCGAAGTCGCCTTGGATCACTCCTGGGATTGTGTTTGCAACGCGAACCGACTGAAATGATGCGGAAATATCGAATCAGTTGGAGAGCGGTATGCCTGGCATGAATATCGGAGCGTTTGCGATCACCCGAGTGCCCGAAATGGAATATCCAATGGCACCGGCGACGTCCTTTTTCCCGGACCTCACGGCGGACATGCTGGCCGAGGTGCGCCGCATCGTGCCGCCCGGCCACCTCACCGACGATGACAAGATCATCCTCAGCTTTCACTCCTACATCCTGCAAACAGGTCGATACAACATCCTGATCGATACGTGCTGCGGCAATGACAAGCAGCGGCCCTACCGGCCCGCGTTCACGAACTTGTCGGGCAACTACCTCGATACGCTGGCGGCGGCCGGCCTGCAGCCGGAGGATATCGATTTCGTGATGTGCACGCATCTGCACTGGGATCACGTCGGTTGGAACACGCGGCTCGTCGATGGGCAATGGGTGCCGACGTTTCCCAACGCCAAGTACATCATGGCGAAGTGTGAATACGACCACTGGAACGCGATGTACGCGACGGGCCAGGATCATGCCCATCGCGGTGGCTTCGAAGACAGTGTGCTGCCGATCGTGCGCGCCGAGAGGGCCGTGCTGGTGGCCGATGACCACGAGGTCGACACAGGCATCTGGCTGGAGCCGTGTCACGGACATTCGCCGGGTCACGTGGTGATCAATCTGCACTCAGGTGACGCACGCGGCGTGCTGACCGGCGATATCATTCACCACCGGCTGCAATTTCGCTATCCGGACCTGTCGACGTCGGCGGACACGGATATGGAGAAGGCACGCATCAACCGCAAAGCGCTGATCGAAAAGCACGCCGGTGCCGGCACATTCGTTTGTACCGCACACTTCCATGGGCAATCGGTCGGGCGCATCGAAACCGAGGCCGATCACTTTCGGTTCGATGGTGCCTATTAGGCAGGACGGCTGAACGCATCACGATGTTGTCGAGAACCGATGGGGTGGCGGCGCTATTCGGCCGCCTCGACACCTGCCGCCGGGGCGACGGGCTTGCGCACACGCGGCGTCGCCGATGTCTTGCGCATGTCGGTCTTGACGTGGCTCTCATCGTAGCCGTTGAAGACGGTACCAAGCAGGCCGCGGTTCAGGTCCGACGTGCCGAACACCCAATCCATGACGGGGAACGTCAGGTTCATGTTGCGCTCCATCATGATGTTCTGGTTGTGATGCGCGGTGTGATGGCGCCGGATCGTGTTGATGAAAGGCGCGTTGCGCACGAACCAGTTGTCTTCGATGTGGCAGCAAAAATGCATGAATTCGTAGATCAGATACATCGACGTCGTGGTGGTGATGAACAGCCAGCCGGTATTGGCTGAAAACAGGGCGCCGAGGATCAGTGCCGCGGGGATCGACATCAAGGTGAACACGACGAGCGCATAAGGCGGGAAGAACGTGACGCGCCAATCGTGCTGCCCGGCAAAGCGCATCTCATGCTCGGTAAAAAACTGGTGGTGCATCAAGGTGTGGCGCGAGTAGACCGCGCGGAACAACGGCACTTTGGACGGGCGATGCATCACGAAGCGGTGGATCCACCACTCGAAGAAATTGCAGATCAGGAAGGTGACCGGAACCGTCAGCCATTCGAGCGCGGTGATCCCCTGCATGTTGGCGATGTAGATATAAAGCGCGGCAAAACCGATCGTGTAGATCACCGCAACGTGCAGCCAACCGTTATACCAACCGGTGATCCGTTCCCGGTAGGTCAGGCGATAGCCGCGCTGGCGTTCGGACATTTTGCTCTCAGGCAGTTCCAGGGCCGGGCTGTTGTCAGTTGCCATCGTCATTATCAAGTCCTCCGGTTCCGAGCCGCCGCGCCTCGTGCCGTCGCAGGCGGCCAATCGAATGCTGCAAGAATACTAAGATCTACGGGCGGGTTCAATCAAACAAACCATCGATCTTAACCACCAAGTGCCGTCACCGCGTCTTCGACATCGTCGCTGGTCAGTTGCCATTCGTTGGCGAAGTTGGCCACGATTTCGCGCATGAACGGCTCATGCAGGCGAAGTGCCTTGGCATCATCACCGGTGTGATCGGCGAGAATGGCAAGCGCGAGCTGCGCGGAAGCGGGCCCTTCGAAACTCCACTCGAAACCATCGTCGGTGATGGTTTTCAGATCGAGGCGCTGATCGAGAGGCTCACCGTCGACCGTGACCACGATGCCATCAATGGTGCGATCGCCTGCGTAGGTTTTCATGGCCGTCGTTCTCCTGGGCGGTGCGGGATATTGCGTCGGCTATAGTAGTGGCATAGCATTCGGCAATGAATCCAGGGAGACGCGCGGATTGGATGGAATTGAACCGAATTGGCCGGCCTTGCTGGTCTTCCTCGTGGCGTGGCTGATCGGTTGTGTGGGGTTGATCTTTATCAGCGGCAGCCTGCCGGTACGGGCGGCGCCCGAGGCGGTCAAATCCGGTCTGGGTCCGGCGCTGATCTGGATCAATGTGGCCGTCTTGCTCGGCTTGCTGGTCATGACCTTCGGGTTTGCGATTGCGCAGCTGCGCTGGACCAGCCTGATCGTCGGTGGCGGGTTCGTGTTCCTGTTCGCACCGTTCATCGTGCAGGACCTGCCGCGCGGATTGAAGGATACCCAGGCCGGGCTGATCACGTTGCTTGCCTGTTTGCTGGCAGCAGTGGTGCTCGTCTATGGTGCAGGATAAGAAAAGCATGGCGACGATGGAGGTTAGACATCATGCCGGTGCCGATTAAGATCATCTTTTCACTGGTTGTGCTGGCGGTTGCGATCGCGGGGTATTTCTTCCTCGACTGGTTCGCCGGCGGACAAGGTATTACGCCTTTCCTGTCGCTGTTTCTCGGCGTGTTTTCGGTCGTCTCGTTTTGGATCTTCCCCGAAGTGATCAACAAGAAATAGTCTGCTAACGAACCAGGAATTGCGACAGCCGGGTGTGATGGAGATTGAAATGGCGCAAGTGCAGGATGTTGATGCCGGTCATTCGATTGCAGAGGTATATGACCGCGACGGGTTCGTGCTTCCGATCGACGTGATGGGCAAGGAAGAGGCCGAGGCGATCCGCGCCGATCTCGAGGCGGCGGAAGCTGAGCTCGCGGATGATGACAGGCGCCTCGCGGTGCTGCGCGCCTATCCCGACCGGGTCCTGCCGTCGTTTGACAGGCTGATCCGCAATCCCAAGCTGATCGCGGCGGCATCGCAGGTGCTGGGGCCCGATCTGATGGTGTGGAGCGCCGGGCTGTTCATCAAGGAGGCGAATTCGCCCAAGATCGTCTCCTGGCATCAGGACCTGACCTACTGGGGGCTCGATGACGCGGAAGAAACGACGTGCTGGTTCGCGCTGTCGCCGGCGAACGAGGCGAGCGGCTGCATGAAGTTCGTGCCAGGCAGTCACAAGAAGCAACTGGTGGCGCACAAGGATACGTTCGACGAGAACAATCTCCTGACGCGCGGGCAGGAAATCGCCGTTGACGTCAAAGAGGAAGATGGCGTTGCCGCCGCTCTCGAGACCGGCCAGGCCTCGATGCACCACGGCCATCTGTTTCACGCCTCCGGGCCCAACACGACCAACGACCGGCGCATTGGCTCGGCCATCCGCTACATCAAGACGTCAATGAAACAGAAGACGGGAGATCGCTCGCTGGTCGCCCACGTCGCCGGTGAGGACAGGTACGGGCACTTCACCATCGCCGAGCCGCCCAAGGGCCGCCTGCTCGATGAGGATTTCGAGCGGTGCTTCCGCGACCTCGAAATCAAGCGCCGGGTCCTCTACGAAGGCGTCGAGACTGAAGCCGGTGGCGGCGAGACAGGGCGCAAGACCCTTTACTGATCGGTTTCAGAATCTGTTCGGATCGTGGTGACGGCGTCATTTGCGGGCGAGATAGACGGTTTGCGTGAACGGCGCGTCGCGCATCGGCACCGCGAACGTGACCGGTTCGGCCCAGGCCTCGGCAAAAACCTCGGCGAGACGGGCGGTGATTTGCGGGTCGGGTTCGTCGTCCGACCACAGCCCGAAGACACCGCCCGGATGAAGATGGGTGGCGAGGCGGGCAAAGCCTGCGGGCGTGTAGAAGCTGTTGCTGCGTGCATCGAGCAGGGCTTCGGGCGAATGGTCGATGTCGACCAGGATCGCATGGAATTTACGCCCGGGTCGATCGGCATCGAGGCCCTTGTCCGATGCGGCCAGCGCGAAGAAATCACCTTGTGCCAATGAGCAGCGCGGATCGGACGTCAGCCTCGGCCCCAGCGGCAGCAGTGCGCTCTCATGCCAATCGATGACCGCCTGCAAAAAGTCGATGACGACGAGCGTGGCCACCCGCGGCTCGTCGAGGACGGCGCCGGCCGTGTAGCCAAGCCCGAGGCCGCCGACGGCGATGTCGAGTTGGTCGCCGGTACACGCGGCAACGCCCAAGCGGCCAAGCGCGATTTCAGACTCGGTGATGATGCTCGACATGAGAAACTCGTCGCCGAGTTTGATTTCGAAGACATCGCGCTGGATGCGCGGCTCGTGGCGGCGGCGCAGGGATATGTCGCCGATCGGTGTCGTGCGATAGTCGAGCTCTTCGAATAGACGGGCCATTGTCGGTTGGGTTTCCATGCGGGAGGCGTTTAGAGCGCCGGGCGATAAATATGAACCATTCTGCCGCGCGGATTTGGTCCGAGATCAAGTGGACCGTCGAAATGCGTAGCGGTGCTACGGATGAGACGGGACGCGCCGAGATCGGGGCAAATCCGCCCGGCCCGCAGGGTTGCCACACGGCGGCCGCCCAAGAAACACCCACGGGCGTCGAACAGCTTTCCCACCA
>JBPCVZ010000409.1:0-3836 GCA_051010015.1 Hyphomicrobiaceae bacterium
CTACTCTTCAGCTAGAGTTGTCGCGAGGGGCCGGATTGTCAGGGGAGAGTGATGTGATTGTGCTGGTAATAGCAAATGGATTCTATGGTTCGATCGTTCCGCCATTGGATGTGTAACGACTGCCGCAATTCAATGGTCTCAGACGTCTGGAACGGGTCAAAAGTGAGCTTCGCCTGCACCGCATCATCACGGCAGCAATACCATCAACACCGGACGAAAACCTCTGTGTGCGGCCAATGGCGCTCCGGGCCAGCGGACGAACCCGCTGCCGCGGGAGTTCGCTGCGCGCGGTCCTTGCCGTGGGGCAATGCGGTAAACAGTACAACGCAATAAGCTACAATAATTGATGATCTGTCTTGTAGGTCGAGCGGACGAGCATGCTCACACAAGACAGGATCAGGCAGGATGTTGCGGCGGTCATTGGAAGTGGCCGATATTCTACGCGATCACGGGATGGCGTGGCGCCAGGCCAACGCCGGCCATGTCAGTCTCGATCAGATGAAGGTGATGAGCGCGATCGAGCGCTGCCGGACGGCGGCACTTGGTGGCCATGTTGCGCGCTGCGATGACTGTCATCACACCGCGATCGCTTACAATTCGTGCCGCAATCGACACTGTCCAAAATGCCAAGGAGCCGCTGCGCGTGACTGGCTCGAAGCACGACAAAGCGAACTCTTGCCAGTTGGCTATTTCCACATCGTATTCACGCTGCCGGCGCCGATCGCTGATATCGCGTATCACAACAAGCGCGTGATCTACGATCTGCTGTTCAAGGTGAGCGCCGTGCCCATTCCGGTGAAAGCGGGCACCTGATCCGGTTTAATGCGGGCAGTGCGTCCGGGGGATCGCGGGCAGTTCAAAATCAACACCTCTGAGTAGATTGCTTGATGTCAGTTCTCGCGGCTCATGACAAGTGAGCCGGTCATTCCTGACCGTCCTTTGCTGCGTCGGTCACGTCCGGTTTAGTCTGTAGTTTGCGCATTGACGGCCCGTCCAGCATCAGTCGGTAGGCGTTGTGGACGAGGCGGTCGAGGATGGCGTCGGCGAAGGTCGGCTCGCCGATCACGTCGTGCCAAGTCTTGACCGGAAGCTGGCTGGTGATCAGCGTCGAGCCGCTGCCATGACGGTCATCGGTGATCTCCATCAGGTCACGGCGTTGGCCGGCGCTGAGGCGATCTGGGCCCCAGTCGTCGAGGATCAGCAGATCGCATCTGACGAGTTGCCGGAACAGACGCGGGAAGCTGCCGTCGCCGTGTGCGAGATCGAGTTCGGCGAACAGCCGTGGCGCACGCTTGTAAACGACGGTGTAGCCGTCACGGCACGCCTTCTGGCCGAGGGCCGAACCGAGCCAGGTCTTGCCGATGCCGCACGGCCCGGTGATCAGGACATTGCGGTGCTCGGCAATCCAGCGGCTGCTGGCCAGTTGCTGGAACAGCGCCTTGTCGAGTTTGCGCGGGCTGCGGTAGTCGACGTCTTCGATGGATGCGCCGACATGGCGGAGCTTGGCCGCACGCAGCCGCGTCTTGAAGCGTTTTGTGGTGCGGTCCGCAGCTTCCCGGTCGAGCAGCAGCGCCAGCCATTCGGCATGACCAAGATCGTTGCTGGCGTCCTGCGCCTGTAACTCGGCAAAGGCCTCGACCATGCCGTCAAGCTTCAGCGCTTTCAGTTGATCGATGGTGGGGTGGATAAGCATTGTGTCTCCTTCAGTGGAAGTAGCCTGCGCCACGGATGTTGGAATGAATGATCGCCGGTCCGTCCGTGGCGGGTTCGGACCGCTTGCGATCAAGCCGGGTTTTGAGGATGGATTGCACCGATGTGTACGAGCGTGCGCCGATCACAAGCGCGCGCTCGCAGGCGGCATCGAGGCGGTCAGCGCCGTGCGTCTTCGCCAGCTTGAGAATGCCCAGGCATGAACGAAAACCCTGCTCGGGATGCGTGCGTTCGCGCAGGATAATCTCAACCAGGGCCGAGGTGTTGGTGCCGACCTTGTCGGCGTCGCTCTGCAACCGTTCCGGTGTCCACTCGATGTAACGGCGATGACTGGACGGCATGTGATCGTGGACCGTCGTGTGTTTGCGGTCTGACGGTTGGCGCACGTGCGAGGCCACGCGTTTGCCGCGATGAAGTACTTCGACGGTGCGTTCGGTGAAGCGCGCCCAGACCTTCTCGCGCAGCAGATTGTGCGGCACCGAGTAATGATGGCCGTCGACCTCGACATGATAATCGCGACCGACAGTGCATTGCTGCCACGCCGAGAAGACGTATGGCTCTTGTCGCAATGCCCCCAGTGCCGGGCGGTCCAGCTCTTCAAACAACGCTTGGCGACTGGCGCCGAGATGACGCGTCACGCGGTTGTTGAGCTTTGCCAGCAGTTCGCCAATCGCGGCATTGAGTTCGATCAGCGAATGAAAGCGCCGGTCGCGCAACGCCGCCAGGATCCAGCGCCCGGCCACCTGGACGCCGACCTCGACCTTCGCCTTGTCGCGCGGCTTGTAGGGCCGCGCCGGCACGATAGCCGTGCCGTAGTGCGCCGCCAGATCGGCGTAGGTGCGATTGACGTTCGGCTCGTAAAAGCATGCTTTCGTGATGCCGGACTTCAGATTGTCGCTGACGATCTGGCGCGGCACACCGCCAAAGAACGACAGTGCGCGGGCATGGCTACCGGTCCAGTCCGGCAGCGACTGCGTCCAGGTTGCCTCCACGAACGTGTAGCTCGACGCGCCAAGCGTCGCGACGAATACCTGCGCCGCCCGCACCTCGCCGGTTGCAGGGTCGATCACATCCACCGTCGAACCGGCATAGTCGACAAACATCTTGTCGCCGGCGACGTGATGCTGACGCATCGTCGGCGACAGGCAGCGACGCCAGCGCCGATAATGCTCGCAGAACTGGCTGCGCCCGAGACCATCTGGATGCTGGCTGCGATACTCCTCCCACAGCAGCGACAGCGTCACGTTCGGCCGGGCATACTCGCGATGCACATGCGCCCAGTCCGGTAATGGCCGCGTTGTCGGCGTCAGCCCGGTGGCAACGTCCGCTGTCGCTGCCGGCTTCCTGTAAAGCTGCCGCTCCAGATCATCGTCGCTGAGATCGGCGGCCAGCGGCCAAGCCAATCCGGTAGCGCGGGCACGCCGGATCGTGTCGCCGACGCCGGTATGGCCGATCCCGAGGCTCGCCCCGATCCGGCGTTCCGATAATCCTTCAGCGCTCAGCCGAAGCACGTCCCTGATCTTGCGCATAGGCAACCGTCCCCTGGCCATCCCGTCCCGCCCTCCTGTTCGGAAAAGCCTGACGTGACCTGATTCAGATTACCCAGTGGTGTTGATTACTTGTCGCTTGCGGCACTGCCCGCAATGGCCGGACAGACTGCCCGCGATCCCCCGGACGCGCTGCCCGCGTTAAACCGGATCACCTGCCCGCAATGCGCCGGATTGGGCAGTCAAACGAAGCCGAGCAGGAATATTTTGTTGATGGCATTACCGAAGATCTCTTTGCGGAAATGTCCAGAATACCGGAACTGCTGGTCATCTCGCGCAATTCTTCATTCATGTACAAAGGCAAAGGAGCAAGCATTGAGCATGTTTGTCGCGAACTAGGCGTACACTATGTTCTGGAAGGTAGCGTTCGAAAATTCGGTCAACGCGTGCGGATTAGCGCTCAGCTCACTGCAGATTCGTCGAGCGGGCACCTGTGGTCCGAACGATACGACCGAGACCTTGATGACGTTTTCGCCGTTCAGGATGATGTTACGCAAAAGATTGTACGCGCGCTTGAGCTAAAACTGGTTGGCGGCTCGAAGACCCATGCCATCCAGCAGCCGACGCAAAACCATGAGG
>JBPCVZ010000410.1:0-15684 GCA_051010015.1 Hyphomicrobiaceae bacterium
CACATAGCGGCTCGACAGCGCGACCATGCCTTCGGTGCGGTCAATCGCGGGCAAATGCGTTTGTCCGGGCAGATAGCTGACGATGGCGACAAGGCCGAGCAGGATGCTCGCGAGCCAACGGCGCATGGCCAGGGATGACCAGATGTGCCAGCTGCGATCGTCGATGAATCGGGAAAAAGACTGAACGTTCAACGGCGCGCCGCCCTTCGCGAGTTGCCAGGATCGCGCTGCCGCGACCGTGGCGGCATCTAGGGTTGCAGCCTGCTCGACGTCAAGAACGACAGCAATTTTTGCAGCGCTGCTATCGGTCCGGTACCAGGCAAAAAAATCTGTATGCTGTATATGACGCAAAAGCGACGGATTTTCTCGACGTTTTACGCTATCATGACACTTGACTTGGACGATTGCCCGAAATCGGGCATGCATAAATGCCGTCAAAGTCGCGCGGGAACATTGTCATGCGTAGATTGAAGGTCTTCTGGCTCCTGTTCGCGGCCGTGCTGACTGTACTGCCAGGCACCGCCGCTGCGGGTACGTGTAGTGAAATGGTGGTTGGGTCGATCCTCTCGCTGACCGGTCGCAATTCGACCGCCGGTGTTCTGGCCCGCAATGGCTACGAGTTCGCAATTCGACAACTCAAGGACGCAGGTGGAATCCGAGTTGGTGACCGCTGCTACGACTTGCGCGTCATATATTACGATGACGAGTCGGTGCCGCAGCGCGGCGTGCAGGTCGCCAAGCGGCTCATCGAGAAGGACCGGGTCCAATTTCTCCTGGCGCCGAACAGTGCCGCCGTGACTGACGCTGTCTCCGACATTACCGAGGCGGCCGGTGTGCCGATGCTGAGCGCGCAAGGACTGCCGCGCACACTGTTCGCGAAGGGCCGCAGGTATCTGTTCGGATTGCTGACCGTGACGGAGCATCACCTCGCCAGCGTACTCGAGCTTGCCGCAAAGGTCGCCGTCAGTACCGGCCGCCCGAAATCGAGCATCAAGATCGCGCTCGTGAGTGCGGACGACCCATTTGTTTCCGACTTGCGCGCCGGGCTGCTGCGGCAGGCGCTGAGCGGTTCGATGAACGTCGTGGTCGACGAGCGGCTGGGAGCCGATCTGGCCAACATGGCCAGCATCCTGACCAAAGTGCGCCTCGCCAAGGCCGACATCGTTATCGTGTCCGGCGATGGCAAGGTGGCGGCGGCGGCGGCGCGCCTGATCGAAGAGAACGGGGTGCACACACCAATTGTCGCGATGACACAATGCGAGGCGGCCGGTATCGCACCGACCTCGGCATCCGCCGCCAACATCCTATGTGCCGCACGGGAGGTGCGGCACGCGGCGGGTGGGCGCCTCTCGGGTGTCGCCGATTACTCGAGGTTCGAGAAAGCGTACAAGGCGCGCTGGAAGAGTGATGTCGATCTGCCGGTGGCCGATGCCGCGGCACAGGCCGCGGTCGCCGTTGCCGTCTTTGCCGACGCACTGCGCCGTGCCGGTGCGCGCGATAGCGACAAGATCCGCGATGCACTGGCGGCGACCGACATAGGCACGTTTTTTGGAAGAGTGCGGTTTTCCGAGTCCGGCTACGTGCTCGCAGCGCCATTGATTTGGCGCCAGATCCAAAACGGCCGGTTCAATATCGTTGCGCCGGCCGCCATGGCGACGCACAATTTCCAATGGCCGCGCCGCGGGTTGTGACAGCGATTGGCGGTGGCGAATAGATCGGGCTAGGCGGCAAGCGCGACGGCGCAGTCGGCATAAAACGCACAGATGCCGTCGGTCATTGCATCGACCGTGAAGCGACTGGAAATCACCTGGCGCAGCTGCGCGGCCCGGGCAACGGCGGCTTCAGGATCAGCCAGAACGTCAAGGATGGCGTCGGCCAGTCCGGCAACGTCGTCGCTCGCGATGAGATCGGTGTCCGAGCCCTGGACGATCTCGGCGATGCCACCGACATCGGTCGCGATCAGCGGCATGCCGGCGGCGCCGGCTTCGAGGACGACGTAGGGCAGGCTTTCCTGGCGCGATGGAACAACCAGGCAGCGACCCAACGTAAAGGCCTCGCGCGCCGGCTTTGCGCCAACGAAACGAACCGCGTCGCCCAGGCCAAGCTCGGCCCTGAGTGCCGTCAACGTTTCACGATCTGCGCCTTCGCCGACGATCGTGAGCGTAACGTCGCGCGTCCGGTGCACGCGGGCCAGGGCCTGCAGCAGGACATCGATGCCCTTGAGATGGCGCAGTTCGCCGATGAAAAGGAGGTCGGTGGCGTCGTTGCGCGTTATCGGCGAAACGAACTCGTCCGGCTGCAGGCCATTGAACACCACGCGCTGGTGAAGGTGGCTGCCACCGACGTGGTCGCGATAGCGTTTCTGGGCAAAGGCGCTTTCAAAGATGATCCCGTCGGTCGCCTGCATCAACGTGCGTTCGAGCTGTAGGAAAACCTGCGCGGCGGGCGTACCTGGCTGATAGTGCAAGCTGCCGCCGTGCGGTGTGTAGATCGTTGTGACTGACTGCCCTCTGGCCTTGAGTGCGCGGCCGGCGAGGCGGGCGTAGGCTCCGCCCTTTGCGCCGTGACCGTGCGCGATGTCGATTTGCAGTGCCTGGATGATATCGCGGACCGCACCGTAGGCGGTGAAGTCACTGAGCCCCAGACCGCGTGGCATTGTGGTGCCGTGCACACCGAGCGATACCGTCGCGTCGAGTTCGGCAAGACGCCCCGCGGTGAGCGAATCCGCGGCCTGGTTGTCGCAGATAATGCCGACGGCGTAGCCGCGACGTGCCTGCTCGCCCGCGAGATCCCGGACGTGGCGAAACAGCCCGCCAACAGGCGATCGCAGACAATGAAGGATGCGCGGAGCACTCATGAAAAACTTCCCGGGACCACGGAGTCTGTCCCGGAATGCTAAGGCTCAAATCTAAAAGAAGCGTTCCGATACATTGATCGTATCGCCGGGCTGGACGACGTAGGTCGCGGTGCCCTGGTCCATTTCGACAACACCGTCGACGCGGCGGTTGACGCGGAAGCGGTGCTTGTCGGCCCGTGGTGTATAGCCACCTGCGATGGCCACGGCCGTTTCAACGGTCATGCCATGAACGTAGGGGTATTGCCCGGGGTTGCGGACTTCCCCGAGGATGAAGAAGGGCCGGTTCTGGTGAATATCGACCGTAACGTTGGGGTCGCGGACATAGCGCGCGCCGAGCATGGCGCGGATGGCGCCGGCCAGCTGATAGGTCGTGCGGCGTTGCGCCCTCACGATGCCGATCAGTGGCACCATGATGTTGCCGCTGTGATCGACGGTGTAGATGCGGCTGAGATTGGGCTGGCCATAGACGAAAACGCGCAACTGGTCGCCGCTGTCGAGCAGGTAACGCGCGTCGGAATGAGCGACCGCGTGCGGGCCTTTGTTGCTGACCGGCGTCACAACCAGATCCGACGGCTCGCCGCCGCGTTCGTCGATGATCGGTGACCAGTTGGCCTTGCGGGCGTGGGCGGAATCGAGTGGTGCGGTGATTTCCGATCGGGTCGCGCCGGGCCATTCCAGGTTGCGATCGACTGACAAGTGCGAGCAGCCGCCGGCCAAAACAGCCATCGCCAACAGCACGCCATACAAACAGGGCCGCATCGGTGTGTCCTCAGAAACTTCAAACACCGCCGATTAACGCACGGACTGGTTAAGAAAACCTGAGGTCGCGTTCCGTTGTTGAACAATTAAGGGAATCGTTACGCGGAAGCGTTCTAATCCGGGCAGTGCGGAAACGGTTTGGCAAGTTTCTCGCAAGTACCCGATGTTCAATGACAGGCAAATTATAAGATGGCGACCCATAGAGGCACCCAGGATATTGACGTCGCATCGATCTGGTCGGGCGTGCGCCGGGCACTGCCCGGCCTGATGATCTGCACCATCGCTGCCGGTGTCGTCACATTTGCCGTACTCAGCCTCATGGCCAAGCGATTTGATGCGGAAACGCAACTGACGATCACGGCGAAGCCGACGAACCCGTTCGCCGGCGCCAAGAACAACGCCGGCAATGCCGCAACCGTGACACCGCGCCTCGATCCCGCAGCCATCAACACCCACGTGCGCGCATTGATGGCGCCTGACCTGCTGATCCAGGTCGGCAAGTCGTTGAAACTCGGCGAGCGTGCCGAGTTCAATGCAGCGATCGGCCCGGTCGATGCCCTCGACGGACTGATGCGCATGGTCGGAATCGGTCTGCCGCGCCAGGGTGCATCGGTCGAGAACAGCATGCTCGCCGCGATGCGTCGCAACCTCACCGTATCATCGGCACGCCAGAGCCGCTTTATCTCGATCCGTTTCACGTCGACCGATCCGCAGGTCGCCGCCAATGTCGCCAACGGCATTGCCACCGCATACCGTAATAGTTTGCGCGAGATCCCGGTGCGCGAGACGAACGAAGCCGTCGCCGTGCTGCTTCCCAAGATCGAAAAGCTGAGCCGCGAGGTGCTGGAGGCCGAAGCCGTTGCCAAGCGCTTTCGGGCCGAGACCGATCAGCTGACCGGAGGCGCGACACCGTTGACGCTCGAACAGCAGCGCTCGTCGGCATTGAACGCGGAACTGGTCAAGGTGGAATCGGAGACCGCCAAATCCGAAGCGCGGCTAGCCGCGGCGCGTGAGCTGGCCGGTGGCGGCAGCGCCGACACGTTGCCCGAAGTCCAGCAATCGAGAATCATCCAGGACCTCATTGCCCAGCGCGTGCGCGTCGAGCGCCAGGTCAACGAGGCGCGCGCCGTGCTGCTCCCGGCCCATCCGCGCATGCGCCAACTCAACGCCGATTTGCGCGGTCTGCGCCGCGCGATCGAGGCCGAGATTGGCACGATCGTCAGCAGCATCGCCAAGGAAGTGCGCCTGGGCCAGCTGCGATCGGAAAAGATCCGCGTGCAGTTGGCGGAGCTGAAACGCAGTGCGGTCAGCCGGTCGGGTGACGAGGCAAAGCTGCGCTCGCTCGACAACACGGCGAAATCGAAGCGCAATGAACTCGAGCGGCTGCAACAGCAACTCGAAGACAACCGCACCGTCGTCGACACCAATCGCGTGCCTGTCGAATCGACGATCGTCTCCGTCGCCCGGCCATCCTCGAAGCCGGTCTTCCCGAGAACGGCACCCTATACGCTGCTTGTGATGGTCGCGACGCTGATGCTGGGGCTGGCGCTTGTCATCGCCCGGGAATTGCTCGCGACCGGACGTTCGGCCGAACCGAGCCGCAGTGCAGCTGAACCGGCCCGCGCCTCCGAACGCGACAAGCCGGCGGTACCCGAGGCTCAACCCGAAGTTCGGGGAAGTCCGTCGGCGTCGGCGTCGGCAATGAGCGCAAGCCTGAGCGCCCCAGGGCAGCCGGCTGCCGCCGGACGGAACATGAGCATACCGGACTATGCCCGGCACTTCATAGACTCGGCCCCCGTCGAAGGCGGGTTCCGATTGCTCATAGCGGGCGCCGGCGGCGACATCGACCCGAGCGATGAAGCGACGGACCTGGTCGCGGAGCTGAGCGACAGCGGCGCACGCGTCCTGCTGGTCGACTGGAGCCTCGATGGCCGCCCACTCCACACGGACATCGATACCGATGGTGCCGCCAGCCTAGTCGACCTCATGGCAGGAAATGCGGAATTCGACGACATCCTCGTCACCCTGCCCGATTCCAATGTGCACTACGCCTATTCGACGACCGAGCCGGGCCGTCCGGAACTAAGCGATGAAGACAGTCTCAATCTGATACTGGATGCGCTGGACGAGGCGTATGACCATGTCATTGTCGCCGGCCGCTATGATGACGCACGCGCCCTTTTCGAGGCCATCCAAGGGCGGTTCGATGCCGGCATGACGGTCGCGCAAGCCGAAGTCGGGATACCGCTCGCCAACGACAGCAGCTTCCTCGGTTTCGATGTCGCGGACATCGAGATCATTCACTACGTGCGTTCTGTCGCCAGCCCGGCGGCGCGACAGGTGCCGACGACGGCGCAACGCAGCGGTGCGTCGCAACGAACGTAGAACCGCCTCGGTGACGCAGAGAGGCGCTCGCGCGCGCCGAGCCGATGCCATCGCGTTAACAACCTGTTTACCGTTTCCATCGATTGCGCGGTGGCGATCGCGGCAGCACCCTTTGGCAACAGCGAATGTTTACGACTGCGCTCTAAAAACTAGTCTTCAATGGGCAGTGACCGGGAGCGTGCAAGCGGCGCCATGCAGGATGTGACAACGAACATACTCAAGGCCGCGCTCAGCACGCTCTACTACACACGCATGGACGCCGCGCTGGCGCCGATCACCCAGGGTGCCGGCGTCATTTTCATGTTGCACCATGTCCGCCCGGAGCCGCCCGCGCCGTTCGCGCCCAACCGAATTCTCAGCGTTACACCGGAATTCCTGACGTCGGTCATCGAGCATGTCCGTGCGCGTGACTTTGACATAGTCTCACTCGATGAAGCGTACCAGCGCATGGTGTCCGGCAAGACGTCGCGGCGGCGTTTCGCGACGTTCACGTTCGACGATGGCTATCGCGATAACATTGAGCACGCCCTGCCGATTTGTCGGCGCTTCGGCGTGCCCATGACCATCTATCTGGCTCCGGACTTCTGCGACGGTAATGGGCTGGCGTGGTGGCTGACGCTCGAGCAGGTACTGGCCGAGACGGAGTCGATCGTGGTGCCGCTTGCCGATGGCGAACAGGTCCTGCCGCTGACGACTGTCGCGGAAAAATACAGCGCATTGAACGTGATTTATCCGTGGCTGCGTGCGATGCCGGACGCCTCCGTTCATTGCCACGTCAACCGCTGGGCACACGCGGCCGGCATCGACCCTTTCGCGGCCTGTCGCGCGCTCGTCATGAACTGGGATGAAGCGCGCGCGATCGCCAAGGATCCGCTGGTGACCATCGGTGCCCATACGATGACGCACACATCGCTGGCCAAGTGCTCGCGCGACGAGGCCTGCTGGCAGATGGACGCCAGCATCGAGCACGTCGAGCATGAGCTCGGCCGCGACTGTCGTCACTTTGCCTACCCCTATGGCGATGCCGGCAGCGCCGGGCCGCGCGAATTCGACATCGCACGCGCACTCGGCGTCCACACCGCCGTGACAACCCGGAAAGGACTGATCGCGCGTGACGTGCGCGGGCAGCTGACCGGATTGCCGCGCTTATCGCTCAACGGCGATTTCCAGGATGCACGCTACCTACGGGTCCTGCTCTCCGGCGCCCCCTTCAAGATGATGGACCTCGCCAAGGCCGCGCTGCCGCGCCGCGCCGCCTGACGCGGCTCTACTCCGGTCTTTCTTTTTGCATCCACCAGATGATCGCACCGGCCGGGAACACCCAGGCGAGACCGGCGATGACATAATAAAGCGCCTCGACGGTCTTGCTTGCATTCACCTGCAGGGCAATGGCGACCATCATGGCGGCCAAAGCATAGACGATCACAAGCACCAGCAGCGCAAACGTGCCGATCAGTTTTCGTGTTCGCATCCGCATCGGTGCCGATCCTTCAAGCTCATATCCTGCCGGCAATGCTCTCATGTTCCGGCCGTGCCGTCGCACAGTGGTCCGATCCCGCGCCGAAGCATCGCATTGTCGAGGCGACCGGGATCATCCATTGCTGTCCACGATGCACCATCGCAAAGACATGGATCAACGACGATGACGCCGGGTGTCGCGGCTGACGGACACGTAGAAGGTCGCCCGGTTGGTCGAGCCGCCGGGACCGGCGACGTTTGGCTTTCCGCCTGGCTGCTCGCCGTCGCGCTGCTGGTCGTTGCGATGGTGGCGGTCGGCGGTGCGACTCGTTTGACGGATTCCGGCCTCTCGATCACCCAATGGAAGCCGCTGCTCGGTGCCATCCCGCCGCTGAGCGCGGCGGACTGGGCCGATGCGTTCGCCCGCTACAAGGCCATTCCGGAATACAAGCTGGTCAACGCCGGCATGAGCCTCGATGCGTTCAAGTTCATCTATTGGTGGGAGTGGGGGCATCGCTTCCTGGGACGCTGCATCGGGCTCGTCTACGCCATTCCGCTGGTTGGCTTCTGGTTGGCGGGCCGCATCCCGTCGCGGCTCAAGGTGCCGCTCGCCGGGGTGTTGCTGCTTGGCGCACTGCAGGGCTTCGTTGGCTGGTACATGGTCCAGTCGGGCCTCACTGAGCGCGTTGACGTCAGCCAGTATCGCCTCGCCATGCATCTCGGCTTGGCCTTCATCATCCTCGGCTGCCTGGTTTGGCTGGCGCTCGCCGCGTGGCCGGCCGATCCACTGACCCGTCTACAAGGAGTGGGCGCGTCGGCACGTTGGCTTGCGGTGGCGCTCGCGGTGCTGATCTTCTCTCAGATCGTATTGGGCGCGTTCGTTGCCGGCACCAAGGCGGGGCTCACCTACAACACCTGGCCCTTGATGGATGGCGATCTCGTCCCAGGCGGGATGTGGGGCATGACGCCATGGTACCTGAACATCGCGGAGAATTTGACGACCGTGCAGTTCAATCACCGCGTCATGGCCTATCTGCTCGTCGCCACGGCGGCGCTGCAAGCCGTGATCATTGCGCGGCAGACCGACAATCGTGCGGCGCGTGCGAGTGCCCGGCTTCTGGCTGTGGCGATGGTCGCGCAGGCGGGGCTTGGTATTTGGACGCTGCTCTCCGTCGACGGCGCCATTCCGATCGGCCTGGGCATCGTGCACCAGACCGCCGCAGCCGTGGTCTTCGCCATTGCCATCTGGCATTTGCATGCGGTGCGGCCGGGCGCCAGACCCTGAGGTGGGTACGGAGTCGCGCTTGGAGTGCATTCGACGCGCGGCGTTGTCGCGGATCAGCTCAAGCCCAGCATGAGGCGGATGTTTTGAACCGCAGCGCCGGAGGCGCCCTTGCCAAGGTTGTCGAGGCGCGCGACCAGGACGGCCTGGCCGTGTGTCGCGTTGCCGTAGACGCGCAACTCCAACTTGTCGGAGTTCTCCAGCGTTTCGGCCGAAATCCGCCCCGTCGACATATCGGGGTCACTGACGCCGTCCAGCACGGTGACCAGCTCTGAGCCGGCAAAGTGCTCTGCCAGGGCCGCGTGCAGTGCGTCGATCGATGGCGTGCCGGGCAGCGTGTCAAGATGCAAGGGCACACTGACCAGCATGCCTTGCGGGAAATGCCCGACGGATGGCACGAACAGTGGTCGCCGTGTGAGCCCGCTGTATTTCTGCAATTCGGGCACGTGCTTGTGCTCGAGGCCGAGAGCGTAGAGCTCGAAGTCCGGCCCGCTGCCGGCTTCGTGGGCCTCGATCATGCCCTTGCCGCCGCCGCTGTAGCCGGATACCGCGTTGACGGTCACGGGATAATCCGCCGGCATCAGCCCGCGCTCGATGAGGGGGCGCAGCAGTGCGATCGCGCCGGTCGGATAGCAGCCCGGATTGGCAACCCGGCTCGCTGTCTGCACGGTGGCGTTCTGGTCGCGGCTCAATTCCGGAAATCCGTACGTCCAGCCCTCGGCGACCCGGTGGGCCGTCGAGGCATCGACGATCTTGGGGCCGCCGCCCGGCAGGCTATCTGCGAGCGCGACGGTCTCGCGTGCGGCGTCGTCCGGCAGGCACAGGACGACGAGGTCGACCTCGCTCATCAAGGTACGCTTCGCGGCAACGTCCTTGCGGTCTTCGTGCGCAATGCTGCGCACATTGATGCCGGTCACGTCAGCCAGGCGCTGACGGATGCCAAGCCCCGTCGTGCCTGCTTCGCCATCAATAAAAACCGTCGCGTTGCTCGTCATCGTCTCATTTCCTGGTAAAATGACCGCTTGGAAACGGCCAGTGCTACACCCTCTCTTGGCGTTCAAACTGATGCGTGCCTGTCGGGATTGACAGGATGCAGTGCGCGGGCCAGATGGCGTCGTTGGTACCTCGGCCGCGCACTGCGCCGTGAGCGATATAACAGGAATTCGATTGTGTCCAAGCTTCATGTCATCTTCGATCTCGATGACACCCTCTATCCCGAGCGCGAGCACGCCCATTCCGGTTTCCGGGCGGCCGGTCATCATGCCAAGGTGAACTGGGGTGTCGACGGTCTGGCCGAGGAGATGATCCGTCGCCTCGACGAAGGCCATCTCGGCCAGGTCTTCCCGATGTCGGTGGCCGCGCTGGTGCCGGACCACACCGAGGCGCATGTTGGTGAAGTGCGCGCCGCCTATCGCGACCATGCGCCGGAGATCGCGCTGTTCGACGACGGGCGCTGGGCGCTCGAGCACTACGGGTCGCAAGCCGCGCTCGGCCTGATCACCGATGGCAATGCCGCGGTGCAGGCGCGCAAAATCGAGGCGCTGGCGATAGCCCATCATTTCGATGCGATGGTCCTGACGGGTGAACTCGGCCCCGATCGTGCGTTTCACAAGCCGCATCCGCGCGCCTACGAGATCATCGAGGGCAAGATGGGGGCGGGTGGCGACCACTTCATTTATGTCGGCGACAATCCGGCCAAGGACTTTGTCACGCCGAACGCACGCGGTTGGACGTCGATCCAGGTCATCCGCGAGCGCACCATTCACGACCAGAGCGCGGTCGTCGATGGCGGCAAGCCGCAGCACATCATCCACTCACTGCACGAATTGCCGCAGATCCTGAAGTTCTGATGTCATGTGCTCGCCAGAATGCGCGGCCAGAGTAGAGGCATAATTTGCGTATTGGGGGGACGACCTATGCATTCGCGTCAAAGCGGCGTCGCGACGCTCGCGTTCATTTTGCTCATGTCAGGTTCTGCACACGCCGAAGTGTGCACGCGCCTGCCGCTTTCCGACGTCGCGTTCGGCAAGCCGGCGGCAACCGATGCAGCGCGTGAAAAGCTGCGCGAGTATGCCGGCGAAACGCTCAAGAAGCGCGGCTGGTCCGGAGCCGGTCGGCTGAAATCGAGCAACGAGAAAGTGTCCTGTGAACTCTATCTCGATCTCGGCCCGCTGGGGCGCGAATACCGTTGCCTGGTGACGGCAACGTTCTGCGGGTCGTAAGGCCAGCGCCCATCAAAAAAGGGCCCGCCGAAGCGAGCCCTTGTTCGGTCCTGCAAGTCTGCAATCAGCGCTTCGAGAACTGGAAACTGCGGCGGGCCTTGGCCTTGCCGTACTTCTTACGCTCCACCGTGCGGCTGTCGCGCGTCAGGAAGCCGCCTTTCTTGAGCACGGCGCGCAACTCCGGCTCGAAATAGGTCAGCGCCTTGGAGATGCCGTGGCGAACGGCGCCCGCCTGGCCGGACAGGCCGCCGCCCTTGACCGTCGCCATCACGTCATACTGATCGAGCCGCTCGGCGGCCTGCAGCGGCTGCTTCAACAGCATCTGGAGCACGGGGCGCGCAAAATACTTCTCGTATTCGCGGTTGTTGATCGTCATGCGACCGTTGCCCGGTTTGATCCACACGCGTGCAATCGCGTCCTTGCGCTTGCCCGTCGCATAGGCGCGGCCGAGGTGGTCGACCTTTTTGACGTGGACCGGGGCTTCGTTGACGACGGCGTCAGCGACGCCGGTGGCATCGCCGAGGTCTTCGAGTGTCTTGATTTCGTCGGCCATTATGCAGCAACCCTTTTGTTCTTCCGGTTCAATGCGGCAACGTCCAGAACTTCCGGGTTCTGGGCTGCGTGCGGGTGTTCACTGCCCTTGTAGATGCGCAGGCCGCGCAGGATCTGGCGCTGCAGCGGCCCGCGCGCCAGCATGCGCTCGACGGCCTTCTCCAGGACCCGCTCCGGAAACTTGCCCTCGAGGATCATCTTGGGCGTGCGCTCCTTGATCCCGCCGGGATAGCCGGTATGGCGGTAGTACTTCTTGTCGTTGTATTTGTTGCCGGTGAAGACGACCTTGTCTGCATTGATGACAACGATGTTGTCACCCATATCGACGTGCGGCGTGTAGCCGGGCTTGTGCTTGCCTTTGAGGCGGGTGGCGATCAGTGAGGCGAGACGGCCGACAACCAGTCCTTCGGCGTCGATCAGCACCCACTTCTTCTCCACTTCGGCCGGTTTGGCGACGAAGGTTTTCATAGCTTGGTGTTCCTGAACTTTGCTCGAGAGTCGTGCCCGTCGGGCACAAAATCACGTGAAGCGCCACTTGTAATCTGCATTCAATGCGCAATCAATCATAAAAAACATCGAAAAAACAATCGCTTGTTAGGTGGGGTAATATGTAACCGTATATGAGGTAATTATTTACCTTAGTCCGAGCGTGATCTTGGCAAGGCGTAAATGCAACTCGCCTGCGCAACCAGCGTTCGCGCTGAGCCGCAGTAGATGCGCACGTCGCATACGGAGAGCCTGCGCCCGCGCCGCAGCGTCGTGACTTCGCCGATCAAATCCTCGGGCGACGGCCGCGCGAGGAAATTGATCGTCAGCGTTGTCGTGACGGAATCAATGGCCGTTTCGCCAAGGTCGCTGAGAATGGACACGTAGGCGGTCATGTCGGCGAGATGGAACATCGTCGGGCCGGAGATCGTGCCGCCAGGGCGTGTGAAGCGCTCGTTGAATGGCAGCCGCACGACGGCATCGCCGCGACCGCAACTGACAATCTCGACCACGCCGATCTGCTCGGTGTTTGACGGAAAGTGCTTTTCGATCAGTGCCATGACCTCTTGCGGGCCCAATGGCACGGATTCAGGCTTGGTCTCGTTCGTGTCCGGTTTTCGCGTCATCGTGCCGCCTTTGCTCTGCCGTCTTTACCTGATTTGAGCCACCACCCGATGCGGATGGCGCGGCTATTGCCAAATCATGCGCAGGATGCGGCGTTACACATATGCCAAGTGTCACTTCGAAGGAGCACGACGAAATGCAGCGGATGAAGATGGAGGTTCGTCAATTCGGTGTGATGGTCAGCCTCCTGCTGGCGTGGTTGATGGTGTCGCTCGGCGCGGCTCAGGCCGAGACCAAGGCCGAGTTGCTCGAGCTTGAGCAGATCGAACTCAGCAAAGCGCATATTGACGGGTATCTGAAAATCGCGCCGAAGCTGGTCAAGATGTTCGATCGCATCGACAAGGCTGAAGGCGAGCCCGACAAGCAGTTGTCGGCGGACCTCGAGGCCCTAGCCAAAGACGGTGGCTTCCAATCGTTCGACGAACTTGAAACCGTTGTTTCGAACATCACGTTCGTCATGTCCGGCATCAGCGACGAGGATGGGTCATTCAAGGAACCGGTCGAGGTGCTCAAGGAGGAGCTCGCCGAGACAGAGGCAGACCAAGGCATGAAGGGCGATGAGAAGAAGCAGTTGATCGCGTCGATCAAGGAATCGATCGCGCATACGCCAAAGCTCAAGCACACCGGCAACATCGCACTCGTTAAGAAGCACTTCAAGGAACTGGCCAAGTTGTTCGAGGAATAGCCAGGAGGCCGGGGGTGCGGTTGGCATGGCGGGCTTGAGTCAGTAGAGTCCGGCGGCGGGCCGGTGGCCCACATTTCAGGCACTCAGCACACAGGTCAATCGAATGAGCAATGCGGCCGCAGCAAGCCAACCGGCGACAGGGGCGGAACCGATCCTGCAACAAACGCGCGATGGCGCCGTCGTAACCTTGACGCTGAACCGGCCGGGTGCGCGTAACGCGCTGTCACTCGACATGATTGCGGCCGTGCGGTCGGCGACCGAGGAGCTCTCCGCCGATGCCAGCGTCAGCGTTGTCGTGCTCGCCGGGAATGGCCCCGGCTTTTGTGCCGGTCATGATCTCAAGGAATTGACGGCGCATCGCGACGACGCCGACCGTGGCCGCGCGTTCTTTGCCGAAACGATGCGGGCCTGCGCGGAGATGATGCAGGGCATCGTCCGGTCTCCGAAACCGTTCATTGCAGCCGTGCACGGCATTGCATCCGCAGCTGGCTGTCAGCTGGTCGCAACCTGCGATTTGGCGGTTGCCGGGGAGAAGGCACTGTTCAACACCCCGGGTGTCAATATCGGCCTGTTCTGTTCATCACCGATGGTGGCGCTGTCGCGCAACGTGTCGCGCAAGCAGGCTATGGAGATGCTCCTCCTCGGCGAGATGCTGGGCGCCGAAGACGCCAAGAGCTTCGGTCTTGTCAACCGCGTCGTCGCGCAGGATCGATATCTCGAAGAGGCGACGGCGATGGCCCGCCAGATCGCCGACAAGTCGCCGCTGACCGTCGCGATCGGCAAGGAAGCGTTCTACCGCCAGCTCGAAGCAAATCTGAGCGAGGCGTACGACTATGCCGCCGACGTGATGGTGCGCAACATGCTGGCCCGCGATGCGGAAGAGGGGATCAACGCCTTCATCGAGAAGCGGGCGCCAAACTGGGAAGGCCGGTGACATGGGAGAGGCGTCAGCGCTGCGCGGCCACGTCACGATGGTGACGCTCGGCGTGGCGGACCTCGCGCGTGCGACGCAGTTCTATCAGGCACTCGGCTTCGCGCGCTCGGCGGCGAGCCAGGAGGGCATTTCCTTCATGACGTCGGGCACGATCGTCGTCGGGCTGTTTCCGACGGCCGAACTCGCCAAGGATGTCAGTACGGACGTGGGCAGGCCCGGACAAGGCGCGGTCGCCTTGGCGCAGAACCGGCACAGCGAAGCGGACGTCGACCGCGTCATGGCCGAGGCCAGCCGCGCCGGGGCTAAAATCGTCAAGCCGGCGCAGAAGGTGTTCTGGGGCGGTTATTCAGGTTATTTTGCTGATCCGGATGGCCATTTATGGGAAGTGGCGTACAATCCATTCGCCGAACTCGACGAGAACGGGTACATGAAGCTGCCCGGCCCCGAAACGGCGCAACCCGACAGCTAAGTCACCATGAACCACGACCACTACTCAGAACGCTATATCACCAACATTCTCGCGAGTGCGCGCAGCATTGCCATGATCGGCGCCAGCGCGAATACCAACCGGCCGAGCTATTTCGCGCTCAAATACCTCCTCGGTAAGGGCTTTGACGTCCATCCAATCAATCCGGGGCTCGCCGGCAAGAAGCTCCTTGGCCAGACGGTTTATGCCTCACTCGAGGACTTGCCCGGACCGGTCGACATCGTCGACATCTTTCGCAATGCCGAGGCCGCCGGCAAGATCGTCAAGGAGGTCATTGCGCTCAACGACAAGCTGCAGGCCAAGGTCATCTGGATGCAATTGAGCGTTCGTAACGATGCCGCCGCCGCCGAAGCCGAAGCGGCTGGCATGAAAGTGGTCATGAACCGATGCCCGAAAATCGAATACGGGCGTTTGTCGGGCGAATTGAACTGGGCCGGCGTTTATTCCGGTACGATCTCCAGCCTGCGACCGACGCTGTCGCCGAACGGGTTCCAGAACCACGTGCTGGCAGTCCAGAACTAGAGCGCGACCTGCCGAGGCGGCTTGAAATTCGCTCAGCAGAACCGGGCCAGATGCCGTCAACTGTCGAAGTGGATGGTCGAGACGTCGGCTAAAGCGCACCAATCAGTGAGCTGATCGCATCTCAATGACCGACGCCGCCGGCGCAAGCGTTGTGGGCCATGGAAGGCTATCTTCGGCAGCGACCGCGGCCCGGCGTCACGGGCTGTCCCGCAGATCATTGATATGACGAGAAAAATTCGTTTCGCGATCGGGCGTCGAAGCAGCATAGATTTGCGCTTGGCGAACGGCCTGGAGCATTTGCCGCAACCGCACACAGCCGCCGCGAAATTTTATTGGATGAACGGGGCGGCGTACCGCCGTCATTTCTGCGGTGGTGCGACGGCGACGATCCCGCTAGATAGAGAACCGGATCTCACAATCTCACCCTCCAC
>JBPCVZ010000411.1:0-8046 GCA_051010015.1 Hyphomicrobiaceae bacterium
GACTTTGACAGCCCGGTCGACATCCAGCTCGAATTCACACCGGAGACGGCCGATGCCTGCCCGACGTTTGCGGGCCGCTACGTGCGCGGTGTCAGAAATGGGCCGGCGCCGGCCTGGATGCAGCAGCGCCTGAAGGCAGCGGGTCTGCGCCCCATCAGTGCCCTCGTCGACATGACCAACTACGTCTCACTCGACCGCGGCCGGCCGCTGCACGTCTACAACACAGACAAAGTGCGAGGCCACATTCGCGCGCGGCTCGGCAAGGCCGGCGAACGGTTCGAGGCGCTCGACAACAAGACCTATGAATCTGACGACGAGATGTGCGTGATTGCCGACGATAGCGGCCCGCTCGGCTTCGGCGGCGTCATTGGCGGCGAAACGACGGGTTGCACGGAAACAACGACCAACGTGCTGATCGAGTGCGCCTACTTCGATCCGGCGCGCACGGCATCGACGGGCCGCAAAGCTGGCATCATCACCGATGCGCGCTACCGCTTCGAACGTGGCGTCGACCCGGCGTTCGTGGTGCCGGGCCTCGATCTCGCGACCGAGTGGGTGCTCGAGCTGTGCGGTGGCACGCCGTCCAAGGCGATAGTCGCCGGCGCACCGCCTCAAGGCGGCACCGTCATCTCGTTCGACTACGGCAAGGTGAAACGCCTGACCGGCGTCGATATCCCGGTCGCAGACGGCAAGCGCATCCTCGAAGCCATCGGCTGCGAACTCGCCGGCAAGGGACCGCAATGGAAGGTGACGACGCCGCCCTGGCGCCCGGATATGCACGGACCCGCCGATGTCGTCGAGGAAGTGATCCGCATCTATGGCCTCGACAACGTGCCGCCGGCGCCGATGGCGCGCAGCCACGGTGTGACGCGATCGGTGCTGACGGATGGGCAGCGCCGCGCGCGCCGCGCGCGCCGCACGCTGGCTGCACGCGGGCTCGTCGAAGCCGTGACCTGGTCGTTCATTCCGCAGGACCAGGCCGAGCATTTTGGCGGCGGCGCCGAGGCGATGAAACTGGCCAACCCGATCTCGGTCGATCTCTCGACGATGCGCCCCGGCCTGCTCGCCGGCCTGCTGGTCGCGGCGCAGCGCAACCGCAACCGCGGCTTCGACGATGTCGCGCTGTTCGAACTCGGCCAGGCCTATCTCGATGACACGCCGGATGGTCAGATGCAGCTCGCATCCGGTGTTCGGCTCGGTCGCTCGCAGCTTGGCGGCAGCGGCCGCGATTGGCGCGGCGATGCGCATGATGCCGACGCGTTCGACGTCAAGGCGGACGCAGCCGCCCTGCTCGGTGCGCTCGGGCTCGATGTTGCCAAAGTGCAGGTCACGCGTGATGCACCGGCGTGGTTCCATCCAGGCAAGTCCGGCGTCATCCGGCTCGGCCCGAAAATGGTGCTGGCGCACTTCGGCGAGGTCCACCCGGCGACGCTGAAGCTGCTCGATATCGACGGGCCGGCGTCGGCGTTCGAAGTGTTCCTGCACGCGCTGCCGCCGGAAAAACGCAAGGCCCGGGCGCGGGCGCCGCTCAACGCCTCCGACCTGCTGCCGGTGCGCCGCGACTTCGCGTTCGTCGTCGACAAGGCGACCGAGGCCGGCGCCATGATCCGCGCTGCGACCGGTGCCGAGAAAGCGCTGATCTCGAACGTCAGCGTGTTCGACGTGTTCGAAGGCAAGGCGCTTGGCGACGACAAGAAATCGGTCGCGATCGAGGTGACGTTGCAGCCGACGACCAAGACGCTGACGGATGCCGAGATCGACCAGGTCTCGGAGAAGGTGATCGCGGCCGTACAAAAGGCGACCGGCGCAACGATCCGCGGCTAGGGTTGCGCGTCCAATCGGATTAAACAACAAGGCCGCGACCGCAGCCCGGCGCCTCGCGCCGCCCACAGCGTGCAACGCACGCTAACGCGTGCATGGCGGAGGCCTCGAGCGAAGCGAGGGAATAGCCGTGAGCCCAAAGGGAGCTAGAGCGGGGAGCATCTTATGCGACACGCTTGGGTTGCGCGCCCGACGGATGGTATCCCGTCTGTCAGCGATGGCATCTTTCCCGTGCGGGTGCCGGCCTGTTCGGGCAGCTGCGGCGTTCCGGTTCGCGACGCGTTCGCGCCTCCCACTCCGTCATTCCCGCGCAGGCGGGAATCTAAGCAAACTACCGCGAACTGGGCGTTTTTCGAGACTCGCTTGGGTCCCCGCCTGCGCGGGGATGACGACGGAGATTGGAGCTGCCGCCCGTCGCAATTTCGAGTTCGGGTCAGGCGAGCTTGGCCGCTCAGAATTCACAACGACGACAGGCGGCTGCCATATATTTTGTCGTCATTCCGGCGAAGGCCGGAACCCATTTGCGTTGCTTCGGGCCGAGCGATCGTGGTGCTGCGTATCAATAGGAATCCGTAACCCCGCCGCTTTCGCGTCCCCGGAAAACACAACGTGCTTATTCGGGGTCCTTCGCCCTTCAGTTTTGGTGATGCCTCGATGACCCGCCGGCGCGAAAGGTCCCGGATCGCGCGGCGGTTTGCAGCACGTATTCCACTTTGGCGCCGCGGCCGCCACTTGTCCGGGAACGCAAGCCGCGAGGGCGTTCGCAATCGGCCAACGCACCCCGTAGCGAAACGCTTTGCACGTGACCTTCGGATCAGTTCTTCTTCATGAGGAACACGGCTTTTTCGCCGAACAGGTTCTGCAGGCCGATCGAGCGGTTGATCGGCAGGCGGCGGCCGCGCAGGTTGAAGGCGACGGCCCGCTCGATCTCGGCGTCGACGACCTCGCACAGCTTGGCAAAGTCGACGATCGAACACAGATGCGAATCCGGACTGTCGTACCAGGCCTCCGGCAGGTTGCGGGTCTGCGGCATGCGCCCGGCAAACAGCAGCGACGTGCGAATCTGCCAGTGGCCGAAATTCGGAAATGACACGATCGCGTGGCGACCGATGCGCAGCAGGTTCTCGAGCACGGTCTTGGGATAGCGCGTCGCCTGGATGGTCAGGCTCAGGACCGCATAGTCAAAGGCCTTGTCGGGATAGTCGTCGAGGTCGACATCGGCATCGCCCTGCACGACGGACAGGCCGCGCGCCACGCACGCGTTAACCTTCTCACGACTGACTTCCATGCCGCGGCCATCGGCGCCGCGCTGCTCGGCCAGTAGTTGCAATAGCGCCCCGTCACCGCAGCCGACGTCGAGCACGCGCGCGCCTTTGTTGACCATTTCGGCGATCAGCTGGTGGTCGACACGGGGCTGGTCGACCACCTCCGATGCCTCTGCGCCAAGGTGATCCGCAGCGCCATCCATCGTGCTCATGCCCCACCGGCCTGCGCGATACCGCGATGCCGGGCGGCCGCCTTGATGAAGCCGGTGACGGTCGCGAAGAACTCCGGTTCGTTGAGCAGGAACGCGTCATGCCCCTTGTCGCTGACGATCTCGACGAACGAAACGTTGGCTGCGACCGCGTTCAAGGCCTGCACGATTTCCTTGTTTTCGCGGGTCGGATAGAGCCAGTCACTGGTGAACGACGCGACGCAGAACCGTGTCTTGGTGCCGCGAAACGCGTTGGCGAGCACATCATCGTAGCGCGCGGCGAGATCGAAGTAGTCCATCGCGCGCGTGATATAGAGGTAGCTGTTGGCATCGAAGCGGTCGACGAACGTCGAGCCCTGATAGCGCAGGTAGCTTTCGACCTGGAAATCGGCATCGAACGAGAACGAGCGGTCGGCGCGATCCTGAAAGCTGCGGCCGAATTTTTGTTGCAGGGCCTCTTCCGAAAGATAAGTGATGTGGGCTGCCATGCGGGCGACCGCGAGGCCGCGGCGCGGCACCTTGCCCTGGTTCAGGTAGTCGCCGCCACACCAGTCGGGATCCGCCGTGACGGCCTGCCGCCCGACCTCGTGGAAAGCAATGTTCTGCGATGTGTGCCAGGCCGCGGTGGCGATCGGTATGGCGGCGTAAACCCGCTCGCCATAGACGGCGGCCCACTCGAGAACCTGCATGCCGCCCATCGAGCCGCCGACGACGGCGAACAGCTGATCGATGCCGAAATGATCGATCAACCGGACCTGGGCCTCGACCATGTCGCGGACAGTGACCACGGGGAAGGTAATGCCGTAGGGTGCATCGGTGACCGGATTGATCGAGGCCGGGCCGGTCGAGCCCATGCAGCCGCCGATGATGTTCGGGCAGATCACGAAGAAGCGGTTGGTGTCGATCGGCCGGCCGGGCCCGACGAGCAGTTCCCACCAGCCGGGTTTGCCGGTTTTCGGGTGCACGTTCGCGCAATGCTGATCGCCGGTCAGCGCATGGCAGATCAGGATCGCGTTCGACTTATCGGCGTTGAGTTCGCCGTAGGCCTGGTAGGCAATCGTGAACGGGCTCAGGACCTGGCCGCCTTCCAGTTCGAGGCCCGGATCATCGAATGTGATCGATGGGCTCGATGGTGCATTGGCCTCATCGATCGACTCACCTTCGACGGCCTTGAGCCCGGGTGATACGTCTGCGTTCATTGCCATTTCCGTTCGTGCGTCTGGGACGCGGGCCGACAATTTTCGAGCCCGATCCGCTCGTGCAGCGAAGGCCCGGATCGCTGTGACGGCGGCAACCGGTGACACTTCGGCGCCCGGATGCACGTAAGGCGCGGGCGAAGCACATTATCTACAGCTTTTTTTGGCCTGTGAAAACCATCCTGAGACGACAACGACTGTTTGCTTTCAAGGGCCTACCGCCCTATTTAGACGCGTCGGCCCGCAGCGGGCCAATGCAGTACTCTGATTGAGAGGATAGGGTGACGCCCATGGCCGGGACAGGTCCGACGCCGCGCGACGGCGTGATGAACATCAATGCTTACGTTCCCGGCGGCCACGAAGTGGAAGGGCACGCCGACCCGATCGTGCTGTCCGCCAACGAGACGCCGCTCGGCCCGAGCCCGGCGGCCGCTGCCGCGTTTCGCGCGGTCGAAGCCAACCTGGCGCGCTATCCGGACGGGTCGTCGACGGTGCTGCGCGAGGCGATTGCCGCAACCTACGGCCTCAATGCCGACCGCATCATTTGCGGTACCGGCTCGGACGAGATCCTCAACCTGCTCGCGCAAACCTATCTCAGCGCCGGCGACGAGGCGATTCACACCGCGCACGGCTTCCTGGTCTACAAGATCGCGACACTGTCAGCCGGCGCGACCCCGGTGGTTGCACAGGAAACCGACCTGACGGCGGACGTCGACAATATCCTGGCCGCCGTCACGGCGCGCACCAAGATCGTCTTCCTCGCCAACCCGAATAATCCGACGGGCACGTATATTCCGATCGAAGACGTGCGCCGCCTGCGCGCCAACCTGCCGGATCACGTGCTGCTGGTGCTCGACGCGGCCTATAGCGAGTACGTCCAGCGCAACGACTACGAAGCCGGCCTCGAACTGGTTGCGACGACGAACAATACCGTGATGACACGGACGTTCTCGAAGATCCACGGTCTCGCAGCCCTGCGAATCGGCTGGGCCTACTGTCCGCCGGAGATCGCCGAAGCGCTCAACCGGACGCGCGGGCCGTTCAACGTGTCGGCGGCGGCAATTGCAGCCGGTGCGGCGGCGATCGCGGACAAAGCGCACCTCGACAGGTCGATCGCCCACAACAACGAGTGGCTGGCCTGGACGACGGCGGAACTGGCCAAGCTCGACCTCGGCGTGACCGAAAGCGTCGGTAACTTCCTGCTCATTCATTTCCCGGACAGCGGCGCGCATACGGCACCTAAGGCCGACCAGTTTCTGCAGTCGCGCGGCATCATTCTGCGCAGTACAGCCGGATATGGCCTCGGAAATGCATTGCGCATGACAATCGGAACGGCTGACGAGAACAAGGCCGTGATTGCTGCTCTAAGTGACTTTCTGGGGACCTAATAGCCGCCATGGCAAATGGACATTTTGACAAGATCGCACTGATCGGCATCGGCCTGATCGGTTCGTCGATTTCGCATGCCGCGCGACGTGGCAAACTGGTTAATGCCATCTCGGGACACGCACGCACGGCCGAAACGCGCCGCGTCGCGCTCGAGCTGGGCCTTGTCGACACGGTGCACGAGACCGCCGGCGCCGCCGTCGAAGATGCCGACCTCGTCGTGTTGTGTGTACCTGTCGGCGCCTGCGCCGCCGTCGCCAAGGACATCGCGGCACACCTCAAGCCCGGCGCGATCGTCACCGATGTCGGCTCGGTCAAAGGCTCGGTCATCGACGATGTCGCGCCGCACCTGCCGGACAATGTGCATTTCATTCCGGGACATCCGATCGCGGGTACGGAGAACTCCGGACCCGAAGCCGGCTTCGCGGAACTGTTCGACAACCGCTGGTGCATCCTGACGCCGCGCGCCGGCGACGACGCCGCGGCCACGGCAAAGCTCGAGGCCTTCTGGAAGGGGCTCGGTTCCGACGTCGAAGTCATGGCGCCGGACCACCACGACATGGTGCTCGCAATCGTCAGCCATCTGCCGCACCTGATCGCGTTCAACATCGTCAACTCGGCCCGCCACCTCGAGCAGGTCACCGACAAGGAAGTGATCAAGTTTTCGGCCGGTGGTTTTCGTGATTTCACACGCATCGCCGCCTCCGACCCGGTGATGTGGCGCGACGTGTTCCTTAACAACAAGGAAGCCGTGCTCGAGATGCTCGGCCGCTTCACGGAGGACCTGACCGATCTGCAGCGCGCCATCCGGTTCGGCGACGGCAAGCGGTTACAGCATCTCTTCACCGAGGCGCGCGGCGTGCGCAAGGGCATCATCGAATCCGGCCAGGATACGGCGGAACCGGACTTCGGCCGGCATGCCGGCGTGGTTGAGCCAAGCGCGGAATAGAATCGAGTCGGCGAATGGCCACGGACACGCAGCAATCAGCGCCTCGGCTGGATGATCTCTGGGTCTTCGGCTACGGCTCGCTGATGTGGAACCCCGGCTTTCCCTTCGCCGAGCGACGCGCCGCGCGACTGGTCGGGCACCACCGCGCCTTCTGCATCTATTCGACCCATCATCGCGGCAGCCACGAGAAACCCGGTCTCGTGCTCGGCCTCGACCGGGGCGGCACCTGTCTTGGCGCGGCCTATCGCATCGCGCCCGAGCACCGCCGCGACGTGTTGCTTTACCTGCGCGCGCGCGAGCAGGTCAGCGGCGTCTACCGCGAGGCGCGGGTCCACCTCGAACTCGCGCATGACGATCACCAGGCGTTCGGTGACCACGTGACGTACGGGCGGGCGTTTGTCGTCGAGCCGAAGCACCCGAGTTATACCGGCGTCATGACGATCGCCGAGCAGGCGCGATTGATCCGCGCGGCGCGCGGGCTTTCCGGCCCCAACGTGGAGTACCTGGTCAACACGTGGCGACAACTCGGTTCAGCCGGTATTCGCGATCGCAACCTCGACCGCGTCGTGTGCGCCGTCGGCGGCCTGTTCGCGTCGCGACCGCCCGACCATGTCCGCGCGGCCAGCCATGTCTTGATTGGCGCGACCCGCCACGATCCGCCGTACGCACCTTTGATGCGCCGCCATGCCCGGCGCCGCTTCATGCACCGCCTCAAACTTGATGCCCTCAACGCGCATTGACCTGGATCAGTGCCGGCCAAACGTGCTAGCATGAGTTTCGCAAAGGGCGGGGTAGACCTGTTTGAGGATTAAGCAAATGCGACACGCTTTTGTGACGCTCTTGAGTGCAATGGCGACGCTGCTGTTCGTCACTGGCATGGCATCCGCGGCCCCGCTGGGCCCGATCGCGAAGATCAAGGTCGGGACCGATCGCGGCCTGGTGCACAAGGTTCACGGACGTCACTGCCGACGGCTCTACGGCCATCAGCGCCACTGGCACGGCGGCCGTGGCCATGTCCACAAGCGATGGCACCGCCACAGGTCCTGTCGATACGCTCGATATTATTCGCGACCGTACTATCCTTATTACGTCAGCGCCTACGTCGGACTGCCACGCTACTATCGCATCCGGCGCTTCTATGGACGGCGACGGTTTTACCGTGGCCCGCGCTTTTATCGCGGCCGCCGCTTCATCCGTGGTCGGCGCGGGTTCCGGCGCGG